>DASZHC010000186.1:0-25470 GCA_035938215.1 Chthoniobacterales bacterium
ATCATCACGATCAAAGCCGGTTGCTGGCTTTGGCCGACATTGCAAAACTTCAGGCGTTGTTTCACCTCTTGTCCAGTTCGCAGCCGGAAAAGTGGACTTGATTTGCGGATTTGAAGCATCTCCCTGAAGTACAGATGCGCCTGATAGATGGCGTCGAACCCGGGCCTGATCGCGGGATTCAGAAGGAAAGGGGTCATTACGGCCCAATCACCGCAATTGTCGAGCTGCTGCGGAAGACCGACGGCAAAATTATTTGTCTGGTACGACCAGTCGAGTCGATTGAACCAGTCCCCCGAGTTGTAGCTGTTCCTGTCAAAGGACTTCGAGCGGAGAATATCATCCCCCGCGTGGAAGAAAGGAATTCCCTGAGCCAGGGCCACCAAGGCAATGCCTAAATTGTTGGTGCGAACCCGATCATCCATCGTCGCATCCATCGGGATTCGGTACTGGTTAATATCAAACAGCGTCTGGTTATCATGGGCCGAGACGTAGTTGATCACATCTGGCGGATCTTTCGCATAGCCGGCCGGCTGACCATTGTATCTCAATTCGGCCCCCTTAACGAGCTGTCCGTGGCTATCCATGAATTGGTAATCTTTGATTGTCGCCGCAAGGGCTAACTTTACCAGATCTCCCGCGTCTAGAAGCTGTTGAAGACGCTCACCGCGAGGGAGCGAGGAAGAGCTGTTGTCGTCATACCAAAGGCCGTTGATGAATCCCTGGTTCTCGACCAGCGAATGGCCGCGGTCGTGTGGTCCTCCTCCCCGAAGCGCGTCGCGCCCCCTGTCGCTGAACGTTCCTATTCCGGTTCCAGCCATGTTCGTCTGAGTCGCATTGACACCCAGGGAGTTGTCCGCCACTTCGCCGAAATCCCACCCTTCCCCATAAAGATAGATCGTCGGATCGATCGCACGCAGAGCCTTCTTTATTTCCAGCAGATTATCTACGAAGCTGAAGCCCATCAGATCAAAGCGAAAGCCGTCGAGGTTGTATTCGCGCGCCCAAATCTCGAGGGTATCAAGCATCAGCTTGAAAAACATCCGATGTTCCGACGCGGTATCCGGGCAGCAAGTGTTGGCGTAGAAGTCGCCGTTGCGATCAAGCCGGTAGTAATACCCGGGTACGACTTTATCGAGAACTGAAAATGGATCCTGACCGGCGCTCGCAGTGTGATTGTAGACGACATCCATGACAACGCGAAGGCCAATCAAATGCAGGGACTCAACCATTTGCCGGAATTCTCGGATCCGGTCAAGGCCCGATGGCGCGGTTGAATAGCTTCCCTCCGGAACTCCGTAGTGATAAGGGTCGTAGCCCCAATTAAATCCGTCGCGATCTCTGACATCGACGATGGCCGCCTGTTGCAAAGGGGAGGCGGGTCCCCACGACGGGTCAATCACAGGCACCACCTGCTCGCTTGCAAGCTCAGGTACCGAAGTGAAGTCGAAGGAAGGAAGTAGATGAACGTGTGTCAATCCTGAATCGGCAAGACTCCAGAGATGCAGCATGCCCCTGGAAAAGAAATGAGTGAACGCCGTGTATTTGCCGCGATCTCCTATGGGGACTGTCTCGTCGGAAATTGAAAAGTCACGAATGTGCAATTCGTACAATACGATGTCCGCCCCACTGGCCAAATGCGGTTTTGGAGCGTCCTTCCAAAGAGCCGGTTTCGCGAGCGGTGAGCTAAAGTCGACCAAAAGACTCTTTGAAGAATCAGCGGAAAGGCCGAATGAATACGGATCCGTGACGAGGTTGGTCACCAATCGGCCTTCCTCTCTTGAATACACCTTCACTTCGTAGAGATAGTATTTTCGATTGAACCATGCGGAATCGCCGAGACGCGTTTCCCAAACTCCCGGCGGGTTTTCGGTCATCGAATAGATCACAGGAACCGTGCCCCCTGGATCGTCATAGATCAGCAGGCGCACGGACTGAGCTGTTGGAGCCCATAACCGAAACCGGACTGCACGGTCAAACGGGCGGGCCCCTAGTTGTCCGTCAAAATAAAATAGATCATCCAAAACGCCGGAAATTTGCAATGACGTCGCATCAACGGGTCGATCATCATCGAACTGTACCAGAACCAATTGCCCTTTCAGGAATCCCGGGATTTGAGTGAATAGATCTGGAGAAATCCGAAATGCAGTGGCTCCCCTCAGGTATGGGAACCGTTCAAGAACGGATTGAACAAGACCGCCGGAGACAGTTGTGAGTGGGATGAATCCACCCCCTTGCACGCCGGCGGTGCTATCTATGTTGATTCCACCCGTCGCGGAATAGTGCAACCGGTAAATGTCGTTCGGGTCGGCTCCAACCCAGGCAATCGTGTTCCGGTTGACCCAATGCGCCCTCGCCTTTGCCAGGTTTCCGACTGGATTCAATTCTATCTGAAATAGAGTGTCTGTTTTCCGACGTCGATAATGCCGCCGTGTTCGAAAAAGAAATCCGCACCGATTAACCCGCCGAATTGGTACCGGAGGTCGTCCGGCCCCTCCGGAAGAGCGGTGACGCCGATTAAAACAGGCCCCAAAGGGTATTTTCCCAGATCGAACTGTTGGGCAATCGTCACGCCAACCGGACGTTCTTTTGAGTGGATGCCCTTCGCATTCACTGTCGTACCGATAACCGGAATCGCATTTTGCCTCGCAACTTGGAGCGGAAGCAAGGTTGCAAAGCCGCCAGTGTCGACTACGAAACTGTATCGGTTCACACCAATTCGACCTTCTATTTCGAGCGCACCGGAGTGAGTAATACGCATCGGAACCGCCTTGTACCGGTGTCTTTTCGCGAATTGAACGACCGATCGCGGATCGGCGCCCGGGGTCTCGAGAAAAATGCGCTGATTACGACAATCAATGACGGCGCTATAGCGCTGAAGTATGTCTAAGCCCAAAATGCCGTCCATTGAGACGTGGGCACCTGAATCGCGGAGTTTGGCTCGAAAATCCTTTAGATCAATCAGGGCAACGGGACCTGAGCCTAGGTTCTCGCTGCCGACGTAGAGACTATCCACGAGCGCCACAGGAACGATTCGACTATTGACCTCGATCTGTTTAGGGACTTCAACGACTCTAGCGCTTTTTGCGAGTCCTAAAACCTTCGCCTTGTTCGAATCGACGATGCTGAGCGCCGCACCCGTGTCCACCGCGAACCATGCAGGCCGATTATTGACGCGAACCGGAACAAAGAGATGATTACCCGTGCTCCGACTAAGACTCACGCCGGAAATGGATCGCGGGGGTTCGCTCGCCTTTACGCCGTGAAAAAGAGGAAAAATAGGATATCCTACAAGGCTAGCCGAGTAAATCAGAAGTCTAATGAGTCGTTGCATGGTGCTGTCATGAATAATACACGATTTCTTTTCACAATGTTCCTAGCTTTGCTGGGACTTCATCTGGTTTTCAATGGCGCGCAATCCGGATGGGCGCAAAACCCGTCCGGATGGGGCGAGATCTGGAAACAGCGCATGACAATAGGCCAAGCGCAACTAGATGACGCATTCAAACTTGCGGAATCCGGAAAAGTTGATCAGGCACTCGCGGCGATCGACCGGGTGATAGCAGCTGACCCGGGCAACTGGCGGTCCTATTTCTTGAAATCAGCCGTTTTGGTTCTCGCCAGGCGTGGTGAAGAGGCGTTGAAGCAGATCGATACGAGTATCAACCTGGCTCGGAAAAGTAACGTCTCGCCCGGCCTGCTTGCGGAACTTTACGCTAGCAAGGCCAGAAGTTGCATCGAGTACGGACGCTCCGGGGAAGCAAAGAAATCCTTAGAACAATCAGCCCGTCTGCAGCCGAACGATCCTTCAACACTGAACGATCTTGCGTGGCTGCTTGCCACTTCGCGGGACAGCCGGGTTCGCGATGGCCGGCGAGCCGTAGCTCTTGCCCGGCGGGCATGCGAGCTGAGCCAATGGAAAAACGCGTTTTCGATTGACACGTTGGCCGCGGCGTCCGCCAGTGCCGGCAACTTTTCTGATGCCGTAAAATATCAAGAACTGGCGATCTCAAGGTTGGATTCAGGCGACCGCAAGGCTCAGGCAGGAGGGATGCAGCAGAGACTTCAGCAATATGCGAGCGGCCGGGCATTCACCTCCATCTAGTGAGGCCGCGCCTCAGACCGGTGAGACGCAAGGATCTCAGGTCGCGTTGGGAGCAGTGCCGATCGGTGAAGCAGACTCGCTCTTATAGTTGGCGCTCACAAATACGTGTCAGTTCCAGAGAATACCTGCTGGAAACCGGCTGTAAATTCCCTTCGGATCATTGAGGGCCCGCAGATCCTTATATTGGTCTTCGAACTGCTCAAACCCCAAGCGTATCGGATCAAACTTGGCTACCGGAGGTCTGGGCGCCGCTTTCAGTATTTCCTGAAGCTTTTCATTAAATTCTTTGCGCGCGGGAAACTCCGTGATCACGGGATGCGCCCCTAGATGAGCAAGATTCCCAGCGTACGAAACTGCGGAGCGCAACCCGCCGACTTCGTCGACGAGCTTGATCTTTTGAGCTTCGATCCCGGACCACACACGGCCCTGGGCAATTTCGTCGACCCGGGGAACCGGGATATTGCGGCCGTCCGAAACGCGTTTTAGAAAGTCATCATAAAACTTGTCGACCGCTCTTTGCAGGATTGCCAGATCAGCCTCCGATTTCTGTTTGAACGGGGAAAACAGCGTCGTCAGCGGCGTGGTGGTGGTAACTGAATCGGTCGTAATCCCATTGGTCTTCGCTAATTCTTCGAAATTCACCTGCAAGCCAAAAACACCTATGCTGCCAGTAACGGTCGTCGGCTCCGCGAAGATATGGCTTGAGGCAGCCGAAATGTAATATCCACCCGACGCGGCATAACCTCCCATTGAAACAATTACCGGCTTTACGGCTTCCGCGCTTTTCAACTCGCGGTAGATCTGTTCGGATGCAAAGCCACTTCCGCCGGGGCTGTTGACTCGCAGCACGATTGCCCGGACGCTCGGATCAAGCCGGAGCTTCCTGATTTCGCGCGCATATCTATCTCCTCCGACATTTCCGGCCATCCCCTCGCCGTCGACGATCTCCCCTTCGGCGTAGACGACCGCAATATGAGGCGTGTCCGTCGAAGCCGCCCCTGTCCTCACCCCTATTGCCGCCAAGTAAGAGGAAACCGTCGTTTGGGGGAAGGTGTTGTTCTTCTTATCCTCGCCATAGCGCGCCTTGAGCCGTTCGATGATTTCCGATTGGGACACGAGCTCTGTGGCGAGCTTGCTTTTAACGGCAAGTTCACCGTCGATTAGACCGTTGTCGTTTATCAGTTTTTCCAGGGTGCCAGGGGCCAGCGCTCTCGCCTGTTCGATTGTGTTCCTTACCTCGCTCCAGACGTCATCAAATAGTTTCTGTAATTGTTCCCTGTTCTCGGGGCTCATGTTTTCGCGAATGTACGGTTCCACGAACGACTTGTATTTGCCGACGCGAAATACCTGAATGCCGATCCCGTACTTCTTGAGCGCCCCGGCAAAATAGAGCGGGATCGTTGACGGACCGCGCAAGACAAACTCGGCTTGGGGATCCGCGAAAATTTCGTCGGCGACCGATTCCAGGTAGTAGGCGGGCGCGAAGGGAAACTGCAGATAGGCGTAAACGGGCTTCTGCGATTGCTTGAAATTAGCCAGAGCTTCGCGCACCTCCTTTAGCGCTGGATAACTTGAAGCGTAGTTGGTGACCGGCAAAAGGTTCCCTGTCAGAAAGATTCCTTTAATCTTCGGATCGGTTGCCGCACGGCTGATCGCCTGCAGCACCTCTCTCAGGCTCACCTGGGCGGGTTGTTGATCCTCGGAAAAAGCGGACAGCAGCTGGCTAGGCTCGAACTGCTGCGGCGCATCGGTGATTGGAGTGGCCACGTCAAGAACCAAGAGCGCCTTGTCCGGCAACTTTGGCTCTTTTTGCGAAGCCCCGATCAGAACCACAATCGCAATCAAGCCCATAAAGGCGCAGCCAATCAGAAAAAGGATTGCAAAGAACGTACCGAAGAAAGAGGCGAAGAATGTTTTCATTCGTTTATCAATGATAATCTGCTCGGAGGGATTTCGCTGGTCTGAGGCGCGGCCTCGCTAATCGTAGACCTCCTCGAATAGGATTTTGCCCAGTTCGGGGAAACCTCGAACAACGATGTCCGCTCCTGCTGCCAACAAACTATCCGAGGAAAACGAAGTTGTGATTCCAACCGTCTGACATCCAGCCGCCTTCGCGGATCGGACGCCGTTTGTCGAATCTTCAACAACCAGACATCGCGAAGGAGGATATCCGATTTTCTCCGCTGTCCTCACATAGGGTTCGGGGTCCGGCTTCCCGTGGATAATATCGTTTCCTGTAACTACGAAGTCGAAATAACCCGCTAATCCGAATTGCTTAAAGGCAAGTTCCTGGATGTCTCTTTGCGCCGACGTGGTCAGGGCCATAGGCCATTTCTTTGCTTTACACCGGCGCAAGAAAAGGAGAACACCTTCCACCAGCGTGACCTCCTTGAAGAGCGTTCGAAAGGCATCAATGCGCAGCTGCATAATCCGCGAAAGATTTTCAGCCGAATTAGTCATTTCCCGAAGAGTACCTGCGCAATCGAGCTCGGTGGATCCCTTGAATTGTTTCGTGTCCGACAAAGTAATCCTGCGACCCAACCGGTCACTTGCTTCAATCAGCGACCGTTCATGAGCAGGCTCCGAATCGATGACAACACCGTCTAAGTCGAGCAATATTGCGCATATGTTTGAGAGCATTTGCGAGCTTCGCAACTCATGAGTTGCAGAAAATCTAAGTTTTGACGCCATTTTCCAAGACTCTGCCCGTTTGTTTCCTCGCCGCGCTTGCTGCGGGGTCAAACGCCATTTGCGCCGAACAGAAACCCGGAGCTTCTCAAAGAACCTCGCACATGACGGACGAAGCGAAATCGGCAATCGCCTCCGAACTGACTTCGGTGATCGAACAATATATCGAAGCAGGACAGACGACGGATCCGCGCGACCGTTCAAAGTATTTGGCTCCCAAGGTGTTTTATTTCGGACATGCGCTTACCCGCCAGCAGGCGGAGAGACAAATCATTTCCCTCTATCGACGTTGGCCCACCCGCAAATATGGCCCTTTGGAAGAACCCGAAATTTTTGCAGTTCCAGAAAAACGCGATGTCTACAAGGTGACAGGCACATACGAATATGATCTGGCAAACCCCGGTGAGCATCTGAGTGGAAAATCAAAGATAACCTGTGTTCTCGAGCATAGTTTGGGCCGCACCCGGATCATTGGATTGGATGAGAAGCTGATTAGTGACACGACGAAGTATCTCCGCGATTAAGTTCAGATGAGACGCAGTCCGCGGGGACTCGCATTCGTTTCTTCGCGCATGCAGATTCACATTGAATCGTTGCATAGGTGATTCCAAAGAGTGAGAGCAAATCACTGTTCACTTTTTTGATACGGCGCCCCAAGGCCTTCAGAGAGTTTCCCGGCGCACAGATGTTAGGGGAAAATATCACAACTTGCCGATGGAAAAGAATCCCCTCATACAGGGAGGGGATTGAGATTCAAGATTGCCTGGCACATATTATGCTGTGCACCACATCGGGGCGGTGCGCTGGACCTTGTTGCCTAGTTGAGCAGGAGACGGATCAAGCCGATGTCCGCCTGAAATCTCCAAGGAACCAACAAAAAATTTGGCAATGCCAGAGCTCATTGAATCTCACGCGCTTCCCGCCAACACGGACTCAGCTCCGCGAAGGATTCTTTGTTGTGAAATTGCCAGAGCAAAACCTTCACTCAAAGCGCTGGACATCGGATTCTCGGTATCGTATGCACAGAGAAGAATCAACCGCAGCAAATCGAGAAAACCTCCCTATTTTGCTTCCTGTTACAACGTTGATAATCTCGGCAATATCAACATCGTCGCCTTCTACTATCCGTTGATCGCTGACTGGGACTTGATGGATAAGGACGACGAACGTTACCGTCTCAGGATTCGATCTGGCATCCGCGAAGAGATGATACACTCTGTGCAGGTGATGACCGTAAGAGACCGGTACCAAAGATCGAGTGATTTACAGAACAGATTTGAGACCGCCGAAAGCTATTACCAAAATCTTCTCGGGCGCATCATCGAAGAATTGGCCGACAGTGCGGAGGGTCAAGCCGCCGTTCTGACTGCCGCACAGCTCTACTATGAGGACTGGACCATCACCACGATGGAAAAACTTCGACAGACTGACAAAAAACTGCACGGCAGGGACGGCTACCTGGTCAGCGAACTTGTTAGGCAGATCGTTCAGATTCGTATAGGTGAACTTACCAGCGAGGAAGCCAAAGGCAGGGCATGGGATAAGCATCGAATTTTTAATGTCGCCAAATTTGGCACAACGGAAAATCTTTTGAGGTTCATGGCCGATACATTACGTCAGGCTGTCCCAAGATTGGTAAAACTCAGCCCGACTTTGGCGGAGGCCTTGCTCGAGATCGAGGGAGCCATCAAGAAGATCCATCAGATTTCGGCCTCGGCGCCGCCCAATTAATTTGTTATCGGAAAACGAACTGCAGGCTGTCAGCAACATCTTTTACCGCGCATCCGGGCGTCGTGAGTAACGCCCCTCCAACGGCGTTAATGATGGGACGGCACGGAGGCCGTCCCTCCCCACAAAGGTTCACATTGCCGATACCCGTTGATCCGGAATATAATCATCTCGTAAGCCATTCTCTTTTCTTCGGTCCTCTCAATGCGTGCGCCAAAAGCTGAAGCCGCCTCCCAGACTCTGTTGAAGCGCATGGACGCCGAACTCCAGCGGATCGCCCCCAAACTCTCTCAGGTTCGACGCCACATACACCAGCATCCCGAGCTCAGCGGGCAAGAATTTGCGACAACGGCGTATGTCAGCAAGCAGTTGACCGCCGGCGGTGTTTCGCACGAAGTGGCTCCTGGTAAACGCGGAATCATCACGAAAATCATCCCGTCCGAAGTGCCTGATTCACCGGTCGTAGCGATACGCGCCGACATTGATGCTCTCCCGATTCAAGAAGAGAACGATGTGCCTTATCGTTCGCAGAACCCGGGTGTCATGCATGCCTGCGGCCACGATGCGCACACCGCAATTCTGTTAGGAACCACTCTCGCCCTACACCGTGCCAGGCCGCCTTCGGTTGGCTGGCGTTCTATTTTTCAGCCGTCAGAAGAGATCGGCCATGGAGCGCGGGAGATGCTAGCTCACGGGGCGTTAGAAGGCGTTAACTCTATCATTGCTTTACACGTCGATCCAACTCTCGCTGTCGGTCGCGTAGGCGTTACGCCCGGACCTCGGACCGCGTTTTGCCAGGATTTCACGATCGAGGTGCGGGGGCGTGGAGGTCACGCCGCGCGACCCCATACCACGATCGATCCGATCGCAGCCGCGGCTCATCTCATCACTCTCATTTATCAGGCGATTCCAAGGTGCACGGACGCTCGGGATCCAATTGTTGTTTCGATCGGTCTTGTCAGCGGTGGCCACGCCTCCAATGTCATTCCCGATCTGGTTACTATGAAGGGAACAATCCGGGCGCTCAATCCTGCGATCGCTACGCATGGCCGCGAACTACTTGAGCGGCTTTGTTCCGGAGCTGCTCGAGCCTTTGGAACGAACATCTCATCCTCTTTCGAAGATCTTCTGCCTGGACTAGTCAATGATCCAGGAATAGCGACGCATTTTGCGGCAATCGCCCGCCGGTTGCTGGGCTCGAACAAGGTGAGTACCAGTGACCGGCCGAGCATGGGAGCGGAAGACTTCGCCGATTATTTGCCGTTTGTCCCCGGCTGCATGGTCGCTTTAGGCGTCAAATCCAGCAACCGGAAGATCACTCCCTTGCACACGGCGGTGTTTGACGTCGATGAGCGAGCGCTACTGATTGGTGCGCGACTTCTCACCCGTGCTCTCATCGAATGGCCGAGAGATAGGACCAGTTGATCCCGAAACAGCGAATTTTCGTTTATGTTAATCAGAATCGGTTACGACATTGCTCTGAATCTCCCCTTTCCGACGGCAGTCGTCTTCGTGCTGCGCGTTCACCCGACGCGGGCAGGAGACCTGCTGAAAGCCGAAGATTTCAGAACAGAGCCGCAGCTGCCCGTGGAGGAATATTTTGACCGATTTGGAAATCATTGCGGGCGCGTCAATCCTTCCGCCGGCATCATTCGCTTTCTGAACAATGCGGTCATACGAGACAGTGGAGAACCAGACACGTTTGCGCCCGCCGCCGCCCAACTGGATGTACAGCAAATGCCGGTTGAGACTCTGAATTTCATCATACCGAGCCGGTATTGCGAAGTGGACAGCGAACTCCTTGAATTCGCTTGGCAAACGTTCGGCACGACACCCTTGGGATGGAGCCGAGTCCAGGCTATTTGCGATTTCGTGCACAACCATCTCCGTTTCGATTATCTTCAAGCGCGCGCCACCAGGACAGCGCTTGATTCTTTTCGGGAACGCGTCGGTGTATGCCGGGATTTCACGCATCTCGCGATCACTCTCTGTCGGTGCATGAACATCCCGGCCCGGTATGTAACCGGTTATCTGGGGGATATCGGCGTGCCTCCGGTTCCGGACCCGATGGATTTCAGCGCCTGGTTTGAGGTTTACCTAGGCGAGCGGTGGTACACCTTCGATGCTCGGCACAATCGTCGTCGGATCGGGCGAATCCCCATCGGCCGCGGGCTCGACGCGGGAGACGTGCCGATAACCATGGTCTTCGCCCGACACACCCTGGTCGATTTTCGGGTCATCACAGAGGAAACCGGTCCTGGCGAGGCGCGGCCAAGCGCCTTCTGAAAAGGGTAACCCGTTATGCGAATGATGACGGGAATTTGTCCTCAGACGGCCTGCTGGCGGTGGACAATCGCCCGGATGGATGTCGTCCGATAACGGGTAAGTTTTTCGTTTCTAAGGAAAGTGAACTCCATCCGGCCGCCACAGAAAAGGTGTCCGGGTTTGAACGCATGCGAAAAGCCAAAGCCGCACCCCGATATCCTGACGTTGCCCGAAGGTCGATCGGCACGCGAGCACTGGAGACGCACTTCACGATTGCTGGCGACCGTAAACAGATAGTTCGTGTGCTCTGTGACAACCCGAAGAACATCTCCGGGATTCAGCCTGCTGAGGGAAAACTCTTCGGTATCCGATTCCCCGTAGCGAGAAGCGAACTGCTCCCAGTCTGAAATCGCCGCTCTCATACGCCTGGGTCCATTGACTGTGATTCAAACTGAAAACTAGATGAGAAGAGAAATAAAGCCAAAGTCAAGCCGCTATATTCAAGCTCGCATCCTATTCATACCGCAAAGCTTTCACCGGGTCGAGCCGTGCGGCAAAATATGCGGGAATAAGAGCCGCGATCGAACAGATCACGAAGCCGCTGACACAAATTATCACCACATCTCGCGGCACAATTTCGGCCGGAATTTCTGCAAATTGGTAAACGGCAGCCGGGAAAAGTTCGATGTGAAAGGTCGCAGCGAGAAAATCGCGAAACTGATTTCTGTATTGGACAAGAGCGATGCCGCTGCCAAGCCCAATTAAAGTCCCAAAAAATCCGACGATCATGCCTTGGGCAAGGAAAATCCACATGATTTGGTTCACCTGCGCCCCAAGCGCTTTCATCACACCTATCTCGCGCGTCTTTTGAACCGTCGCCGTGATGAGGGTGCTCATGATGCCAAAGGCGGCCACGATGACCACAAAAATCAAAACAAAAAACATCGTCGTACGCTCGATCCGGATCGCATCAAAAAATTGCCGATTGTCGTCCATCCAGGTGTACGCCTGGACAGGTGGCTGCAGGAACCGGTTGAGCCGCTGTTTCACTCCGTCAACGGTAAAGGCATCCTGTGTCCTGACGGTCAATCCATGCACTCCATCGCCCAGGTCGTACGCTTCCTGCATAATGTGAAGCGGAACAATAATGTAGTCGGAGTCGTACGCGTAATGGCCGGAGTAAAAAATCCCGGTAACGGTCAAATCCATCGGCAGGATGAGTTCGCGGGCCTTTGTGATGTACTCCTTGTTTTCGGACTGACCTTCAGCTTTTTCCAGATCTTTCTGGATTTCATCCAGGTTGCGCGGCGAATAAATTTCGATTGTGTCGCCGACCCCGACACCCAGGCTTGCAGCGAGGTCCGAACCCATGACGCACGTATCCCCGCCCAGATCAAACTCGCCCGCCACGATGAATTGTTTCAGGTGGGCGACTTTCTGCT
The DNA here is from genome assembly GCA_035938215.1 of Chthoniobacterales bacterium. GTDB lineage: Bacteria > Verrucomicrobiota > Verrucomicrobiia > Chthoniobacterales > JAFAMB01 > DASZHC01. Next base: position 12,226 of record DASZHC010000186.1, read on the forward strand.
CCATCTGGGGCGAGATCGCTCGAAGCCACGGCGCCAATCGGCGATTCTGGAACTGCACAATTACACGCCCCTGGGCAAAAGGCGCGGCGGCAACCACCCCGGGCGTTTTTTCCACTTCATCTAAAATCCGGTGCCAGTCGTGAATGACCTCATTGCTCCGAACAACGATGTGCGCATCAAATCCAATGATCTTCCTTTGTAGTTCTCGCTCAAAGCCGGTCATCACCGAGATAACGATAATGAGTACACTGATCCCCAGGACGACGCCGAGAATTGAAATCAAAGTGATGACCGAGAGAAAAGTGCGCTTCGGCTTCAGGTAGCGCAACGCGAGAAAGCAGGTGAATGGCAGCCGGATCTTATTAGGCACGAGGTGGTGAACCTAGTCGGAATCGGAAGATTGCCAAGTGAGCATGCGACGCGGGCTTTGGCGATGTTCGTTTTCCAGGAAGGGCGGAGCGGACGCCCTCCAGTTCCAGGGGTCCGGCCAGCAATGACCATCCGGTCATGGCAACGATGATCGCTGGAGCCTAGCCTTGGTGGGCTGCGGTCCCTTGCAGCGGTGGCCGGCAGTAAATTGACACCGTTACGCGGCGCCGACGGAGCGGACGCCCTCCGATGATCGCTGGAGACTTCATTCATTAGGCTTAGGCTTAAGATGCGGAAAGAGGATCACGTCTCGAATCGATTCGGCTCCTGTCAATACCATCACGAGGCGGTCTATACCGATCCCTATCCCACCGGCGGGCGGCATCCCATGTTCCAGAGCCAACAGAAAATCCTCGTCGAGGTTTTGGATCTCGTCACCAGCCTGGTCCAGCAGGCGTTGCCGCTGAGTTGTTGGATCATTCAATTCCGAGTAGCCCGGCGAGATCTCCTGGCCATTCATAATCAACTCGTAGACGTCTACTACGTGCGGATCTTCGGCGTTTTGCTTGGCCAAAGGCACCAGTTCGACGGGTAGGTGCGTAACGAAGAGCGGGTCGATCGTTTTTTCTTCAACCAGCTTTTCAAAAATCTGTTGCGTTAATTCGAACTCCTCCATGCGCGGATTCGATTCGATTCCCAGTTCATGGCAACGCGCAAGTTTCTCATCCCTGGTTCGGTCAAACCAGGTCTCGTCAACCCGACGGATCAGATCGTCATAGCGAGCACGTTTCCAGGGACGAGAGAGATCGATCGTCCGCAATATTTCTCCTTCCTCATTCCTGTGTTCGATCCTAAGCGAGCCGATTTCGGACTCGGCGAGGCTGCAGATCAATTCCTCAACAAGGTTCGCCATCATTTCGAAGTCGGCATAGGCCCAATAGGCCTCAAGCATGGTAAACTCCGGGTTGTGGCGTCGCGAAATACCTTCGTTGCGAAAATTGCGATTCAGCTCGAAAACCTTCGTGAAACCTCCCACAAGAAGGCGCTTGAGATAAAGCTCCGGAGCAATTCTAAGAAAAAGATCGACGTTCAGAGCATTGTGATGCGTCTTAAACGGCTGTGCCGCCGCTCCACCGGGAATCGTCTGCATCATCGGGGTTTCCACCTCGAGAAACCCGCGATCCTGGAGAAACTGGCGAATCTGACGCACAATCCGAATCCTGCACAGAAAAAGGTCGCGCGAAGCGGGATTGGCCATCAGGTCGAGATAGCGCTGTCGATGGCGGATCTCGACATCACTGACGCCATGCCACTTATCCGGCAGCGGTCGCAAAGACTTGGACAGGATCTGAAACCGCTCGACGCGGACAGTGGGTTCACCTGTTCTGGTCAAAAAACACTCGCCTTCGACTCCAAGAAAGTCTCCGAGATCAATAAGGCCGAAAATTTCGGTTTGTTCGGGCGACAACTCCTTGAGACTGACAAAAAGTTGAAGGCGGCCAGAGATATCACTTAAATCAAGAAACTGGCTCTTGCCCATGTTCCTGTGTGCCGTGATCCGCCCGGCGATCCGCACCTTTTTTCCTTCCGTGAAATTCGCACGTAGAACGCCGATCGGATCGCTGACATCAAATCGACCCCCAAATGGCGCCACGTTATGCTCGTACAGCTGACCGAGTTTTTGGCGGCGGATAGCCAGAAGATCGTTTTCTTCCATGGGAGGAAGAACTAAATCCGAAAAATCGGCTCAGTCCAGTTCCTCATCTTCGACCGCTCGCCGAAGGTAAGGTAAAGGTCGCGGCCTTGGAACGTTCCTGCTTATTTCGCTATACGCAAAACCCAGGCCGACGGAGTCCCGTGCGTCTGTTTGCCGCCGCAGGATTCCCTTGTAAACGCCTCCAACCTCGGCCGACACGGAAGTGAAATTTCGGTCCGCGGGAAGAACCGATCCGCGGGCGAAGAGGTAAAATCCATTCTCGGAACCAGGCACTTCTCCGTAACATAGGATGGCTCCGTAGGCGCATCGAGAGCGAAAGGGCCCAGTTTCGGGGTAGCGGAATTTCCATCAAATACACCCAACGGAGCGTCGCTTTGACGGAATGTTCGTCGCCCGCGCTTAGTTTCAAGCGGGCTGCCAAGGCGTTGAATGGATAGATCGGGATGGGTACAGAACCCCCGAACACAAGATCCGCTGCGAAAGAAGAGTTAATAAAAGAACTGGCAGCATTGATCAGGTCGATTGAGTCCAAGTTTCAGCCAGTTAAACGCATCCGCGCGCTGATTTATCCCGCCCCTTGCGTCGACGAAAACATCGCTATCTGACTCAACGGAGAAGGTAATTCCACGGTCCTCCAAAGCTGTTCTCCAAGATCTGCTTCGAGCCTGATTGCCGCCCCCCTGGTTATCGCTCGCGGACGCGCCGGTGCAACCGATTGTTAGAGGCAGAAACAGAAAAAGCACGAACCCCGTTTTTGCAAGAAGGCGGAACGACGACATAACCCAGAATCCCATCGATTTCCGCAACGCCCAACGGAGACCGGAGCCTCCAGCGCGTCCCTCCCCGCCAATCCAGATCAGCCTTCAAACTTTCCGTAGCGGTCGTCGATGATGATGTCCTTGTAAGTCTTCCCGGAAGGAATCATCGGCATCACATGCTCCGTATAAGGGATCATCACATCGAGCGCGTAACACTCCTCAGATTGCAGCATTCGCTCGAGCGCAGGCCGGAGATCTTTCTTATCGATGATCCGCTCGCACGGCACTCCAAAGCCGCGGCACAAGGCGACATAGTCGGGATAGATTCGCTCCTTGTCGCGCGGGTCACCAAGGAACGTGTGCCCACGGTTGCTATTGTAAAAACGGTCTTCCCATTGCACCACCATGCCGAGATGCTGGTTATTCAAAATGATTACCTTTGCTGCTATTCCTTCAACGTGGGCACAGGCCAATTCCTGAATGTTCATCAAAAAGGAACCGTCTCCGTCGACATCGATCACTTGCTTGTCTGGGAAAGCGACCTTTGCCCCCATCGCTGCAGGGAATCCGAATCCCATCGCTCCGAGCCCGGCAGAAGTCAGGAACTGGCGCGGCCGATTAAAATCGTAATATTGTCCAGCCCACATCTGATGCTGGCCAACGCCCGTCGTGATGATCGCCTCCCCATGGGTCATCTGATACAGCAGCCGGATGACATACTGAGGTAAAATCTCGTCATCGGCATCCTGGAAATCAACGGGATACCGCTGCTTCCATTGATCGATCTTCTTTATCCAGTCCGGAAAACGAGTCGAGCCGCCTGAACAACGTTCAAAGCCCCCAGCCTGCAGGAGGCGGTTGAGTTCGCCCAGCGCATACTTGATGTCGCTGTGCACAGGCAACTTCACCACCTTGTTTTTGTTCAGCTCTGAAAAATCGATGTCGATATGCACGATCGTTCCATGCTCCGCGAATTTCTCGACCTTGCCGGTTACCCGATCGTCGAAACGAACGCCAAGGGACAACAGCAAGTCAGATTCGTTCACAGCGCAGTTTGCGTACACTGTTCCATGCATACCAAGCCATTTCAGGGAGAGCGGATGACCTTCGGGGAAACCGCCAATCCCCATAAGCGTCGTCGCCACCGGAATCTGGGTTCGTTCCGCGAATTCCAGCAACTCAGCCGATGCATCCGCTGATATGATCCCTCCGCCGGCGTAGACCATCGGTTTCTTTGCTGATTTAATGAGTCCCACGATTTCATTGAGAGCGACCGGATCCGCTTTGGGCGGTAACTTATAGCCCCGCAGAGTCAAATCCGTCGGAAAAACCGGCTGAGTAATCTGATTTTGAATATTTTTGGGAATATCGATCACGACCGGCCCCGGACGCCCGGTCCGCGCGACATAGAAGGCCTCTTTTACCACGCGCGGAATGTCCAGGATATCCATGACGAGGTAGCTATGCTTCACAATCGGAAGCGTCATACCGAAGACATCCGTCTCCTGGAACGCTCCCCTTCCAATCATCTCCTGGGGAACCTGTCCCGTGATCGCCACGATCGGAATGGAATCCATATAGGCGTCCGCAATTCCGGTAACCAGATTGGTTGCTCCCGGTCCCGAAGTTGCCATACAGACCCCGGGCCTTCCGGTCACCCGAGCATAACCTTCAGCAGCAAAACTGCCTCCCTGTTCATGCCGTGGGAGAATCGTTCGAATCTTACGGGATCGCGTCAGTGCCTGATGGATCGGCATACTGGCTCCGCCCGGATAAGCAAAAATTACTTCTACACCCTCTCGCTCCATGGCAGCGACGAGAATCTCGGCGCCGTTCATCGTTTCACCCCGCGCAGGTGCCTGACGTGCAATGGCCGGTTCGTTAGTGGTAGAAGTCTTCATAACAGGAGGGGCGTACTATAAGTGGAGAGGGCCCAGGGATCAACGGATAAGAAAACAAGCCTGAGACATTAAAAATCTTCCGGTCGCGATCCTCGGTAGCCCACCGGCTCCCGGAATGCTAAGTAGACCCATGATGACCCGACGCGAAGCAATCAAAGCAGTTGCTCTTACCGCAGGCGCTTTCACTATCGCTCCCTCGATTCTCCAAGGGGAGAACGCCGGTGCAAACGCAAGTGGTTCAGTATATCCGTTCAAGTTGTCTGAACTGGGCTATCCCTACGATGCCCTGGAGCCATACATCGACGCTCAGACAATGCAGATTCATCACGACAAACATAACGGCGCCTACGTCGATAATCTCAACAAAGCTCTAGCACAAGCTCCCGAAGCCATTCAGAAAATGTCCCTCGAAGAGCTTTTGCTGAATCTGGATAAAATACCGGACAACATCCGGACAACAGTACGCAACAACGCAGGCGGCGACTACAACCATTCCTTCTTTTGGAAGCTCCTCAAAAAGAACGAGGGCGGAAAGCCGACCGGCGAACTCGCAAAGGCTATTGATAAAACGTTCGGCAGCTTTTCAGCTTTCCAGGACAAACTGACCGACTCTGCGACGAAGCTTTTCGGCAGCGGTTGGGCATGGCTCGTTCTGAGTGCCGGGAACCTGGAAATTACTACGACTCCGAATCAGGACTCGCCCGTTTCCAAACCGAACCAAAAACAGATTCCCATCGTTGGCATCGACGTGTGGGAACACGCTTACTATCTCAAGTATCAGAATCGCCGCCCGGAGTACGTGAAAGCGTTTTGGAACGTCATCAATTGGGACTATGCAGCTGAACGTTATGCGGACGCCTTGAAGACCTCCTGAGCACGCAGCGGATGCCAGGAAAGTTACAATTCTTCTCTGAAACTGGTGGTGGAAGCTCTTAAGCCGCTGGAGCGGTCCCAAAGCGCGCAAGCAGGTAGGGTCGCATCTCCGAGGCGACCGCGTTTTGCGATGCGGGCTTTGGAGCCCGGTCCGCTCGGAGATCGGACCCTACCAAGCGGCGACATAACGCGCGAGTAGGCTCAGCGTCCGAAACGGTTTTTTGGTCGGCTTCACCGCGCTAGGATCAATGCAGGCTAATCACTCATTTCTCATGGCTCGTCTTTTCGATCTCAATCCCCCGCAATTGGAGGCTGTCAAAACCGTAAACGGACCCGTTCTGATCCTGGCGGGTGCGGGCACGGGCAAGACTCGCGTTATCGTAACGCGGATATCCTACCTTATCCACCAGGGTGCTGATCCCGGCAAAATTCTGGCGGTTACTTTTACCAACAAAGCAGCCAATGAAATGCGCGAGCGCATCGCTTCCACTGTAGAACGAGCAAAAGCCCGGAAACTGGCCATCTGCACGTTTCACGCTCTCTGTGTGAGGATTCTTCGCGCCGATATCGCCAAACTTGGTTACAAAGCGAATTTTTCGATTTATGACGAAGCTGATCAGCTGAGCCTTATCCGGAAGATCATTTCGCGCCTGGCAACATCCGGTGAAAAGCTGGATCCGAATCTGGCACGGCATTTCATCAGCAAAGTCAAAAACCAGGGTTTGCAAGTTGCCCCTTCTGAGCGGGATTTGGCAGCAGCAGTTTTTCACCGGTACCAGGAAGACTTGAAGACCTTAAATGCGCTCGACTTCGATGACCTGCTGCTTCTGGCCGTGCGCCTATTGGAACAATTCCCGGATGTTCTCGCTGGATGGGAAAAACGATTCGAATTCATCATGGTCGATGAATTTCAGGATACGAATGAATTGCAAATGGAGTTGATTCAGAAACTGGCCCGGGTTCATCAAAACGTTTGCGTGGTCGGCGACGACGATCAAAGTATCTACGGATGGCGCGGCGCGCAGGTCTCTAATATCCTCGAATTTGAGCGTCATTTTCATCATCCGACTATAATTAAGCTCGAACAAAATTATCGGAGCACGAACGCTATTCTGGGCGCCGCAAACAGCATCATCCGGCACAACCCGCGCCGAAGACCGAAATCTCTCTGGAGCGAAAACGGTGAGGGCGACAGAATTCGCGTTTTACAGGTACCCGACGAAGAGGAAGAAGCCAATTTTGTCACAGGGGACATTCAGAGACTCCGGTTGTCCGACGTTGGTGCCTGGACCGATTTTGCGGTGATCTTTGTCATGAACGCGCAATCACGTCTTCTTGAGCCGAATCTCCGACGGCTGCAGATCCCATACTGCATTGTGGGGAGCCACAGCTTTTTCGAACGCCGGGAGGTGAAGGATTTACTAGCCTATCTATCGTGCATTGCTAATCCGCAGGACGACATAAGTCTGCTGCGAATCATCAATACGCCTGCGCGTGGAATCGGGGCATCAACGATCGAGTCAGCAATTGAATTCAGCAATCGGGAGGGGACATCCTTGTTTGAAGTGTTTCGGTCGGATGATTTCCACGAAAGGCTGACAAGGCGCTCAAGTGAATCCATCAGGAGATTCTCGGATCTTATAGGATCGTATGAAACAAAACTCAGCCGGCCGTTAGCCAAGATCGCTGCTGTCGCTGATGAGTTAGTTCGCGAGATTGGTTATATGGAGGATTTGCGGCGGAGTTCCAAATCGCCAGAAGAGGCTCTCAACAGGCAGGAGAATGTGCAGGAGATGATTCGGACTCTTTCCGAATACGAATCACGCTCGAGCGACGGCCTGTCAGGATTTCTGGCCGAGATGTCTCTGGATCGGGATCGTCAGGAAGACTCGGAGGCGGACAAAGGGGGCGTGACGTTAATCACATTCCATGCGGCGAAAGGCCTGGAATTCCGGCATGTATTTTTGGTGGGGATCGAAGAGTCAATTCTGCCGCATGCTCGATCCAAGCTCGAAGGGAGCGTCGACGAGGAGCGCCGGTTACTTTATGTGGGGATCACACGCGCCATGCGTACGGTGGTGATTACCCACTGTGCTAATCGCAAGAAATATGGCAGCCTGACACCCTGCTATCCGAGTTCGTTTCTCCAAGACCTGGATTTGCGCTACACAGAATTCGTCGATTTTCGCGAACTAACCACAAAGCCGGCAAGCGCAGGCACCGCCCGCGCGCACTTCGCGAAAATGCGCGAGTTGCTAGCCTGGAAATCCCACGAGCCAGAGCGCTCGTGAGATTTCCAGGCTCAAGAGCCGCTCAGGAAGCGGCTCGGAATGAAATGGAAACTTAAAATCAGACGGAACGAACTGCCTCGGAGCTCCGGTCCGCTCGGAGATCGGACCCTACCAAGCGCTGACCTAACGCCCGAGAAGGGTCGGCATCCGAAACAGTTTTTGGTTGCGGCTACGCCGCGTTAGGAGCGATGCACGCTAAGCGGATAGACTCGCGCCGCGCCTGGCGATAACAAATGCGATTTGATTGATCAATTCCAGGGACTAGGATTTCTTCATGAGCGTCCTTCGGAACATAGATTTCAACTATAAGTTAGAGCGAATTTCGAATCTCGACTTTGCAGCGTTCGATCGCTACTTCGAGAACCTTCCTCTAGACCCTTACATACAGGGAAAATTCCGACTGCGCCGTTTTTCACGATTTCAGGGACCGCCCGAGGATCTCAAGCGGTTGGAACACAAATACTTTGAGCAGAGCGCGGCTGTCAACAAACTGGCCGGAGGAGTCAAGCGCGACTTCGCCGAATTGGAAGATCAACTGACAGCTCTTCCCGATTTCCACATGCTGGTTGCGCAGTTCGTCGATTTCTCCAAAATCGGGCCGGCAACAACGGAGATCGGCGTCCATCAGATCAGAATCATTGCCGCGTCTGATATGATGGGGGAACCTGCGCCAGAAGGGATTCATCAGGATGGATTCGATTTTGTCGGTATTTTCTGCATCAAACGCAAGAACCTGATCGGCGCAGAAACGCACCTTTACGAAAGTCCGGTAAGTCCGCCCATTTTTGCTAAAGAGTTGCAGCCCGGTGAATTCGTTTTGGTCAACGATCGATGTCTTTATCATTTCACAAGCGGAATAAGGCCTGCCGGTCTGGGGTACGGTGTTCGGGACGTGTTTGTGATGACAGTATAGGGTGTGGCAGAACAAATTCTTCGGTTGCGTCCGTCGCCGAAAAAGGAAATGATCACAGAGCACACCTGGTCGTTCCCTGTTGACTGGGTTCGCGGCCAATTCCCCGCGCTCCGCAAGCGTATTGACGATCAGCCCGTGATTTATCTCGATGGTCCGGGCGGAACGCAGGTCTGTGAAAAGGTCATCCGCGCAATGACCAACTATTTACAGACCTCGAATAGCAACGTCGGCGGCAGGTTCGCCACAAGCGTTCAAACCAGCGAGATCGTTTCGCAAACCCGGATCGCATTAGCCGAATTTATCAACGCTAACAAGCCGCAGGAAATCGTGTTTGGCCAAAACATGACCAGTCTGACGTTCGCACTGAGTCGCTCGCTGGCCCGAACATGGTCGCGTGATACGGAAATGATTGTGACCTCGCTGGACCACGACGCTAACGTCGCTCCCTGGCGTCTTGCGGCTGCCGACCGCAACGTCACGGTGAAAACGTGGGAGGTGCGGAAGCAAACCTGCTCGCTCGACCTCGAAGACTTGCAACCACTGCTCAATGAAAGAACCGCTCTGATCGCCGTTACTCTCGCTTCGAATGCTTCCGGTTCACACGTTGACGTGGGTGGGGTTGCCGAACTTGCAAAAACCGTCGGGGCGAAAGTCTTTGTAGACGCCGTGCACTTCGCGCCTCACGGACGCATCGACGTTCAGGCCTTGGGCTGTGATTTCCTGGCCTGCTCAGCTTACAAATTTTTCGGACCGCACATTGGGGTGCTCTGGGGGCGTGAGGAATTGCTATTAGAATTGGAGAGTTTTAAGGTTCGACCGGCAGCGAGCCGGCCACCGGGTAAATGGGAAACCGGCACGCAGAGCTTTGAAAGTATCGCGGGAACTCTGGGCGCGCTCGACTATCTTCGAGATCTGGCGAATGCTGCAAATAAGACATCACTCGCAGACGCGATGGAGCTCGTCAGGCATTACGAGTTGACATTGAGCAAACATTTTCTCGCGGGGGTAGCTCGAATCGCTCGAATCAAGCTGTATGGAATCGCTGACCCGCTCGAAGCGATGCGACGAACTCCCACCTTTGCGATACGCGTAGATGGCGTTCCACCCGATGATGTCGCTCAAAAGCTTGGCGACATCGGGATCTTTGTTTGGAGCGGCGACTTCTATGCTGTCGACCTAATCGAACACTTGGGCCTCAAGGACAAAGGAGGCGTAGTCCGCATTGGCTTCGTCCACTACAATACGCCCGATGAGGTAGACCGGGTTTTGCAAGCCCTTGAAGAGATATGAAAAAGGTCCCTACTCGATAACCTCAAAGTGGCTCATTAACCTGAAAAGTCGATAGCGCTCTTCGATTTCCTGCCGCGCTAGCGTTTTGATCCGGTCGAGGCTGAACGCTTCAACACAAAAGCTCGCTAACAAACTCCCGTATACCACAGCCTTTTTCAGATCTGCAAAATCAAAGCTCCCTTTGTTAAGACCGGCCAGATAGCCCGCAAATCCTCCGGCGAAGGTGTCTCCTGCGCCTGTCGGATCGTGGATATCTTCTAGAGGGAATGCGCCGCAGCTGAAGAATTGACCATCTCCCAGGAGCAGGCAGCCGTGCTCTCCCTTCTTGATCGCGACATATTTTGGTCCCAGCCGAAGAATGTTTCTTCCGGCCCTGATTAAACTTGTCTCCTCCGTCAGTTGGCGCGCCTCGCTATCGTTTAACACGAGTAGATCCACGTGTTTAATCAGTTCAAGCAGTTCTGGACGGGTTGTGGTAATCCAAAGATCCATCGTGTCTGCAACGACAAAGCGAGGACTCTCGACTTGATCGAGCACGCGATGTTGAAGAGCCGGGCTGATATTTCCCAACAGAAGGATAGGCGTCTTCCGATAACTTTCCGGAAGGTTCGGTGAGAAGGTCTCAAACACATTGAGCTCAACGCTCAACGTTTTCCGTTGATTCATGTCCCACTCATATTCTCCGGACCATCTGAACGTCCGCCCGTCCACAATTTGCAGGCCCTCGATGTTGATCCCGCAAGATTTGAACAGCTCAATATATTGCCTTGGAAAATCCGTGCCAACGATCCCCACGAGGTTCACCGTCGTCAGCAGGCTGGCAGCAACCGATGCGTATGAAGCCGAACCCCCGAGTAAATCCTCGTGCTCTTCTAGCTTCGTTTTGATGTTGTCAATGGCGATCGAACCAACAATTAGAACAGACATAAACTCTTTGATGACGGCCAGACCCGTTTAGTACATCCGGCTCCGATAGCACACAAAACTTCCCGCTGGCCGTTGGGCACGCGGGGTTCAACGAGCATATTCACGTTGTTGGAGACGGCTTCCAGTCCGGTGTAAGTGCCGCCACCCAGCGAATAGGCGCGCAGTACCAGCGAAGCCACAAATATCCAACCCATGTTATGTGCGAGGCCGGCGGTCTGTCCCAAAGTATCGGGAATCAGCATTGGGAGGTGTCCGGCGTGGATGAACACCCCGTACCCGATGAGAGCAAAGTGAAGAACGACCAAGCCCAGAAATATTGGCAGCAAGACCAGGATCGTTTCCTTCATCCCTCTGAAATTCAAGAAGCACATAAACAGAAGCAGGCAGACCTCTGCGGTTAGCTTGAATGCCTGAGCGCCGACGGGCAACAGGCTGAAAAATGCATCCACACCGCTGGCGAGCGACGTCGTGATAGTCAGCACATAGTCCACCAGGAGTGCGGCCCCGGAAACCAGCCCGGCGCGCGGTCCGATGAGTGCGGTTGCCACTCTGTACCCGCCACCGCCGGTGGGAAACAGTTCAATTACCTGGTTGTACCCAAGAGAAATAATGAAAACTGTAAGCGCGGTGGCAAGCGCCAAGTACAGGCCAAGATGGGTATGCGAGCCCAGGGCAATGAAGGCTTCCTCCGGGCCGTAACAGGAGGAGGACAAGCCGTCCGCGCCTAATCCTACCCAGGCAAGCAAGGGAGTAACAGCAATCGCATGCCGGATCCTGGCATCCAGGGGATCGAGCGGGGTACCAAATATTAGGTCACGTAGTTTCTCAAGCTTGACCATCCTGCGTCCGACGGGCTCGACTGGCTTCTCTCGTAGCAGGAACGCCGATAGCCGGCGCTCCTGCTCTTTCAATCTGACAACAAGAGATAGCGACCCGCAGGAAAAAGAGCAAAGCCAATAAGAGCAATTATCAAGCGAGGCCGCGCCTCAGACCGCCTTGCCGACGGCTAATTTTGAACGCAACGAAGCCCAAGGGATTTAGGAGACGGTACACTAGGCCTTTGCGCCTACATGAATCTGGGCCTTGACGCAGTCGGCCGGCATCTTGAGCGCGAAATTAAAGGCGTCAACGCCCTCCTGGAACTCAAATGTCCGGTTAATCAGCGGTTTCAAATCGATTTTGCCAGAGCCCATAAGGGCCAAGGCGCGCGGGTAAACGTGTGCGTAGCGGAAAACCGTTTGTATCTGGGCCTCTTTGGCCTGCAACGACACGATGTCCAGCGCGACGGATCCGATTGGCATGCCCACCAGGACAATCCGGCCCCCAGGGGCCAAGGGTTCGTGCACTTTCTGGATGGCCGCAGGCGCCCCTGTGGCTTCGAAGACGAGGTCGGCACCCCAGCCTTGGGTAAGCTCATCTATCACCTGCCGCAAGTTTTCCTTTGCAACATTTACAGGCCGGATTGGACCCAGTTTGGCGGCCAGGTCCAGTTTGGGCTGCTGCACGTCCGTAAGCACAATCTGGCTGCACCCGCCCGCCAGAGCCGCCAGCGCGGTAACCACTCCAATCGGCCCGGCGCCCATGACCACAGCCAAATCGCCCGGTTTAATCTTGGCCTTAACCGCGGCGTGCATGCCGACCGCAAGCGGTTCCACCATTGCTCCTTCTGCGAAGCTGACGTTGCCCGGGAGCTTGAACGTGTAAGCGGCCGGATGCACCACGTAAGAAGTCAAACACCCGTGCACCGGCGGAGTCGCCCAGAAACGGACCGCCGGGTCAAGGTTGTAGATGCCGAGCCGGGCAGCGCGACTGTGCGTATCCGGGATGCCCGGTTCCATACAGACCCGGTCTCCCGGCTTGAGATGCTTCACTTGTGCGCCGGTCTCGACCACCGTCCCTGCAGCTTCGTGACCCAGCACCATTGGCTCTTTGACCACGAATGGGCCGATGCTGCCGTATTCGTAGTAGTGCACATCGCTGCCGCAGATGCCGACTGTGTGAATGGCAATCTTGACGTCGTGGGGACCGATTTCCAGCGGCAATTCGATATCGCGAAGCGAGAGTTCACCTTGCGTTCGAGTACTAAGGCTTCCATAGACTAATAGGTTGGGCCACACATAAGCTAACTTTGTTCGTCTTCACCCGCAAACAAACTTGCTCAAATTCTGATAGGACGGCCTCTGTGCCGTCCCATTTTCTCCTTGTT
>DASZHC010000187.1:0-4709 GCA_035938215.1 Chthoniobacterales bacterium
GGCGTGAAAAGCACCGGCAGTAAGGCGACAGGCCCTTTCGCCAGGAAACCGAGGCCCAAAGCAAGATAAAAGATAAACCACCAGAATCTTGAAGAAGTGTTCCGGAGACGTTCCCACCCGGCCCAGGTCGCCATGAGGAAAAATAAGAGCAGGGGCATATCTGCTACAGCGGCTCTCGCATGGACAAAGAGTTGTAGACAAGTCGCGAAGATCAGACCTGCCCACTGCCCGACGCCTGGACCGAAAACGCGGCTGGCAAATATCATCGTGGCAGTAGCGGTTAGCGCAGCGAAAACGGCGGACGGTAATCTGGCCGCAAAATCATTGTCGCCTAACAAATTGTAGGCCAGAACCTGACTCCAGTAGACCAAAGGAGGTTTGTCAAAGCGGTATTCTCCGTTAAGCCTTGGTATGAGAAAATCGCCATTCTGCCGCATCTCGCGCGAAGCTTCTGCAAAGCGCGGCTCATCACGATCGATCAGCGGCAGGGAAGAATTTCCGATCGCGTAAAGGAAGATTGCGCCGAAAAAGAAAAATAGCAGGAATAGCGGCTTAGGCATGTCCGGCAGCCGTTCGACAAAAGGATGGGTGAGTGTAATTACGGTGCACAAGCATGGAGACCCACCAGATGAACAAAAGCGGGCAAAAATCAAACTCTGTTTCGCCCATTTTCCTCTTCGTTTTGCTAATTTCAGGCATTCTGCTATGCGGCCTCAGCTTCTTTCTAGATCAAACGGTGATTGAATGGGTGAAAATGCATGACATCAAGCCGCTCAAAGAATTCGCACGTTTTCTGAGTTTGTATGGTGATTGGCCGCAGCTGATGGTATTTGCGGTTATCGGCTTGGGACTTGCACGTTTCATGCGGAATCGAACACTTACAAAACTGTTGATCTGCATGATGATTTCTTCTTCCCTGGCCGGAGCATTGGTCAATACTGTCCGTCTTACGAGTGGGCGGACTCGACCCAACAATGGCGGAGCTGTACTGGAGTGGAACGGCCTTTGGCACGATGGGCAGTTCCTGCTGTTCAACAATAAGTATCACTCATTTCCGTCCGGGCATTCTGGAGCGGCATCCGCTTTTTTTGGCGTGCCGCTTTTTGCACGACGTACTTACGGGCGCTGGACTTTTCTCATCGCGATCGCAATTGGCTGGTCGAGAATTTATTTGGATGTCCACCATCTTTCCGATGTCCTGACCGGAATCCTTGTTGGAACACTGATCGCCTACCTTGTATGGACACGGATAGGACCCGTGATTGATAAGATGCTGGTGTTTGCAGGAGACAGGAGCAAATGAACGGTAGGGGCTTCTGTCCCGGAAGGACAGGAGCACTCAGCCCCGGGGTTTAGCAACCTGTTTAGCGTACGTCTACGTTGAGAAATCTGGAGGTCTTGATGAGCATAGCGCAAGGGGATTTTGACACGCCGAAGGCGTAAGAGAAATTCAGCCCAGGTGGAGCGGAGCGGAACCCTGGGTCTGTGCACGAAAACACCCAGCTCTGAGGGAGCTGAGGAATGGGGCCAAACGGGATTTTCGCAGCAAAACTCTCGGAACACCGAGCCTAATCCCAGCATTCAACGACGACGGTCAAGATAGCCTGGACAGGCGCTCGCTATCCTCTGCCGCTCTTTCAGAGCGGGCCGCCTACTAATATTCAAGACCCAGGGTTCCGCTTGGCTCCACCCCGGGCTGAGGTCTATTACGCCTTCGGCGTGTTCCCCAGGTGTTACCTCCTGAAAATGCCTTAAATTGCAGAGTGTTTTTTTACGCTAAACAGACACGGGTTTTAAGCTGGTTTTAAGCTGGTTTTAACCCCGGGGAGCTTTGAAAAATCATTTTTGCGCACGCGGAATGATTTCTCAATGCTACACCACCTCCGCCTGGGTGCCCTTCTTATTGACCAATCCCCGCAGCTTACCTTCGATGAATGCGTCAAGATCGCCATCCATGACAGCTTGGATGTTGCTTGTCTCAACGCCCGTTCGATGGTCCTTGATCATCTGATAGGGCTGAAACACGTACGAACGAATCTGGTTGCCCCAGGCGATATCGCCCTTTTCGCCATATTGCCGTTCCAGTTCGGATCGCTTTCGGTCCTGCTGAATCTGGTAAAGCTTTGCCTTCAACATGTTCAACGCCATCTGCCGGTTTCGGCCCTGGCTTCGTTCAGCCTGGCAGGCGACAACGATGCCCGTCGGAAGATGGGTAATGCGTACCGCGGTCTCAACCTTGTTGACGTTCTGGCCTCCTTTACCCCCGCTTCGAAACGTATCAATTGAGAGATCCTTTTCGTTTATCTCAATATCGACATCCTCCTTAAGTTCGGGAACAGCGTCGACGCTGGCAAAAGAGGTGTGTCGCCGCTTATTCGCGTCGAAGGGTGAGATTCGCACAAGTCGGTGAACCCCGCGTTCGGTCTGCAGGTAGCCGTACGCATATTCACCGGATACAAGAAGAGTGACCGATTTGATTCCCGCTTCGTCTCCGTCCTGAATATCAATGATCTGGCTGCTGAATCCGCTCCGCTGGATCCATCGCTGATACATTCGACAAAGCATATCGGCCCAATCGCATGATTCAGTTCCACCCGCGCCGGCGTGGATCGTAAAGAAGGCGTTATTCTTATCGAACTCACCGGAGAGAAGCATTTTCAGTTCGAAACGCTCCAACTCTCTTATCAATGCCGCGTACTCCTGCTCCACTTCCCGAAAGGCAGATGCCTGAGATTCGGACTGTTTTTCCTCTCGTGCGAGGCCAACCAGGACCTGCAGGTCATCCGCTCTTTGAATGAGCGCGGCGAGGGGTTGGACCTTTAATCGAATCTGTGTCGTTTCGTCGATCTTTGTCTGCGCGCGCTCTTTATTGTTCCAGAAATCGGTGGCAGTCATCTGCTTCTCGAGTTCGCTCAAGCGGACCTGCAGCTTTGGATAGTCAAAGATACCTCCGAAGTTCCCCAATCCGGGATTTCAAATCATCGGTTTGAATGGCCTGAAAATCGATTTCCATACGAGTTAGAACAGAATTTAGGAAACAGCTGGAATCCTTAAAAAGCAAAACCGATTGCAGATGACTCAAGTTTTTCTTATCTGCGCATTTCTTGCTTTTCCAGGATTCTGTAGCGAAGCCGCCCGGTCGAACCGGCGCTGCTCCCGACGCGACCTTGATACCCTTTCCTCTCGCCGGTCTGAGGCGCGGCTTCGCTGGTGTCCCACCGCAAATATAACGCGCGCTCTTATTCTACCTCGTCGCGAATTGGCTCCAGATCAGGGTCGGTGCGTGCCAGATCTGCAAAATCCTGATCAATCCGGATCGCTTGCCGAAGTCTTTTTCGTGCCTCGCTAAGATGCCCCAGCTGAGCATCGTAGCACGCCAGATTGAACTGTATCATCGCGCAATTCGGAAATTTGCGACTTGCGCTTATCAAGATATCTCGTGCCGACGCCAGACCGTAACTGCGCCGGGTAGCGTATGCCAATGCCACCGGCCAATTTGATTCTTCCGGCTCAGCTTCTACCAGTCGCGTCGCAACCGCCGCAGCCTCGGCCCATTTCTGCCACACCTGATACAGTTCCAGCCAAACCGTAAGAACGCTACGCGTTTCCCTTACCTCCGCGGGCAACCCTTCCAGTTCTTCCACGGCTTCCTGAAAAAGGCCAAGCTCAGAAAAGCCGCTGGCAGCCAATAATCGCCGTTGAACTTGCGGGTCCAGGGTCACGCAAAGTCAAATCCAGGTACCGCTCGGGATCACCGCGTTTTTCGGTACGACCACTACTCCGTCCCGGATGTAGTAGTTCGGATTGTCGACGTTCGGAGCCTTTCCGTCGGGTGTGATGACGCAGTTCTCACCGATTCGAGCGTTCTTATCTATAATGGCCCGGTCAACAACGGAATTCTTTCCGATACCCATGGCCGGCGCCGGTCCGATATCCTCAGGATATTCGGTAGCCTCATCCTCATAGAAGTCCGCACCCATGATAACGGAATTCCGAATGGTCGCTCCGCTTTCGATGATGCTTCGAATTCCAATGACCGCGCGCTCGATGTGCGCATCGGAAATAATGCAGCCATCGCCCACCACCGCGTGGCGAATCGTCGCCGCGTTAATCTTGCTGGCCGGAAGAAACCGAGGATGGGTGTAAATAGGGGAAAGCCGGTCAAAAAAGTTGTAGGGAGGCACAGTGTCTGTCAGGGCCAGGTTCGCTTCAAAGAAGGCGCGAATGGTCCCGATATCTTCCCAATAACCCTGAAAAATATAGACCATGACCTTGTACTTTTTAAGCGAACCGGGAATGATATGTTTTCCGAAATCGTCGTACTCGTTTTTGAGACAGTCGATCAGGATCTGCCGGTTGAATACGTAAATACCCATTGATCCCTGGTAGAGCTCGGAAGTCTCCGGCAATTTGAGGTCCTTCAGCAGTGCCTGCGGGATCTTAAGTTCGTCGAGAAGGGCCGCGTCCTTTGGTTTTTCATCGAATCGGAAGACTCGGCGATTTGAATCGCTGTGCATGATACCGAATCCGGAAGCCGCCGCGCGATCGACCGGAGTTGTCCCGAGCGTAATTTCAGCTCCTGAGTCGATGTGTTGCTCGAGCAGCAGGCGATAGTCCATGTGGTAAAGTTGGTCGCCGCTCAGGATCAGGTAATATTCGTAGGGTCCTTCGAGAAAATAGCGAAGGTTCTGACGCACGGCATCGGCTGT
>DASZHC010000188.1:0-16350 GCA_035938215.1 Chthoniobacterales bacterium
ACTTGTATTCCTTAAAACAAGCCCACTTGGTGGCTTGCCGATCTTCTTGAAAGTTAACCACCAACTGGAGAGCCGAACGCGGGAAATCCGCCCATTCGGTTCGGAGGGAGGGGCGAAGCTTCCTTCGTCCCTACCCCTATCCTGAAATAGTTGGGTCGAGTACGAGTTTCAATTCGTTTTCCCGGCGAGCCCCCAGCTCTTGAAAGAGGGCCTCTGCTGCCTCTGAAGGAGGCCACTTTTTCGCCGCTGAGCCTGCGAAAAAGCGTAGCCGCTTATGCGAATGATATCAGGAATTTTGTTCTCGTTTACATCGGATATCGACTATTTCAGGGCGCAGGTGCTAGCAAAACCGCTCGGAAACCATATCACGATCGGCCCAAGAACGTTTAACACCGAGAGCCGGGGTTTTGATAGACCGTGGCCGTCCGGGCCCGAATCGCCGGTGCAATAGGGACAATCCCAAATAACAGACCAATCAACTTCAAAGCGGTCAGGAGGCGGCGCAGTCCGGTATGTAGATGAACGCGAGATCCTGGTCCATTCCTTTTGGATCGACCGATCGCTCGAATACAAGCAGGTTCTCCGTTCCGATCAAACAATGTTCCATTCCAGGCTCGAAATGAAAACGGTCTCCGGGCGCGAGCGCCTCCACTGTAAGGGGTTGATCGGCGACACGCCGCGAAAGCATGAGCCCCGTACCTTCCTTCACCTCCAGCCGCTCATCCTTTTTTTCATGCATTTCAAGTGCAAGGTAGCCACCTTTGCGGACCACCAGATACTTTTCGACCCGCGGGTGCTCATGCAGAACTATAACCACACCGCCCCAAGGTGTCTGTATCGTCCCTTCATCACGCCGTGTGACGCGATCGAGAAGCTCGGCAAAGAGCACCAATGTACCGGAGGGCGCGTGGCTGAAGTGCTCACTCCAGAGCCGGCATGCTTCTCGGCAATAACGATTGAACGATTCCTGGGAATCGATGCGCGACTGCGTGCTCAGACTGCTCGCGATGGCGGCAAACCTGGAGTCGCGAGCCAACCTAACGTGACTTAGATCAAAACCAATGCTCATCTCGTGAAAAAATTTCTTGTTTTTACTAACACATTCGAGACTGGAGTACGCAAGCTCTTGTTGCGCCTCGACCCCTCATGAGCGTGGCTGATTCCGTGTCAGTGCCCTGAGCGCTTGCTCGCCCTGTCAGTAAACAGTTTTGCTGCACTTGAGGAGCCGCGCCCTTAGTCTGGAGGGGTCGGTGCCGGGCGCAGCCGCAAATCTAGGAAACCTGCGCCGTTCAGCACGGCGCGAATTTTCTCCTCTGTCTCATTGTCTGCCTCGTCATAACGGTCGGTCCGGAGGTCCGACCCTACCAGTCTGCCCCCAAGAGAGGCTCCTTCGGAGAAGGGGCTATTTTTCCGCGGTGCTCTTGATTTTCGCGCGTATGCTTGCTTATCCAGGTATGCGAAGACTGACTGTCAGCGATCCGCTAAACCGTTCACTAGTCGAGTTCGAGTACGATGACGAGGACGAGGAGGATTGAGAGGCAGGGATGTCAAGGTCGAAGACCTTGTTTAGGTGGTTTTAGGTGGTTTTGTTTTCAAGGATTCTACTTGCGATACATCTCGCGGAATGGATGTTCGTCGAGGAGATTGGGCTCGATGCCTCCGACCTTCTTACCGTCGTAGATCTGGATGCCCATATAAAAGT
Organism: Chthoniobacterales bacterium; assembly: GCA_035938215.1. Lineage (GTDB taxonomy): Bacteria > Verrucomicrobiota > Verrucomicrobiia > Chthoniobacterales > JAFAMB01 > DASZHC01. Next base: position 1,703 of record DASZHC010000188.1, read on the forward strand.
AGAGCGGACAGATCGGAGTATCCTGATTCAACAAAATATCTTCCGCGCTGCGAAGGATTTCCAAACGGCGTCCGTTGTCCGATTCCATTGCCGCGTCGGCAACTAGTTTGTCGTATTCGGCGTTAGTCCACCCCGTCCTGTTGTTTCCTCCTGCGCTTACGAAGCAGTCGATAAAGGTATTGGGATCGTTGTAGTCGCCAACCCAGCTTGAACGCGCGAAGTCGTAGTCGAGGCGTCTCAAGGAGTTGAGGTAAACCTTCCACTCTTGCTTTTGTAGTTCGATGTGGATTCCAAGCGCATCGGACAACATGCTTTGAATTTCCACCGCAATGTCTTCATTGAGCTTCTTGTTGTCGTAGAGGTAGGTGACCGTCGGAAAGCCTTTGCCATCTGGATAGCCCGCAGAAGCCAAAAATTGCCGCGCCTTTTCGATGTTGGGGCCAAACATCTGCGGGGGCTGATAACCGTTTGCGGTACCCGGCGGAGTGAATGAATAGGCGGGTGGTTCCCCTGCCTGGGTAATTTTCTGTACGATGCGATCCCGATCGATAGCCATAGCGAATGCCTGACGAACCCGCACATCTGTAAATGGTTTTCGAGTGACGTTGAATCGGATGAAGTAATTGCCTAGAAAAGGAGCTGCATGAAAATCGGGCCGAATCTTGAGGTCCGGAATCAGGGAGGGAGGAGTCAACCCTTTGTCAAGGATCAGATCCGCGACTTTCGAAGCGTAGAAATTATAGGCTGTAATGGAATTGTCGATCGGCAAGGCGTCGACAGTTTTAAGTCTTACGCGCTGGGCATCCCAATAGAGGGGGTTCTTTTCAAGGTGGATCCGGTAGTTAAGCCGCCATTCTTTGAGAAGGAAAGGACCATTGTTCACCAAATGCTGGGGCTTAATCCAGTCGTCCCCGTATTTTTCGACCATCGAAAGATGAACGGGGAGAAGCGTCGCGAAGGAACAGAGATCGAGAAAGTAAGGAACTGGAGCTTCCAAGTCGACACGAAGGGTTCTGTCATCTGAGGCGGCGATACCAACCTGGCCAAAATCTTTCAGCTTTCCCTCGTTGAAGGCGCGCGCGTTCTTAATGTGGTACAGGAGATAGGCGTACTCGGAAGCGGTTTCCGGCAGTAAAGCGCGTTCCCAAGAGCGAGCGAAGTCCCCGGCCGTAACCGGATCGCCGTTGCTCCATTTCGCATTTGCGCGCAAGTGGAACGTGTAGGTCTTTCCACTGTTTGAGAGGTCCCAACTTTCTGCAATGCCGGCTTGAGGCTTGCCAAACCGGTCAAAGTGCAAAAGCCCTTCAAACAATGCATAGCATATACGCGTTTCGAGCTGACCCGTTACGATTGCGGGGTCAATGGATTCCGGTTCAGCACCGTTGAGAATAATCAGGTCGGCCCTATTCTCGACCGGATCGCATCCGACTGTCCCGAGCAGGATCAACAGGAATGCCGTGCCACAAAGATGCCGGCAAATCGTGTCGAACTGCATGCTCACCTACTGAGGGTTGGGTGACGGGGATCCAGAGGGGTTTTCTTTTCCCGCCGCGGGAGGAGTATTGACTGATGCAGCAGGAGAGGGGGCGGACTTTGAGGAAGGGCTGACTGAAGCTGGGGGTGAACCCGATGGAATCGTGGAGACGGTTGCGCCGGGAGAAGCTGCGGTTGCGCCCGGAGCAGGTGCGACTCCGCGCGGCGAAGCTCCGACTGCACTCGGAGAAGCTCCGACTGCACTCGGAGAAGCTGCCGGAGCAGCTTTGCGGACTTCGCCTTCAAGCAGACCGACGCGCCGTGCGGCGCTCTGCCTGGCGGTGAGCAGGGTCAATAACAAGGTCACCGCAAAAAAGATGCACCCGAGGTAGACCGTTGCTTTGGTCAGTACTGTCGCGGTCTGAGCGCCAAAAATATTCTCGGTTACCCCACTACCGAAGGCTGCTCCCAATCCCTCGTTCTTTGGTCGCTGCATTAAGACAACGAGAATCAAGAGGATACATACAATTACCAAAATCGTCAGGAGAATCGGGATCGCGATACTCAGCCACATAGGGCGGGAATATGATGTGCTGTTGACAACTTGTAAAGTCGCTCGACTCGGTCGCCTCGGACTGCGAAACCCAAATATAGGGGCGGATCTCCATAAGCGCTAACGTGATGTGAGTTTGCGATTTCGCAAAAGGCGGAGTCGGATTCAGGGTGGAGCTTTTGCCCCAAAGGGACAGAAGCTCCGGCGCCGAGTCCGTTCCCTGCACCCTTCGGGGCAAAGCTCTGTTCCAAAAAACCGCTAAGTTAGCGCTTATGGGACAGATCTCCGAGCCGCCCGCTGAATTGGACTTCCCCGGGTTTCGTGCTTTGGTTGGCGGGATGGCACGGGTTTTTATGTTCCTGGGAATCACTGCAATGCTCGCAGTTTCGCAGCCGCTCAACTATCCAAAAGTCAGAAAAGCCGACGTCGTTGACGATTATTTCGGCACGAAAGTGCCGGATCCATATCGATGGCTGGAGGATGCGGATTCACCGGAAACCCTGAACTGGATCAAAGAACAAAACGAGCTGACACAGTCGTACTTGCAAAAGCTGCCTGACCGAACATCCTTCAGAGAGAGGCTTACCAAGCTGCTGAATTTCGAGCGGTTTACTGTGCCGGTTTGGGGCGGCCACCGCTACGTTTATAGGAAGAATGACGGGCTCCAGAATCAAAGCGTCATTTACACGCTGAAAGATCTGAATGACATACCCCAGGTCCTCCTGGATCCGAACCAAATGGCCTCTGACGGCACAGTTGCGATCTCGAGTACTGCAGTCAGCGACAACGGCCGCCTGCTTGCGTATGGGATTGCGGCCAGCGGGTCGGATTGGAACATCATTCACGTTCGGGATATTGCGGCCAACGAGGATCTCCCCGATTTGGTGCAGTGGGTAAAATTTTCTGAACCCAGCTGGACGAAGGACAGCAAAGGCTTTTTTTACTCACGATTCCCTGAGCCGCGGCAATCCGAAAATCAGACATTTGCGAATCTCTCAAATCAAAAGCTCTACTACCACCATATCGGCGATCCGCAGGACAAGGATGCCGTGATCTACCAGCGTCCTGAGAATCCCGATCTAACCTTTGGTGGAACCGTTTCGCACGACGGGCGCTATCTTTTCCTGGAAGTGCACAAAGGCACTGAGCAGCAAAACCAACTTTTTTTTAAAGATCTTCGCGATCCATTGTCGCCGGCAATGGATGGGCCGTTTGTACCGGTTTTCCCCGAGTTTGAGGCGGATGCGAAAATTATCGGCTCGCTTGGAAATCGTTTGTTTGTACTCACTGATCTGAAGGCCCCAAAGTATAAGATAGTTGAGATAGATCTGGATCATTCTGCTCGGGAAAACTGGAAAGAGGTCATTCTCGAATCAAAGGATCTGTTGGAGTCCGCGGCTCTGGTTGGTGGGAAATTGATTGTCAGTTTTCTGGTCGATGCCAAGAACGTGCTTTCCGTGTATGATCTGCGGGGTGTTAAGGAAGGCGATGTCCCACTTCCCTCGATCGGGACTGTCGGGAGCTTGTCGGGTGATGTGGACCGGCCGGAATTGTTTTTTGCCTTTACGTCATTCCTTTACCCAGCAACGATCTATCGTTACGACGTAAACACATCGAAAATTGAGGTTTTCAAAAAGCCAAGGGTCGACTTCGACCCGTCTTTCTACGTAACAGAACAGATATTTTATTCTTCAAAGGATGGAACCCGGATTCCAATGTTCGTGGTTCACAGGAAGGGACTTGAGCTCAATGGAAATAATCCCGTTTATCTTACGGGCTACGGCGGATTCAATATTTCTATTACGCCGTCATTCTCCACGTCTTATCTGACCTGGATCGAGAAAGGAGGGGTTTGCGCCGTGCCAAACCTTCGCGGTGGAGGCGAGTACGGTCGCGAATGGCATGAGGCTGGAATGAAGGAACACAAACAGAATGTGTTCGATGATTTTGTTGCGGCTGCCCAGAGGTTGATCGAATTGAAATACACGAGTGCCGGCAAGATAGCTATTACCGGAGCTTCCAATGGAGGATTGTTGGTCGGCGCCGCTTTAACTCAACACCCTGAACTCTTTGGAGCTGCGGTTCCGGAGGTCGGCGTGCTTGACATGCTGAGGTTCCAGAAATTCACGATAGGCTGGGCATGGGAATCTGATTACGGATCTTCTGACACCGCCGACGGCTTCAAAACTTTGATCAAATACTCGCCGCTTCAAAATATTGTTGAAGGGAAATGTTATCCGCCGACGCTGGTTGCCACGGGCGACCATGATGACAGGGTTCTGCCCGGTCATTCTTTCAAATTTGCAGCAACACTGCAGGCGGCGCAGGGCTGTGACAATCCAGTCTTGATCAGGATAGAGAGCAAAGCGGGACACGGTTCAGGCAAACCAATTACGAAGGTAATCGATGAACAGTCGGACGCACTAGCCTTCATGTGGAACGCGGTGAGTGGTAACCGAAAATTGCAGTGTTGCCCCTCGACGACCGCTCACGGGGAGACTCCCTCGGAGAAACAGGTTAACCGTTGAGTAGCGATTCGCCTTAATAGAACCTCTCAATTTCGCTCAACATACGACGGACGTGAGCGTAGTCTCGGCGCGGCTTGAGTACGCGATAGCTTTTCCAGGGATCACCCCACTCCAGGATCTGAATCGTCACGCGGCGCACGCCCCATTGGCTCATCTCCATGGCCGAAGGACAGTATAAATCAATCGTATTCCGGCCTGAAAGAGCCCAGCCGTAATCGTCAACCTGATAGACTTGACCGGTCGAGAGGATGACGAACTTCGTGCCTGCAGGCCAGCGGGCCCAGTCCGCTGCAGCGCTTCTTATCTCGCCACTTCCAAGGGGCGTGCCGATAGCGCTGGAATTGGAGTAGCGTATATGATCACTCTCTCTATCATTGTAAGCGGTCGTCCGGACTTTCATAAACTGGCTGCGTTTAAGTGGAGGCTCATACTCGGGGAGCGAGCGGGTGGCGCAACCGGCAAAAAGGATGGGAAGCAAAACGAGGGAGACTAGAATCCTTAAAAAGCAAAACTGGTTGCGCATGAGCCAAGTTTTTTCTGTATCCGCACATTAATGATTAGGTGGTTTTGCTTTTCAAGGATTCTCGAGAGATTTCCAGATCGCCTGGCGAATTCCCGCAAACCGTGGTTGCGCAAAGGCGCGTTATGGAATACAAAACGCGAATTATGCGGCAGAGATGCTTTTTGTTCTCGGCAATGAGTTGGCTGATTGTTTGTTCCTCGTGGCAGCCGCTTTCAGGGTGGGGCAGGGAAGTACGGAGAGCTCTGCCAGTCGACGGAGCCCCCTCGGCGGCGCCCACTGCTCCCTTTGATCCTCAGGAAGCCCAGGAAATTCCACAGAGTTCGGGGGTGCCCGCTCAGGCTTCTGTTGCGCTGACGCCTTCTGCGGTTTCCGCACTTGCGGTTTATCCGTCGACTGCACCCGTTACGGTTGCGAGTTCCGCAATCATGATTGATGCGCGTGCGGGCTCTATCATCTTCTTCAAAAACCCCGACATCCACCGACCCGTTGCCAGTACGCAGAAGTTATTGACGGCGTTGTTAGTCGCGGAGCATGGAGGACTGGACAGCAGGGTTCGCGTTCTGGTCGATGATTGCGCGGTTGAACCTACGAAGCTTGGGATTAAGCCCGGGGAAGTTTATACGAAGAGAGAGCTTCTTGCGGCGATGTTAGTTCATAGCTGTAATGATGCCGCCCTCTGCCTGGCTCGGAATGACGCTGGAAGTGTTGATGCTTTTGCTCGTTTGATGAATGCCAAGGCTTATTCGCTAGGTGCCGCGAACAGTCATTTTATCAATCCGAACGGACTTCCGAGACCCGGGCAATTCTCCACGGCGCGTGACATGGCTCGGATCGCATTTGCGGCGTATCACAACCCGACGTTACGGCAATTCATTCGTTTGCCTGGCTTGATATTCACCTATAACTCGGGGCGCCGACGTTTTCTGGAGCCGACGAACAAGCTCGTTATGCGCTCAGCTATTTTCAATGGAATGAAAACGGGGTACACAGACGCGAGCGGACGATGCCTGATATCGAGCGCCTCCAGCGGAGGGCGCGAAATTATCCTGGTTCAGCTAGGCGGTACGCACCATACCCTGTGGGACGACGCCCAGCGTTTGCTGCTGTGGGGATTGGATTCGAGATCGACATCGCCGGTATTTGCGACAAACGATCCTAACAGCCATTCGGTGCGTTAGTGTCCTATCCCCGAAAAATACATGTTATTTCGGGGACAGGACATTAGGGCCACGGTCTCCCTACAACGGCAAAATCCATCCCGGCCGCGGTTGCGGCCTCGAACCCCGCTTTGCTGTCCTCCAGGACCAAACAATCAGATGGGGCGACCTGCATCCGATGCGCCGCCTCCAGAAACATGTCAGGAAAAGGCTTTCCGCGTCTCACTTGGTCGCTCGTCACAATCACCGGGAAAAAGCCTTTAAAACCGATCGCTTCGAGTGTTTGGGTGACCACCGACAAAATTCCACCGGAAGCGATAGAGACTTTAGCGTGGGCCGCGACTTCGCGTGCAAAATCGGCGACTTCTTTGATCGGCTGCGTTGTGGCGATGCGTTCGACGTAAAGACGTTCTTTTTCGGTGGCAATCAACTCCGGCTCGAGAGCGATGCCGAATTTATCATTGAGTATCTCAACGATTCTAACGCTTGGAATCCCCCCAAGATTGTAAAACAAATCTTCGGGGAAGTGGCCACCATGCTTTTCTACTGTATCGGCCCATGCTCGATAGTGAATCGGCATGGAGTGAGCCAAAGTGCCATCGCAATCGAAAATATACCCGGCGTAGCGTTTTTCAGGTCGAGAGAATACTGGCATTGGATAAAAGGGCATTGTGGCATGGCCTGGCGTGAACCACAATACTTGTCAGACTGGTAGGGTCGCATCTCCGAGGCGACCGCGGTCCAGCCCACGGTAAGCTCGGAGATCTGACCCTACCGTTGGAGATTTTAATTGATTTTGGTCGCTTTCCCCGGATGATTCCTCTCCCTTATGCGTCACACAATCTCTGCTTTGGTTGAAAACAAGTTCGGCGTTCTCGCTCGAATCGCCGGCATGTTCAGTGGACGCGGATTCAACATCGATAGTCTGAATGTCGCGCCTACCAACGATCCCTCTTCCTCCAGGATGACGATCGTAGTAAGAGGCGATGATACGGTTCTTGAGCAGGTGACCAAACAATTGAACAAGCTGGTCGATGTCATCGAAATTCAGGATTTCCGGGATGGAGATTACGTCGATCGCGAGTTGGTGATGCTCCGGGTCAATGCAGACTCCGAGAATCGGTCCGAGGTCATGCAGATTTGCGATATTTTCCGGGCCAAGATTGTGGACGTGCAACCGAAACGTCTCGCTATCGAAATCACCGGGAACGAGAGCAAGCTCAGCAAATTCTTAAAACTTATGGAGAACTTTGGTATCAGCGATTTGACCCGTACGGGTAAGGTTGCCATGGCCCGAGTTGAGTAGTTTCCCCTTTTAGTTAGCCAAACATATGCCCGCAAAAGTTTATACGGATAAAGATGCCGACCTGGCACAATTAAACGGTAAAGTATGCGCTGTAATTGGATTCGGATCTCAAGGTCATGCGCACGCGCTCAATCTCAAGGACAGCGGTGTATCCGTAGTCGTTGGTCTGCACAAGGAGAGCAAGTCTGTCGCTGTAGCGAAGGAGCATGGTTTCGAGGTTCTCCAGGTCAGTGAAGCTGCTCAGAGAGCGGATATCATTTTTTTTGCTACTCCTGATCTCAAGAGCGCTGCGATTTACGAAAGTGAGGTGGCGCCTCATCTGAAAAAAGGAAAAGCGCTCTTGTTCAGCCATGGGTTTGCTGTGCATTTCAAAACGATTGTTCCGCCCGCGGAAGTCGATGTGATCATGGTGGCGCCAAAGGGGCCGGGGCACATCGTGCGCCGGCAATATCTGGAAGGTAAAGGGGTCCCGGCTCTTATCGCGGTCTACCAGAATCCTTCGAAGCAAGCTAAGAAATTAGCCCTGGCTTGGGCAAAAGGGATTGGCGCAACGCGAGCGGGAGTCCTTGAGACCACATTCAAAGAGGAGACTGAAACGGATCTTTTTGGAGAACAGACGGTGCTTTGCGGCGGTTTGACGTCGCTGGTTCAGAATGGCTTCGAAACTCTCGTAGAGGCAGGATACCAGCCTGAAATGGCCTATTTTGAGTGCCTGCATGAACTCAAATTGATCGTGGATTTGATGTACGAGTCAGGGATCGCCGGCATGCGATTCTCGATTTCTGAAACTGCAAAATGGGGTGATGTATCGGTCGGGCCGAAAATCGTGGATAGCTCTGTCAAAAACAAAATGCAGAAAGCCCTGAAGGAAATTCAGAACGGCAAATTTGCCAAGGGTTGGATCGCGGAATATGCCGCCGGATTGCCGAAATACAAAGAGCTGCTGCAATCCGGGGAGAAGCATTTGATCGAGAAGACCGGCGCACGGCTGCGCGGCCTCATGCCCTGGATTCAGAAGAAAAACATTAAGGGTGCGCAAGCGGCCTATTGATTTCGCTTATTTTAGGGAGGGACGGCCTCTGTGCCGTCCCATTTTTCTCCATGTGGATCGAAACCAGGAATAGTCGGACGGCACGGGGCCGTCCGACCCATGAAAACGAACCGTGGCGAAGATTCAAGAAAATCCCGGAGGAACAGAGCAGATCAAACTGCATCCGGCTCACCGCCTTTCCATCACAGCGCGTGATTTTTGCGGGCTAGAAAGTCAGATGGTCCCAGTAGGTAACCTTCCCCAGGTGGTTTGCGACGAATTTGACTGCCCCGTCCTGTGATACGACGATCGCCAGACACTCATCGTGCTCGCGACACAAGCGGTAAGCAGCGCGGTGCCGCGTGCCGGCGCTTTCAACTGATTCCAAGGTGCATTCTGAAGCCTCGATATCGAGCGCCTGATATACCATTTCGTCTTCACACCCCGGTATTTGGATCTCCACGCCGAATCCAAGCACGGTAAATTCATGATCGAGCAGGAGGCTGCCGTCCACAGCAGTGAGGTCCGAGAGCCAGCAGGCCAGTTCGAGAAACCGCTGGCTATAGGTGTAAGGAAGCTCCTCATACCACTCGAGGTATTCCTTCCACCCGACCGAAGTTCGACCTTTGGCAAGCGCCGTCTGGACAAGACGGCTCGAGACGTCCTCAAGTATCATCCGGAAAGGAGATTCGGTACACGCTTCGTCAATTTGATACTTGGCGCGCAAAGGGCCGCCGGACTTGAAAAGCGGTCCTGCAAGAAAATTGGGTACAAACACAAGTCCGCCACCGTGACGAGAGTTGCGAATTTCGCGTATTACGCGTTTCAGAAAACTTTGCGCAACGTTCCTTACCAGATCTCCGCGAACCACAACCTGGGTGCACGGGTTGACGACAGGTCTCTCGGCAAATCCGTCGCCAAGTCTTCTGTATCGCTCGCCCAGCCACGAGGAGGTGAAAAGATCAAAGCCGTGTCCCTCTATCCGGCCGTTCAGCAACGTCGCCAGGCGATCCGCACCCCGGCAAATCACAAGATTACCCGGTCCTCTGACATGTATGATCAGCCAGTTTGGGATCGGGTGATTAAGGCCGTCGATTCCGACTGTCAGATCTCGAGACCATTCTCCGGTATGAATCATTCCCGAAATTCGGAAATCACGGTTCTCCCCGCATTGTACCGCAATCATCGATCGATAGAATCCGGTGGCCGGCGCGATTCTTCTGATTTCCTGTTCGACAAAACTTCTGGGTCTCGCGAATCGAAACAGGCGAAATCCGATGCGGGTGAGACTGTGACTATCTACCTTATCGAATCCAAGAAAGGCAATCCGGCACTCCACCGTCCTGCTCTCTTCCCGGAGCAGACTTGCCTGGTAAGCTATGCTGAAGATGGTGCCAAGCGTATCCGCTGAATCAACCGCGGCGCGCGTTCTGTCTTCGTCGATCCAAATAGGCCAAAGTAGCTTTGCGAGTTGATGCGGGTAGGTATGTAACGGCGATTGCATGCCCGAACCTGCTAGTGTCCTGTTCCCCGAAATTGCATGTCTTTTGCCGCGGGTCTGTTGGCTGTTTTTCAAGGCGCGAGGGACGAGCATATCTGAATTAGGTGGTTTTGCGTTTCAAGGATTCTCACAAGTCTCTTCGACCCTGACATCCGGCTTCTGAGCGCTCGCCGCTCAGTTCAGCGTGTGTTCACGCAATTGGACGATCCTTCTTTGAAACAGATTCATCGCTTTTTCAATTGGCTCCGGCGACAGCATGTCTACTCCGGCGGCTCGAAGCGTATCGATCGGAAATCGATAGCCGCCCGCCTTCAAAAATCCAAGGTAGGCCTCCAGTTCCTCTGAGCCTCCGTTCAGGACGCGATCTGCCAGGGATATCGCTGCGGAAATGCCCGTCGCATACTTGTAAACGTAGAAGGCTGAGTAAAAATGCGGAATTCGGAGGCATTCAAGATTGAGTTGGTCGTCGATTGCAAAGCGCGGACCAAAATAGGCGTCCAGAAGGCTTCGGTAAACATTTTTGAAAATCTCAAGAGTGAGCGGGCCGCCGTTTTCCTCGATTTCGTGGATCTCTTTTTCGAATTCGGCAAACATGGTCTGACGAAAGAGGGTTTGCCGGATATCCTCGATCTGGCGGTCGATGAGATAGGCGCGCATTTGCACTTCATCGGCGTGTTCGAGGAGATAATGGGTCAGGAGTTCTTCGTTAAAGGTCGATGCGACCTCGGCAAGAAAAATGGGATATCCGTAATCCTGGAAGCTTTGATGCTTCTGGGCGAACCAGCTATGCATTGAGTGGCCAGCTTCGTGGGCCAACGTGAAAACGTCGGAGAAAACGTCCGGCTTATAATTCATCAGGATGTAGGGAGGGTTACCATAGCTGGAGGAAGCAAATGCCCCGCTCCTTTTTCCCTTCGTTTCGTAGCGGTCTACCCATCGAGATCTCAATCCACAGCCAAGCGTCTGAAGGTATTCGTCGCCGAGCGGTTTCAACGCTTTCAGGATGATGTCGATGGCGTCATCAAACGTAGTGTTTGTCCGGACGACCGGAACCATTGGGACAAAAGTGTCGTACTGGTGAATTTCGTCCAGCTCCAGGATTTCTTTTCGAAGCTCGTAGTAGTCGTGAAGAACAGGAAGATTTTTGCGGACTGTTGCGACGAGGTTGTCGTACACAGCCACCGGTATGTTGTCGCTGAAAAGGGAGGCTTCACGCGCAGAGAGATGATTCCGGATTTTCGCCGAAAAAACGTCGGCTCGCACAGACGAAGAGAGAGCCGAAGCCAGGGTGTATTTGTGATCATCGAACTCTGCGTAGAATTGGTGAAAAGCTCTTCGGCGTAAATCTCGGTCCTTTTTATGCAGGAAGGAGAAGTAAGTGCTTAGCGAGAGCGCGCGTTCCTGGTCCTCTTCGATCAGCGAACCAAATCTCATGTCGACGTTGGTCAGCTGAGAAAAGGTGTCGGAATGACCTCGGATAATGGGAGAGCTGAGCGTTAGGAGCCGTTCCTCGCGCTCGGAGAGCGTATGTGGTTTGTAGCGGCGCAGCTTGGTGAGCGAAGTTTTCCAATCGCTCAAAATCGGATCGGCCAGAAAACGTTCAAATGTCTCGTCGGGGATTTCTTGGATTTCGGGATTGATGTACGAAGCTACCTCTCTCACCTTGGTCAAGAGATTGGTGAGTTTGGCGCGTCGCGACAGATTGTCATTATTGGAACTGTCTTCCGCGTATTTAAGCGAGTCATAATGACCGAGCCGCTCTGCGATCTGGTCAAGCGACTTTTCGAATTCCAGGCATTCAAACAAAGTCTTCGCGGATTCGCCAAGCCGCGTCTTGTACTGCGCGATCTTAGGGTAAAGTTCTTTAAGCCCGACAAGGGCGTTGCGGTACTCTTCTTCTTTAGAAAACAGCTTTGTGAGATCCCAAGTATCGGACTCGGGAATTTCGCAACGAGTTGGGATCGTAGATGTCATAAAACAATTCACGCTCTGGGATGCGCTGCGTCGTATGCCTTTTTTAAACGTTCGACGGTAACGTGAGTGTATATTTGTGTCGTCGAGAGGCTTGCATGACCCAGTAGCGTTTGGACGCTGCGCAGATCAGCTCCATTATCCAACAGGTGCGTCGCGAAGCTGTGACGCAGTTTGTGAGGACTGGCGCGCAACTGAATCGATGTCTGAGAAAGATATTTCTTTAGAAGGAGCCAGACCGAACGGGAGGAAATGCGCTTCCGCAGTTTACTGATGAAAAGCGGTCCCGATTGAATTTGAGCCTCATGCCTGTAGCGCTGGATCGCCTGCAGCGCAATTTCCCCAACGGGAACGATCCGTTCCTTTCTGCCCTTGCCTATGACCCGGACCGTTTCGCTGAAAGGATCGATGTCGGCGACATCTAAAGCAACAAGCTCACTTAACCGAAGACCGCTACTATAGAAAAGCTCCATAATGGCGGCGTCCCGAGCGGAAGCCCATGCCGGAGCCTGGTTCTCTCGTTCTATTGTTTTTGGGGCCGTGAGCAATTCATCCACCTGATCGACCGAGAGTACGATCGGGAGTTTCTTCTCGGTTTTCGGCAGATGCACAGCCGTCAGTGGATTTTCAGTCAGCTCGGCCCGTTCAACCAGATACTTGTAGAAACTGCGAAGTGCGGCGAAGCGAAGGCGGACATAGGATCTTGCCATTCCCTGTTTCATGCATTCCAGGAGGAAGGCGCGAAATTGTTGCGCAGTGCAACTCCGCCACGACGAGCGCGGGCCCGCGAACAGCTTGAATTGGTTGAGAGCATGTTTGTAAGCGATTACCGTTCGGGGAGACGCATTTCTCTCGATCTCAAGATATTCAAAGTATCGTTCGAGAAGATGATCGTTTTTGCGGTACGACATTCCCACTGACAGTACAGAAAACCAATAGGGAAGTCTATCGTTCGCAAATATGGACTAACAGTTGATTGAACAGACCTTGCCGCTCCTGTTCTTCGGCGACCAATTCAATCAAAAGATCCTGGGTGACATAGTCAAGGCCATCTGTGATCCGAATTATTGCCTGGTAATGAGCGATTGCTGCACCCGTTGCAGTGAGGGCTCCGCGGATCACGGATGCGGAGTCGCGATTGTTCATGGGTGGTTGTAGATAGTGCTGATCGCGAGGCAGCTCGAGTGATCCCGGGACGCAACCATCCAGGATTTTGATCCGGCTGGCGAGCCGGCGCGCGTGTCTGAATTCACTGGCGAGGGCGGTCTCCAACACCCTTTTTACTTCGTCCGCCTGAGGGCCCTCCAAGTGGATGGAATTGGCCAGATAATTCTGAACAGACTCCAGCTCCATCGCATACGATTTCTTCAACCTGGTTACAATCTCTCGCGCTCGATCCATCGCTGACTTTTGGACGGCAGACGGAGTGAGGGGACCTAGACCGCCCGGTTGGCGTCGGGCTACACCATCTGCCGCTATCTACCTCGGATCCAATTTTCGGGACAGAACGCTACCGCCGTGCGCCCATCGGATCGGTTAAATAGGTCGGTTGCGGGGTCGATCCGACATCCCCGTAGCGGGTCGTACCTCTTTGTAGATAAAGCGTAGCCGACCTGGTTTCCACGCCATCGGGCGAAACAGCTACGATCGGAATTTCGAATTGATTGTCCGGGAGTTTGAAATGGTAGCGGAACGTGCCATCGGGTTGGAGTTGGACGGGCCGGCCGTCAATCGTAACCTTTGCTTGCGGATGGGTGCCGCCATAGAAGATCACCTCAGCATTGACATGCATGAAAAATTCTCTTTCAGGCAGTCCGAATGGTTGGGCGCTCCAGCTCGCTCCATATCCACTGAACAAGCTGCTCTCGGAGACCAGTTCATTCCAGCTTGATGGACCGAATTCAAGACCACTCCAGCTCGCGAGGTTCCAGCTCGATGGGGTGACCTCCAAGCCGCTCCAGCTGGCAAGGCCCCAGCTTGCTAGCTGCTCGGAACTCAGAGCGTACGAACTCGGCAAACCGAACGCCTGCTCCCAACTGGATGTGATTTCGCCGAGGCCTGCCTGCCAGCTGGCAAGCGTTTCACTGCCAAGGGCAAAAATCTCGCTGCTGAGACCGTAAGAACTCAGCTCCGCCTGCCATTTTGCAAAAATCTCGCCTACACCCGCCTGCCAGCTTGCCAGAGTTTCACTGCTGAGCCCGTACGAAGTAATTGTGGTCTCCCAGCTGGAAGTGATTTCGCTAAGCCCGGCCTGCCAGCTGCTCAGCACCTCGCTGCTCAGGCCAAGAGAGGTGACTGCCAGTTCCCATTTGGAAATGATCTCCCGAATTCCCTTTTGCCAGCTTGCTAGCTGCTCGGAACTCAGAGCGTACGAACTCGGCAAACCGAATGCCTGCTCCCAACTGGATGTGATTTGGCCGAGGCCGGCCTGCCAGCTGGCCAGAGTTTCACTGCTAAGACTATAAATCTCGCTGCTGAGACCATAAGAACTCAGCTCTGCCTGCCATTTTGCAAAAATCTCGCTTACACCCGTCTGCCAGCTTGCCAGAGTTTCACTGCTGAGCCCGTACGAAGTAATTGTGGTCTCCCAGCTGGAAGTGATTTCG
>DASZHC010000189.1:0-16382 GCA_035938215.1 Chthoniobacterales bacterium
CTTTCCGATTCAGGGAAGCTGTGATTACCGAAATCTTCACGAATCGGAAATCAGGACTTTGAAATCATGCCTGATTGCCGTGCGTAATTGAACAGTCCGCCCGCCTCAATCACGGGCCGCACATCCCCCATCTGCTTCAACTCATGCACAGTACCGTTGATCTCGACGGTATCCGCATCAAAATCCACCGTTGCAACGTCCCCAGTCTTCACGGAATCGATCAGTCGCTCTTTCGACTCGTAGGGATAAAGCTCTCCCGTAGCGACACTGTTCCTGAAAAAAATGCGCGCATACGAATCTGCAACGATCACATCCACACCGGCGGCACCCAAGGCGATGGGTGCATGTTCCCTTGAACTGCCGCAGCCGAAATTCTTCCCGGCAATGATGATTTTATACTCCGTCTTCATCGAATCCTTTTTGACGAATTCGATGGGATAGAGGTCGCTTGGTAGACCCACCATCGCGTAGGATCCAAGCTTCTCGTACTCGTCCGGAATCGTAGGAACCAAGGCCAGATATTGAGCCGGGATAATCTGATCGGTATCAATATCATCCCCGACCACATAAACAGGACTCGTAAGCTTTTTCGGCATGATTATTTTCTCAATTTCAGTTAGTCATTCTTCTGAGCCCGTCAGGAAGCCGTGCAAAGCAAACCGTGTCAGCTTCAATTGGTCCGTCGCCGAAATACCTCCCGAAAGTCTTTAACTCAAAAACTCCCTCGGGTCGGTCACATGACCTGTCAGCGCCGAAGCAGCAACCGTATAAGGGCTGGCGAGGTAAACCTTAGATTCCTTGCTACCCATCCTGCCCGGGAAGTTTCGATTCGTCGCGCTGATACAGGTCAGCGGCGCATTTAGTCGGCCAAAGGTATCCTGAGGACCTCCTAAGCAAGCAGCGCACGACGCATTTTCCGTCATCATTACGCCTGCATTGACCAAAACATCCCAAACCGCAGAGTCTCCGAGGCGGAATTCCTTCAATTCTTGAACCACTTCGGACGTAGCGGGAACTCCATAGGTCTCGATCTTTACTTGCCTGCCGTTCACCACTTCCGCGAACGCCACAAAGTCGCTGGTCTTACCTCCCGTACATGATCCAATATACGCTCGGTCAAGTTTGACATATTCCAACGCCTTGGCCAGCGCGCGGTTGCCCGGATTCGGGTGCATCGCCACAGTTGGCTCAAGCTTGGAGAGATCGTATACCTTGTCGAAGACGAATTTCTGATCTTTATCGAGCTCAACTGGATCGTAATCAGATTTCGTCCCGTTCTCTCGCACACGCTCGTCAACGTAGGTGAAAGTCTTCTCATCCGCCGGGAAAATACCGTTCTTAGCGCCAGCTTCGATCGCCATGTTTGCGATCGTCATTCGGTCGTCAATGCTTAGAGATCGTGCACCTGACCCTTCCCATTGCATCGCACGATAGGTTGCTCCGTCGAATCCAATATCGCCGATAACATGCAGGATCACATCCTTTGCCATTACCCCTTTCGGCAGCTCTCCTTCGAGGTAAAACCGCATGGTCTCGGGAACCTTTATAAGGAGTTTCCCTGTGCCGAGAATGAAGCCTGCATCCGTATTTCCAATGCCAGTCGCAAATTCTCCGAACGCTCCAGCCATGCACGTGTGCGAATCGGTCCCAAAAAGCACTTCCCCGGGACGCGCGTGACCGCGCCGCGGCAATGCAGTGTGGCAGACTCCCTGGTACCGGGAACCGTATTGTCGATTAAGCTGTCCGCGAGCTGGATTGAACGTCCAGCGCCCGTTCGGATCGTCAATCACATCGTAAAAATAGGGAAGCCCTTGCTCCCGAGCAAAATCGCGGAGAATATCGACATTCCGATTCGAAAGCCGATCGGACGTGAATATATAGTGGTCAGGGATTATCACGATTTTTTTTGGATCCCAAACCTTTGCGTGCTCGCCAAACTCCCGTTTGAAAACACCTATACTGCCCGGTCCGCAAACGTCGTGTGTCAGCAGAATATCGGCGTTTGCCCAAGCGTTATCTCCCGCATCAACCCGGCTTCGGCCGCTTGCCCTGGCTAAAATCTTCTCGGTCAGCGTCATAAGGAACGCTAAAAGTCGATGCGGACCCCTGTTAAATCAACTAGAAAACCTCCGCGGGTGCTACGACTTTCAATGCTTTCGCAAGAATGCGAAACCGGACGGGGGTCGTCCCGATCGGTCGGCCATCCACGTGGACACACATTCGATTCGGAGATGAAACCCGCAGCGTTTTGGACTCGAACATCTCCATCTTCGGGTTGTAGAGCCTCTGCCCCCTGCTGATCGACCACAAGTGCCGCATCAATTCGAGCTTGCTGAAGTCGCGATAAACCCCGATCGAGAAAAGGCCGTCATCCAGAACCGCACCGGGACAGACGTTAAAGTTGCTCCCATAGTAAGGCCCGTTGCCGATCGCGACGAATGAGCATCGCAGCTTGATCCGCCTTCTGCTTCGCTGAAAACGCCGGCGCCTCCTTCTTAGGGGCGCTTGACCGCGAAATGAACAGTGGTATGCCTCAAGAACGGGCCGGTCGAATTCGAGTTCGATCGATTTCTGGCGGTAATGAACCGCCAATCGGATCGCCCGCACGATGCTCCCCAGCCGCCCGCTCTTGACCTCTTCTCCGATGGGAAAAAGCTCTGCGTCCACGCCAACCCCGGCGGCCTCAAAGAAATGGTGATGTTCGTCTGCGATTCCAACGTCTATCTCCCTCGTATGGCCCACTTCAATCAAATCGCAAATTGCGTTCACCTCCCGCGGCAGATCGAGACTCAAAGCGAGATTGTTGAAAGTCCCAAGAGGAACAATGGCAAGGCTTTTTCCGGTTCTCACAAGACTTGAAGCTGCTTCGTGAACGGTGCTGTCTCCCGCGGCTACAACCACCAGATCGATTCCATCGCGGACAAGCTTCGCCGTCCGCTCCGCAATGTTCAGCCCAGGCTCAACAGTAATCTCTGTCAGCGAATTGCAGATTCGTTCAAGCCGCTCTCGAACTCGTTTTCGCGGTTCGGAATCCTGTGCGCCACTGGCCGGGTTTTGAATCAGGGCAATCTTGCGATCATGCGCCGGTTCCATCTCAAAACCAGTATACGGCTTGTATAGCGTGCCGTCGCTAACGGGAATGAACGCTATTGCTGGCCGATTCCCTGGAGCTGGAGGGCCTCCGCTCCGTCGGAGCCCTGCACTGGTCTTCATTTACGGCCGGCAACGGCTGCGCTTCGCTCGCGCCTTAAAAAAGGGGCATCACGCGGACGCTGAGGAACGCGGTGGTCTAAGGGTGGACAATGTAAAACGGGCGTCCTCGCCCGGTGTTCTCTTTTCGCAGATCTGAGCCCTAATCGCGGAGCCTCAAATCCGAGGCGGCGGCCGTCGCATCGCGTGCCATTTCCTTCCTGCCAACAACTATTCCATTTCTCTTGGTGTCCTCAGTGTCTCTGTGGTGAACGCGGTACACTAGATCCGGCGCGCCTGGACCTGCGCAGAGTAGCTATTGATAATGACATCGAGAACCTTTTGACCGGTGATGACGCGATCCGTCGCATAGTCAACGTTTCCATCGGTGCTAATGACCGCTATGCCAAAGTCTCCGACCCGGTACGCATCTGCTACCGACCCCGGATCCGGTAAGATAACGAAAGGAATATCGGTCCGCGTGACGACTCCCGTTTCCTTCGTAAATGCGACAAAAAACAGTGTGTACCTCGAAGCGAGCTCCTTCGAACGTTTATTTAGCTGTTTAATTTGCTTGATGAATTCTTTTTGGCTCGGATTCTCCGCGAAAATAAGCACGACGGGGTGGCCCCGCACGTCACGTAACCGCCGAACCTTTCCGTTTACTCCGCTCCAGAGAAATTCGGGGGCGGGCCGAGGGACGCTTGGGGTGGGAGGAACTTCTTTCGATTTTGCCGGGTGAGCTTCAACTGCGTTTGATAAGAAACAAAATGCGACGGCCAAAAAACAAAAAACGCAGAGGCGTTTCATACCTTCATAATGTCGACCTCTTTAGCTTCCGCGTGAGTGTCGATCGTTTTTACATATTTATCAGTTAACTTTTGTACTTCAGCCTCCAAATCATGACGCTCATCCTCCGTGATTTCACCTGATTTTTCGAGTTTCTTAATCTCGTCTATCCCGCCTCGACGGCTGCTGCGAACACGGACTCGTGCCTCTTCGGCCATGTGACGCACCGTTTTTACGAGGTCTTTTCTGCGCTCCTCTGACAGCTCCGGAATAGGTAAGCGAATCAGTTTCCCGTCGACTGCTGGAGTGATCCCGATCTTCGACTCTTTTAACGCTTTCTCGATATCGCGGGTAACCGATGCGTCAAACGGCTGGATAACTAACAGGCGCGGTTCCGGCGTCGAAATCAATGCCAGTAGCTTCAGTTTCATCGAAGCCCCATAAGCTTCAACATCGATATTTTCCACTAGCGCCGATGACGCTTTCCCCGTTCGGACCGAAGCAAATTCGTGGATCATATACTCCAGTCCTTTCTCCATCGCTGCCTCCGTCTCGAGCAATATCTCTTCAGGTGTCATAGATAATCATCTCCATTTCCTTTTCCCGCTCATTCCCTCGGATCTACCCCCATTGATCCAACCAGTGCACCGTCTCGCATACACTAGAAAGTGGAACCCAGAATTCTCAATTTACTCGGCTGATACAAGAGTACCCACTTTGCCGCCGCACACTACCCTTTTAATATTGTTCGGCACTCCCATATCGAAAACGATAATGGGAACCCGGTTGTCCATACACAAGCTGAAGGCGGTCGAATCCATGATTTTCAACCGTCTTGTCAACGCTTCGGTGTAGGTAACAGTGTCGTAGCGCAACGCGTTTGGATTGGCCTTGGGATCACTATCATAAATTCCATCGACTTTCGTTGCTTTCAAAATCGCCTCGGCACGAATTTCACTTGCTCGCAAAGCAGCGGTCGTATCAGTTGAGAAAAAGGGGTTGCCTGTTCCTGCGCCAAAAATAACAACTCGGCCCAACTCAAGATGTCGAATTGCTCGACGCAAAATAAACGGCTCTGCAACGTTGGCCATTTCGATTGCGGTTTGCAGTCTAGTTACAACCCCGAGCTGTTCCAGCGCGCTTTGCAGAGCCATGCCATTGATAACCGTCGCCAGCATACCCATATAGTCAGCTGTCGTCCGATCCATCCCGCGGTGACTGGCGCTCAATCCTCGCCAGATGTTTCCCCCTCCAATTACTACCGCGATCTCTACTCCCAATTCACTGACCTGTTTGATTTGCTTGGCGATATCGGTCACTATCGACGGAGAAATCGTTTCATGGCTCCCATGCTCGCGAAGCGCCTCGCCGCTCAACTTCAGAACAATGCGCCTGTATTTTGGTTGATCCGCTGCCAGTTCAGTGTTGGACATGAAAAAATTGAATAGGGCTTAGGCGAGAGTGCCCAGTAAGTCAAGCGATTGCACATTCCCCCCCTCAAAGGTCTCGAAAACCCTGGTTACGAATTTGTCTGAGTTTCTTGCCGAGCCCAACACCCAGGCGCAGATCGTTCACTCGCCGGCCATTTCGCGAAACTCTTTCTCGGTCACCACCCTGATTCCAAGCTGTCGCGCCTTCTCCAACTTGCTCCCAGCATCTTCACCGGCAAGAACATAGTCTGTCTTTTTGCTTACGCTGCCCGTCGCGCGCCCTCCGTGTTGGCGGATGAGTTCCTCAAATATTTCGCGGGGCTGACTCAGCGTACCGGTAATAACCCATGAAGTACCGCGCAAGGTTTCACTCTTCGCCTCGGCACGATCGGCTTCGCCAAAATTCAACCCATGCCTCTTCAGGGCGTTGATCAAAGCAATATTGTCTGGATTTTGGAACCAGTCGCGGATGCTCGCAGCCACAACTTCACCTGTATTCGGCACCCGGAGCAGATCCGTTAGCGAAGCTTTTTGCAATGCTTCCATTTTTCCAAAATGGGTCGCCAATTCTCGAGCCGCCGTTGCCCCGACATGTAGGATTCCCAGGCCGAATATCAACCTCCAAAGCGGTTGGGCCTTGCTCGCTTCAATTCCAGCTAGAAGATTTGAAATGCTCTTTGTTCCCATCCGCTCAAGCCGGCCGAGTTTGTTCTCATCGAGCTCGTAAATGTGGTCCACCCGTTTGACGAGACCGTTTCCAACCAGTTGTTCAACCATCATTTCGCCCAGACCTTCCATGTCCAATGCCCCCCGATGAGCGAAATGTTCGAGCCGGCGTTTTACCTGCTCGGGACATTCAACATTAGTGCACCGGACATCCACCTGGCCTTCGATCCGGACGACCCTGGAGCCACAACTCGGACATTGAAGCGGCATTTCGAACGGCTGTTCCGCTCCCGACCGACGCTCTTTCAAGACACTTACAACCGCTGGAATTATCTCGCCGGACTTCTCAATCACGACGATATCGCCCTCTCGGATATCCTTCCGCCGAATCTCCTCTCCGTTGTGAAGCGTCGCCCGCGAAACCGTCGTACCGCTGATGAACACCGGATCGAGATTTGCTACAGGCGTGAGTTTTCCCGAACGTCCAACATGGATTTCGATCGACGCCAGTCGAGTTTCGGCCCGCTCCGCCTGATACTTGAATGCCATGGCCCAGCGGGGCGCTTTTGAGGTATAACCAACTCGCTCTCTAAAGTCATATCGATCGACTTTCACTACTGCTCCGTCGATTTCGAACGGAAAATCGTGCCGTATCTCACCCAGCGATTGTATCGCCCTAATCACTTCCTCGACCGATTGCGCCATCCAGATCTTCGAATGAGTGGGTAGTCCCCATCCTTGCAGGCGTTTGAGGGCCTCTTGGTGCGTCGATACTTCGTCGCCAACCAGGAGACCCAACCCATAGAAAATCGCGGAAAGCTTTCGCTCAGCTACGAGCTTCGGATCAAGCTGCTTGAGACTCCCGGCCGCAGTATTACGAGGGTTCGCAAACAGGGGCTCGCCGGCTTCTTCACGTTCCGCGTTTAAGGCGGCAAACACCTTTTTCGGAAGGAAAACCTCGCCGCGTACCTCGACTTCGTCCGGAAAAGGGCTATTCAAACGCAGCGGCAGGGCGCGAATCGTTCGGATATTCTGGGTCACATCGTCGCCAACTACGCCGTTTCCCCGAGTTGCGGCAAACTCCAGAAGGCCGTGATGGTAATAAAGAGAGAGAGCCACTCCATCAACCTTCGGCTCGATCACCGCATCAATGGTTTCGCCCGGAATCAAACGTTGCAAGCGCCGAAAGAAGTCGGCGACTTCGGTTTCCGAATAGGTATTGTCCAAACTCAGCATCGGGCTCCTGTGCGGGACTTGCCGAAAGCTCTCCAGAGGCGCCCCTCCAACCCGGGCAGTTGGAGAGTCTGGCGTAGCTAGCTCGGGATATTCTGTCTCCAGATCTCTCAATTCGCGGTAAAGCTCGTCGTACTCTTTGTCCCCTATGGTTGGAGCGGCTTCCAGAAAGTATCGGCGATCATGATCGGCGATAACGGAGCGCAACTCCTCGATGCGGCGCTTGGCTTGTTTGAACTTTTCCATGGTAACGCGAACGGTGAGACCGGGTTTCAAAAACCAATCGAGTTAAGGGCTAAAGTTGTCCATTGTTCAAAGGTAATTCAAGTTCGCGAAACGAAGGGCCCAGCCTGCATTCATCCCAAATCCTTAGCTGTAGCGATGCAGTTGCGTTGACTTCGGTAAGGATTTGGGATGAACGCAGGCTCTGCCAGCGGCATTCTCCGGCTGCGCCGGAAAATTCCGCTGCTTTTTGGAAAGAAGAGTTCAAAAAACGTTCGTTTCGATTCATTTATTTCAGAACAGGCTCTTAAATGGACCCGCCGCATTTCATAGCGCGTGATTTTTGCGGTCTAGCCGGGGTCTAGCCGGGGTGGAACATGGTTGGCTTTTTTTTGCCAGAAGATGGGCGGTTTTTGGTCTCGCCTGAGCGCCTGCCGCCAGCCACGGCTGCGAGGGACTGCAGCCCTCCACCGAAACGGCTGGGCAATTGCTGGCCGATCACCTGGAGGGCGTCCGCTCCGTCGGCGCCGTGAAAGGGTGATGATCTGCGGCCGGCAACGGCTACGAGGGACCGTAGCCCTCCAGGCCGCCACCGATCACGGTTGCCCTGGCCGGATGGCCGAGGAACCGAGTACTTGCTAAAATAAGAAGAGAGCCGATCAATCGGTCGGCCCGTTTGACTCGCAAGAACAGCCGCCTTGGAGACGCCACTCTTGCCGACTGGACCAGTCGTGGTGGTATGAACCTCTTTCTCAAGGAGCCGGGTGGCACACGGTTTGCTCTTTTTCAGCATGTCTGGGAGCCGGGATGATAGAGGAGCGCGGCTCGATTGGACCTGGCGACCGCAGCGGGAGATTGGGGGGCTCTCGTAGCATCCATAAGAGGGGAGAATCCAATCGAGCCGCTCCGGCGTTTTGGCCTTAGCCGTAGTTTTGATGGGCGCTACCCAGCCGGAGCGGGGTAGCGCCTGGAAGCTTCTTCCGCGGCGCAGACGGAGCGGGCGCCATCCAGCAGACATTGGATTAAGGCCTGGGCGACCGCCGCAGGAACGCCAGCCTAGCCTGATGCAGCAGCGCCCTAGCCGTCCGACGAAGCGACTGAACAGAAAGTGTTTCCATTTCGAAGAGGCCGGCCGGGACGCGCCGGTCGCGCAGGAGCTCGTAACCTAATACCATGCCTATTTATGTGCTAGTGGGCGCAACATTCTCCCGCTGCCAGGCGAGGAGGTTTTCGAAAGTGAAGTCGTTGGCCTGGTAAAGGCCGGTGATGAAACCGTTCAATTTCACGTCACCTAACGACGCAACGAGCGAACCGCTATTAGCCCCGTGGCCGACTCAGATCCTAACAATGACCCGGCCGAGAGGGCGCCCCTCGATCAGGTACCGAAGTGCGTCTGCGGCATCTTCAAGCGGGAACGTCTTGGAGACGATGGGCTCGACCCGCCCTGAACTGAGAAGCTCGGTAATCGTCTTCCATGCGTCGGACCAGGCCGAATGACGCTGGGAAAATAGGAGGAAACTTTTGATGCTGGCACCCTTCCAGATCAGATTGGTCACATCAATGGTCGTCTTCCTGCTCGCCGAATATCCGAGTGTGGTAAGACTCCCATCCGGCGCCAGGATTTCGAGCGCTTCGCTCAGGATCTGCCCGCCGACGCCGTCCACGACAATGTCGGCCCCGTAACCGTGTGTCAGACGGCGCACGCCCTCCGCCAACCCTTCCTCAGAAAGGTCGATCACCTCCGAAAAGCCCCCGTGCCTTGGCCTGTTCCGCCTTTGCGTGACTCGTGGTGGTCGAAATTGCGTGCTTCGCTCCGAGCGCTCTGGCCAGCTGTGTGGAGGCATTGCCCACCGAGCCTCCAATTGCAGGAGCAAGGACCGTTTTCCCAGCGTGGAACCCCGCCGCCTTCAACGCCAGGAATGCGGTCAAGTACGCTACAGGCAGACCCGCGGCGGCGGTGTCATCGACGTTGTCTGGAACAAGGCAAAGATGTTCCTTCTTGACCGCGACCAACTCGCTCAAGGTTCCGTTCTCGAAGACACCGTAGGGGCCTGTGAACATTACCCTCGAGCCATTCGGATATTCGGGGGTTCCGCCCGCTTCAATGATGCCGGCTCCTTCGTTCCCAAGCACCAGAGGCGCTTTCGCCATCGGAAATGGCCCGAGAGAATCGTGTGGTCGAGGGGCGTAACGCCGGCGGCGGTCATTCGCACCAAAACACGCCCCTCAGACAGGCCGGGTGACGGAATATCCATCAGCTTGAGATCCTTGTAACCATCGAAGCCCTCTGCTCTCATCGCTCGCACTGCTACGTCCTTATTCTGTCCCTGGTCGATATCAGTGATCTACCGGGCTTTGTCAATAGGACCTAACTCGTGATGACAACCTATGAGAGCGAAGAGGATGTTCGCCGAGCATTAAAGGCCGGAGCCAATGGATCACCAACAGTTACTTCGATTGGAAGCAGGTGATTGATCACGTAGGTGGCGTAGTTCTCGTCATGCTTGTCAGGCTGAACGTTGCCGTTGGCATCTTTTGCGCGGCACAGCAATGTGTATTGACCCGGCTTCTTCGGCGTAACCCAATAAAATTTCCAACGTCGCCACGCATATCGCTGAACGGGATCTACCAATTCTGCGTGGGCCCATGTTCGGCCACCGTCAGTGCTTACAGATACCTCCGTCACTTCGGTCTCCCCCGCCCAGGCAGCGCCAAACACTGTGTATGCCTGGTTCGGCGCAAGGGTTTCATAAGCAGTTGGCCGAAAGACCTCTGACTTCAGCTTCATTTCTCCCAGGCGGGGAGTGACTGCGTACGTAAAACAGTTCTGTCGGAGTCAGAAACGAGTCCACCCGATCGACGGGAGTCTCTAGATTGTTCGGCTCCTTCTGGCGGATGATCAGGCCGCTCGAACGTCACCGAGCTTAGTCGAGCAAGTCTCACTGCCGCCCTTTCCAGGCGTTCTACGCCGCGTTCCGCCCCCGCGCGGACCACACCGGCCAACTTCTTGCCTTCTCGCGAAAACAACGGTTTGAGCCTCAGATTGGCGCAAGTCTTCGGTTTCGCCAAACAATCGGGCGGCAGCCTGCCTATCGGGACACGCGTCGGCAAGGGCACCTCAGAAGGTCTTTTTGACTTGATGACCAAGATCACGGCGACGCTAAATTAAGCCGAAACCTTAAGTCTAAACATGCTTGGAAAGCTTCGTTGCGGTTGTTGATACATCGGGGCGTGTACCAAAGCGGCGCCAAAAGATTCACCGCCAGCATGGCTAAACGCTGGTGCCGATGGCAGAACGGCTAGATGGTTTTTTAAAACTCATGACGAGGGACAACCTGTGCACCTGGATAACTAACAACGCGATCTCCATCGGCGGATATGACAACTACAACATTTATATCAAACGGGCCTCGTTCCTGCCAAAATCCTCGCGACAGGTCGATATCACTTTGCTACACTTAGCGAGAGATTTGGCATACTTTTTTTATGGAAACTCCTGCGCAGAAATTCAAGATACTGTTCCTCTGCACTTGGAATGCGAGTAGAAGCATCTTTGCAGAGTACTTCATGAAGGACATCGGCTCCGGTCGCTTTGAGGCATTCAGCGCGGGTGTTACCCCAAAGGGCCAGGTGTCACCGATCAATCTGAAAGTTTTACGAGATAAGTTCCGGATCGACGCGTCTGGGGCCAGGAGCAAGTCCTGGGAAGTGTTTAAGGATGAGCATCTCGATTTCATCGTGAGCGTGTCCGAACAAGCCGAACAGACAAGTCATGCGTTTCCGGGTAAGCCGATTTTGGCACACTGGCCGTACAACGACCCTACCCATGTCGAAGGATCGCCCGAGAAAGTCGAGGTTGCTTACGTTCGAGTTGCCACCAGAATTCTTTATCGCGTTCGATTATTCAATAATTTCTCATTTGATAAGCTCGATAGACTTAGGATTGAGTTGAAGATGAAAGAACTCGCTGAACAAAACCAGGACAGGTAGCGCGTCATTCATAGCCGCCGAGGTCTCTTTTTGGAGTAGTTAGTAAAAAGATAGTGAACTCGAATCCATTAAAATCATTTGCCTAAAGACGTCGCTTCCTGAGACATCACCCCCCTCGACAACAAGTAGAACGAAAGGAAATCGGCTCACTGGATCCAATGGGACTCTGGCCTCGAATCCGCGAAGCTGCCAAGTATCTTCAGAGTGATCGTCCGACTAACACACGGTTAACGCCGGTCCGCTTTTCGACGAACTTTGGCGCCTAGTTGCGCGCCAGCCAAGAAGTGCGCGTGAGTTCCGCGATCCGATTGATCGGGAAGTTTGCCAAGCCTGGTAAGATCGAGCAAAGATAGTCGCCAAAACAATCACGTATCTTCTGTTCAACAGAGCAGAAGAGAGACAGGTCACATATTCGAAGGGGAGATGTGTTTTATCGTTTTATTATTACTTTGTTGTGGTTTGTTGTGTTAGCGTCCCCGTCAACCTGATGCGCTTCCCGCCGGTCAAGGCCGGCGGTCAAGGGTTTTACCACTACGTTTCCAGGGGAACTCAGCCGCCGGTATCGCAAATACCTGTTTGTGAGAGGGAATTCCAAGAGCGCAAACAGACCGCCGCCCTTTAACTTGGCCGGTGCTCAGCTTGTCCACGCGGGATCTCGACCGAAGTAAGCTTAGTCAGTTTGTCTCTCGGCTTCTCGATCTTCGGGATGCTGATTATAGTGAACCAACACCAGGCAGATCTGAATGATCTCTCGGGCGGCAGCTCCTGTGCGACCGTCGGGGGCGTCGGCGCTATTTTAGTGGGCACGGCCTTCCTTGTCGCTGCTTGTCTCCATTGGAGATGTTGCGCACTTCCGGTACGGAAATCGGCCCGGCCGGTTGCATACCCCGATAGCGATAAGGGCGGATCTCAAGGCTGCCCGCCGGGAACCGGCCGGCTCGGAGATCCGGCCATACCTGTCCGGCCCGTGGTGGAAAGGGCCGCCTAGAAAATGCGGCCCTAACCTTCCGCGGGGTCCATCCTTTTTGCAGTTTCTATCGCTCATCTTCCTGCCGGATGACATGATTGATCCTTGAACTTGCATGCTTCTTCAAGCGAGATTACTCCGGCTCCCGCCTCGCGAACCGCTTTTTCAAACAGTGTGTTCTCTCTCCTTTTTTCGGCCATCAACCTTTTCAAATGCGTGGCAGGCGCGCGCTCCTGGACAGCAACCTTGAGCTCATCGTCAACAACCAGCATTTCAAAGATAGGCTTCCGCCCGCTTACACCGGTGTTGCGACTAGTGTTCGATACCCTTTTCGACATAGTTTTGCCCGTAAAGCGCATACGATAGACTAGCCGTGCCAGATGATGGGCCATGGCGACGATCGCCTTGGGAGCGCCGAGTCTGGCTCGCAGGCGACGATACTTGGCTCCCAACGCGCTTTTGCTGTGAGTCAGACTCTGGGCATAGAGTCGCAGAGTGTCGGCAGTGCGGTTGTAGACCTTTCGCGTGGCTCGGCGTAGGACTTTGCCTCCGGTAATCAAATGGTTAGGGCACAAGCCCAGAAAGGAACTGAACTGTTTCTCTGTCTTCCAGGGCCTCATATCCAGACCTACCTCCGAGATAATGATTTGGGCTGCTTGCTCCTTAATACCTGGGTCTCTCGTTTCTTCGTGCAATAGAAACGGATCGCTTGTGATATCCGAGTCCGGCTTTACCCCGGTCCGTATCAAATCAAGTGCAAAGTCAATCGACGAGTCTTTGCCGAGTGGCTGTACATGGCAGGAAAACAAGACGAAGTGTTCAGCCGGAAGCACACCGAAGAGGGAAATGTTACCCCCGAGATAGGCGAAGTGCTGTATTCCCTTGAAAATAGGCGCGTTAGGGAATTGCTTGGTGCAGTTGACTTCCGGCCTAATCAACTTCTCCTCAATGCAATCTATGAAACTCTAAACAAGAAAAGCTTTGGTCCAGTCTTTAGTCCGGTGCTCCAGTGGTTTCACCACGGAGTCGACGTGATCCAACCCGACACGGAATACGAGTCTTTGGTAGATTTGATCAGCAAAGATTCCGAATTTGCGAAGTTTGCCGGAGATTTTTTGCGACAAGCTTCGACGGGCGTCAGTGATCTGAAATATGAAAGCCGCGTATTTGACAGGAAGAACAGTCCGCTTCCGTGGGATTTCCTGGAACGCATAGCAAAGTCTGCAGAGAGGAGCGATCCCATTTTTCTGCGGGGCCCATACGGATCAGAAATCCGGCTGAACAAGCAGGATGGGACGCTTCGCATCGAGATGATAAAAACCGGTCATCTGACGGCCAAAGGCTCGCGTGCAGAGCTTCCTTTGCACGAAGAGTCTGATGGAACGCAGCGTTTGCTACAACTACTGCCGGCGCTCTTTCAACTAAATAAGGAACCAAAAGTTTATTTCATCGATGAGCTCGATCGAAGCATGCATCCGCTCCTCGCATGGGAGTTTTTGCGAGCATTTCTCGAGAAATGCGAAGGATGCCAGCATCAACTCATTTTGACTACACACGAGTGTCATCTCCTAGATCTTGAATTGCTGAGGAGAGATGAAATTTGGTTCGCTGAAAAAAACAAACACGGCGCAACTATTCTCTATCCACTAACCGACTTCAACATCCGAAAGGATCTTAAGATCAGTAAAGGCTATCTTCAGGGGCGATTTGGGGCCATTCCTTTCTTTGGCGAACCGAACCTCCTGATAGGGAAACCTTGCGATTGATTTGGGCTCCAGATGAAGCAGAGGAGATCGTTTACACGCCCAGAATGTGCTCATCGCGATCTGTCGTTTATAGTACTGGTGACGGAAGACAAGTACGCGCCAAAGCAATATTTCAGCATTTTTTCTCATCCGCGGCTCAAAATCGAGGTTTTCGGGACGCAAGATTCCAAATCCGCCCCGGCACACGTGAAGACCCGCCTATCAGACGTCAGACGAAACTATCAGTTGCACGAAGAGAATGGTGACCAATTATGGCTGGTCCTAGACAAGGACCATTGGATGGAGATCAGTCATCGCAGCAGCACTCTCAGGGCACTCTCAGGGTATGTAGGGAGGGCTCAGCAACAGAAGGTCCAAATAGCCACTAGTAATCCATGTTTCGAGGTTTGGCTGCTTCTACACTTTGATGATCTGACAGAGCCCGAAAAAGCTTACAAGTGCACAGAAATCGAGCATAAAATTAGATCCACAGGCATCCCGTACAACAAGTCGAATCTGCCCCTCAAAGAGTTTACGCGGGCTCGGATTGAAGACGCTGTTAAGCGTGCAAAGCTTATGGATGAAGGGGAAACCCAGTGGTTTCCTGAGAAATGCTGCACTCGGATATACAAGATTGTAGAACTTCTCTTAAATAGGCACCTCATCTCGCCGACCTAAATTCGTGGCACTTGGTTGATGCCGATGCGCGCCGCCGCCGCAACGGTTTGACATTCTGGTGCAATTTGATGGACGGCGAAGCAAGACCGGTTCATAACTCTTATACGAACCTCCCGAAAGCTGGCGCTTTCGCACCTCCTTTCGGGCGCACCGGGATTCGATTTAAGCGCAGTTGGCGGATGTGTCCGCTATCGTTGGCCCTAGGCTTTCCCTAAATTTGCCCGATCCCTAACTAAATTAGATTTGCAAGTTCGACGAGAGAACAGCTTGATCGGATACGTCGACTTCTGAACGAATCATGACCAACCTAATAAAATTCCTCGTTTGCCTTGTGGTATCGTTGGGCATCACCTCCGGTATGCATTTCATACTTAGGTGGAACGTCTCCCGAGAATGGTGGACACTGCTTGTGGGTGTATTCGTCGGAACGAGGGTGATGTGTTTTCGGCCTATTATTACATTATTGAGGTTTGTTGTGTTGGCGTCCACGTCAACCTGATGCGCTTCCCGCCGGTGAAGGCCGACGGTCTAGGGTTTTACCACTGCGTTTTCCAGGGGAACTCAGCCGCCGGTATCGCAAATACCTTCCGTCCCTTTCACCATTTCCTTGGAAACCAAAAGTGAGGATTCAGTTGGCGAGTCGATCTAGAGGCCGAGACGCTCGCGATGTTTCGGCAATTCCATGCGAAATTCTAACAGCACTTTCGTGATTGAATCACCGGTGATACGCACATCCGGTCTGGAAATCGGCCCGTGGGGTGCATACACCCCCCCATAGGGGCAGATCTCCGAGGTGCACGCCGGGAACCGGCCGGCTCGGAGATCCGGTCCTACCTGTGCGACCCTTGGTGGAAAGGGCCGCCGCCTAGTGTGACGTCTCGCATATAAAGGTGATGTCGCCGCAGGTCAGTTGGCTGTTCTTCCTGCTGGATGACAGGATTGATCCCTGAACTTGCATGCTTCTTCAAGCGAGATGACTCCGGCTCCCGCCTCGCGAACCGCTTTTTCAAACAGTGTGTTCTCTCCTTTTTCGGCCATCAACCTTTTCAAATGCGTGGCAGGCGCGCGCTCCTGGATAGCAACCTTGACCTCATCGTCAACAACCAGCATTTCAAAGATAGGCTTCCGCCCACTCACACCGGTGTTGCGACAGAAGTCGCAGCGACGCCCGCGTCGCAGCGCAGATATTCCTTTCAACCATTCGGGATCGATTCCGAGACCGTGCAGCCGTGCTTTCGCCGGAACCGGTTCTTCAATATAACAGCGTGGACAGACCTTTTTTACCAGGCGCTGTGAGACCGCCAATTTCAATGCATCGGCGACCATAAACGGCTGCGCCTTAAACATGAAGAATCGATTTGGCACTTCGCAGACAGAATTGGTATGCAGCGTTGATATGGCTCTGTGTCCGGAAGATGAGAGCCGCATCAACGCGTCGACGCTTTCTTCATCGCGAATTTCGCCCATCATCAC
>DASZHC010000190.1:0-5823 GCA_035938215.1 Chthoniobacterales bacterium
ACTTGTATTCCTTAAAACAAGCCCACTTGGTGGCTTGCCGATCTTCTTGAAAGTTAACCACCAACTGGAGAGCCGAACGCGGGAAATCCGCCCATTCGGTTCGGAGGGAGGGGCGAAGCTTCCTTCGTCCCTACCCCTATCATTTTCTGTCTTCTGTATTCTCCTCCTCAGAACTCTTCGCTGAACCGCCCGCTTGCCCGCAGTTTTCCGTTCGCAATTTCGAAGATCTCGGTCGAGATCGGCCATGGATCATTATGGTAGAGGCTATGCACAAGGGGAGCAAAGGACTGGATGTCGGATGCAAGCCTAGGAAAAAACAGGACCGTTCTGCGATTCGGCACCGCTAAATAGCAATCCGGGCCCAGGAGATTTGCGTAGTGATTCCCGATCTCCGGTAGCAGCAGAATTCCTGAAATGGTCGGATCGGAGCTGTAGAGACGCAGCGCGGTTATTACTCCATGAGTATCTCTGATTATTTCGGGTTTGATCACCTCGAGCAATTTTCGCGCGTGACTTTCGGTCTGGATTTTCACGGCGGCCCGCTCTCGGTCGCTGAGTTCCTGAGGTTTGGCCGGAGTCAGCGTTGCATCGTCTAAAGCGCGATAAAATGTAAAAACAGTTTCCCTGGTTCCGTCCACCGGCAGGACCAGCGGCGAGCGATAAAAGTAAGGATCGAGTATCAGGAAAAAGTGATTAGTTTCGGCCGCAACAGCTGTCGCCAACGCCGCAAGAAGCAGCAGTCCGAATAGGTGGCGGTTCAATTTGCAGTTTCCCGGTCGTCGCGTACTTCTATTCAGCATCATGATTTCCTTTCTGGATGGCGAACTTGTCGAGGCGCTGCCTACGCAGGTGGTCATCTCGGTACAGGGCGTTGGATACCTCGTTCAGATTCCTCTCTCAAGTTTTGATCATTTGCCATCCGTCGGAGAACGCGTCCGATTGCTTACTCATCTTGTCGTCCGCGAGGATGCGCACCTTTTATTCGGCTTCGTGACAAGCGTCGAACGAGATCTTTTCCGGTTATTGATCCAGCATGTAACCGGAGTCGGACCTAAGATGGCACTCGCCCTGCTCAGCGGCATGAGCGTGGCGCAGTTCAAGACAGCGGTTGTCAAGGGCGATCTCAATGCCCTCGCAAAGATCAGCGGCCTTGGCAAGAAAACCGCCGAAAGAATAATTTTGGAGCTGAAGGATAAAATTGGTGTTGCTGCCGCATGGGAACTTGCGGCCTCGGGGCGCGATGACAAACAGGCAAGAGGAAACGACGCCGTCCTGGCCCTGCTCTCGCTTGGATTCAGGCAGGTAGAAGTACAAAAGGCAGTGCGCGAGGTACTCTCTTCGCTGAAAATCGATGACATCGATACGGAAGAACTGGTCCGCCGAGCCCTTAAGCTGCTGGCCTAGAATCCTTGAAAAGCGAATGGATAACGGTGCACTAGAGCGGATTCAGCGAATCCGTGAACGATTTCCGAAGCAGGGACTCTTTGCGCAAAAAGAATGGCTCGTTTCGCCGCAGCCATTCCTGATCGGAGCCGAGTTTGCGGACGAACTGGAGCGGCTTGGCCATTGGCTTCTCAAATTCGTCAGAAAATCGAATCTGCTCTATTACCTCAGCGTGAACGGCCGGCAGCCTCATTGGATCTCGCGTTACCTGGACCTTGGAAAGCCGGATCAGTTGATTGAAATATCCCAGAAATATCGGTACGAGAT
This sequence comes from Chthoniobacterales bacterium, assembly GCA_035938215.1. Lineage (GTDB taxonomy): Bacteria > Verrucomicrobiota > Verrucomicrobiia > Chthoniobacterales > JAFAMB01 > DASZHC01. The sequence continues at coordinate 1,711 of DASZHC010000190.1, forward strand.
TCCGCAGGTCATTCGCCCGGACATCATTCTGACCGACGACGGATACGCGATTTCAGAACTCGATTCCGTGCCGGGGGGAATCGGTCTGACGGGATGGCTGAACCAGACCTATCGGGAGCTCGGCTTTGATGTCCTCGGAGGCGAGGATGGCATGATCGAGGGATTTCGGTCCATCCTTCCAAGGGGCGTTGTGGCGATCTCGAGCGAATCGGAAACCTATCGGCCCGAAATGCAATGGCTCTGCGAGCAGCTGGCCTCGCGTTACGGACCAAGCTGGCGCGTGGTCCAGGCTGAAGATTGGGACTTCCGTCCGTCGGAGCCGGTTTACCGTTTCTTTGAAATGTTCGACGTCGAGAACATGCCGTCCAGGCAATTGCTGCTTGCTGCGACCGCCTCGGACCGCTTTAGGATCACGCCTCCGCTCAAACCATATCTCGAAGAGAAGTCCTGGTTCGCGCTCTTCTGGTCCAAGCCCCTTGAGCGTTTCTGGCGGCGCGAACTTCGAGCGAAGCATTGGTTGAGGCTTCAGTCACTGCTCCCGAGGACATGGGTCATCGATCCTGCCCCGGTTCCGCATTACGCCGTAATCCCGGGGCTCGAAATTCAAAATTGGAGGGAACTGAAAAAATTCAGTCAGCGAGAACGGGAGTATGTCCTTAAAGTCAGCGGGTTCTCAGAACTCGCATGGGGTAGTCGCGGCGTGTTCGCCGGGCAGGATCTACCGCAGAAGGAATGGGCAGACCGTATCGAAGAAGCGATCGCATCGTTCTCCAAGAGTCCATTCATTCTTCAAAAATTTTTCAAGGGACGCCTGGTGAAGCAGCCATTCTTCAACCCGGCCACCGGGTCGATTGAGACTCTCACTGGCCGGGTACGTCTTTGTCCCTATTACTTTGTCATTTCGGAGAAGGAAGTTCGGTTGGGTGGTGTGTTGGCCACGATCGTGCCCGCAGACAAAAAAATCGTTCATGGAATGCGAGACGGCATCATGGTACCTGCGGCCGTGGAATTATGATCAAAAAGGAATTCGTACTTCTCGTTGCTGCACGATCGAATCCGCCACCGCCTGAACCACGCGCATGTATCGCACTCCCTGTGCGAAACTTGGCTGCGGCTGTATGCTTCCGGGTGATCGAGTCGCAGCGATAAAATCCTCCTCTACACTCCACTTCTGCTCCAATCCCGGCGGAATTTGAAGTCTCTCGACTCCTTTTTCTCCAACCCTTCCACCCCTGATCTGATCGTTCGCAAAGTCGTAGGCGAGCGTTCCCTCGTTTCCGAAGACTTGAAGAAGATCGGATTTTTCAAAGCACGCGACCCCACTGAATTCCATAACCCCTTCCATGCCATTCTCAAACGTGCATAGAACCGCGACGAGGTCGGGAATTCTGATCTCGTAACCCTGGCGAATCAAATGAATAGTCTTTTGGTGGGCGAAGACATCTGTGATTGCCCCGAACCAGCGCTGAACAACTTCGGCGTAGACACCCAGAGTCAGAATATTCAAACCGCTAAGCTCATCCCGTTGTCTCCAGTGGGGAGGCGCATCGGGGTCCATGTAAACGTCTGAAAAACTCTGCACGCGAAGATGATGCGGGTGACCCAGATAGTTTTCGGCGAGTAACTTTTGAATGAAAAGACTGCCCCGCAGTCCGTGCGGCGGGGGACACACCATTGTGACCAGATGGGGATTCCGCTGCGCGGCCGCAAGCATTTCTTCCGCTTCCGAAAGGTTCATTGCCATCTGCGCCTGAGAAAATACATGCTTACCAGCTTCAAGTGCCGAAACTGCGATCGTGGCATGAAGATAGGGCGGAGTTCCTATCCAGATGATATCAATCTCCGGATCAGCAACGAGTTCTGCCCAATTTCCGAAAGGAGTTGCTTCGGGCGCATACTCGACGCAGAACTTTTCCGATGATTCGTAGGTCGAATTGCAAATCGCCACAACTTCGACGTCCGGAATATTCTTGAGTGCCGGTAAGTGTCGCGCCTTTACAACCGTGCCTGCGCCGACGATTCCGATACCTAGTTTAGAATGGCGCGGAGACATGCGATGTACCTCAGTCAGACAGCGTGACCCTCAATTCGTTTAAAAGGAAGACTATTCGGGCTACTGGAAAAATTTCTCGGGACGTAGCATCGCCGGCGGGGTGCAGATGCGCTGAACGCATTGTTCCCAGGTTTCTTGTCCGTTGAGTATCTCAATTTCTACTCTCAAAAAGCAAATCGGCACTTCGAGATTACCGAGTACCGGAAAGCGAACGGCATCCTTTTCCGTCGTGATGACGGCGCTTACATCCCGCCGTACACACCGCTGCAGGAACGAGGTCAATTCCTTTTCAGCGTATCGATGATGATCGGCGAAATGGCGTGACAATTCGATCTTGGCTCCGAGCTTCCGCAGGCCTTCTTCGAAGCTTTCGGGAGCCGCGATTCCGCACAACGATCCGATATAGAGGCCTTTGAGATAATCGAGAGGCAAACGTTCCTCGCTATAAACATGCTTTAGGTAGAGCGGTTTGTGCGTACACTCAATAATTTCGGCCGTCCGATTGTGCTGTCTTATGCGCTGAACGAGGCCGCTGTTTGATTCGCCGTTGCATTTGGTAATGAAAATGTAGCTGGCCCGCCGCAAATTGCGGGGGGGCTCGCGCAATGTTCCGCGAGGCAGCAAGTGCTCATTTCCAAAGGGGGCCTGGCGATCCACCAGGACAATATCGAGCCGGTGCTTCAGGTGGAGGTATTGAAGTCCGTCGTCCAGGAGCAAAGTATCGACTCCAAGTTTCTTCAGGGCATGCAATCCTCCTTTGACGCGATCCTTGTCCACGACAACAGCCACGCCGCGCAAATTCGAAGCCAGCATATAGGGCTCATCACCCGAGGTACCGGAATCAAGGAGTACGCGTCTTCCGTCCGAAACAACGCGGGGGGGATTTTCAGCGCCCTGACCCAAGACTCTTTCCCACCAGGTCTTTCTTTTGCGTCGATCGATGCTCTTGTATCCGCGGCTAAGTATCGCAACTCTTCGGCCTCCGCTTTGCAGCGCGCGCGCAAATTTCTCGACTACGGGGGTTTTGCCGGTGCCGCCAACCGTGAGGTTTCCGATGCTGATGACCAGGCACCCGAGTTGTCGCTCTTTGAAGATGCGTTTTCTATAGAGGTAGAGTCGAAGTTGCACTATCGCCAGGTAAATGAACGAGAGCAGACGCAGAACAATTCGGAGGATCGACGCCCGAAACCCGTGCCTCTTATCGAGGATGACTTCGATCGCATACTGCTCAAGATCATCGAGCCACCTACGCATCCCTTAGCCTTCCAGAATCCGAGCCCCCAAGTTGTCAGCGCTAACGATCAAAACCTTCGCTTGCGCCTCAGGAGCAGCATCCGCAACCGACGCAGCGACCTTGCTGCCGTCCGAAAGCGTAAGGCATGCAATAGTTGATCCAGAACCGCTAAGAAAGCCACCCAAAGCGCCCGCATTTCGGGCTGCGCTGAGCACTTTTGGCAGGAATGGCACAAACTGGGTTCGAAATGGTTGATGGACACGGTCGTCGAAGGAGTCCTGCAATTGCCCATAGCGCCGCGACGCAAACGCCGCAGCCACAAAACTTGTGTTTGCTAGATTATCGACCACTGCCTGACGCGAGAAGGACTCCGGCAATACCCTCCTGGCCTCGCTCGTCTTCACTTCAAAGTTCGGAATGAACAGGACGAATTTCAGATCCGGATCAATATCGAATCTAGCTATCTCGTTCCGGGCTTTTGAGACGATCGTAAAGCCTCCGTATAACGCGGCTGCAGCATTGTCCGGATGTCCCTCCAGCTTTGCGCAAAGCTCGCACAACTCCTTTTTTGTAAGATGACCGGCAGCGAGTGCATTCAACGCCAGTAATACGCCCGCCCGAATAGTAACGCTGCTGCCCAGGCCCCGAGCCTGCGGTATATCCCCCTCAATGACGCACCGGAAAGCAAATCGTTTTACCCCCGTTTGATCAAAGAATAGATTCGCGGCCTCCGAAACGATGGACGGATTCTGCGCCTCGTTTTCGCCAGGTACCACTCTAATTCGGTTCCAAAGCTCAAGCGCCACTCCGAGGCAATCAAAGCCCG
>DASZHC010000191.1:0-4862 GCA_035938215.1 Chthoniobacterales bacterium
GGCCTATAATATTATCCAGCGCGCGTACGCTTTATTCGTTACTTTGGCGAACTATCTGCAATCGCCGCTTTTGCTAGCGATTCGTATTTATTTCTTCTGGCAACTCTATCTTACCGGCAAGGGCAAACTGGAACATATCGATAAAGTCACTCAATTCTTCACAAGTCTTGGTATTCCGTTTCCCGGTTTGAATGCACGCTTTATCGGATCTCTTGAATGTTTTGGAGGCCTTCTGTTAATAGCGGGCCTTTTTTCGCGTCCGATTGCACTCATGATCTTTATCTCGATGACGGTTGCCTATCTGGCTGCCGACATGGAGGCATTTAGCAGCATCATAAGCGATCCAGATAAATTTATTAAAGCAGATCCCTTCGTGTATTGGCTTTCCGCTTTGATCATCCTCGCATTCGGTGCCGGTTTGTTCTCGCTGGACGCACTCGGAAAATATGTGCTCCGAAAACGAGGCGTGGCCTCCGCAGAAGCGTTTCGGGGATCGAGATGAATCGGTCCAGTTCAGGATGCTCCCTTTGCAGCCGGAGCGGAATCGACACTCGCGCTCACGTCTACTCTCGCGAAAATGGGTGGGCAATTAATGCGCTGGCGACCCTCGGTGCGGTCTCAGACGACAAAGAAGCTATCGCCGCAAACTGGATTTGCGCGAATCGCGCCCTTTCAGACGGCGGTTTTCGGCATGATGAGGAGGATGTCGCCGGGCCGTATCTGGGGGATACGCTTTCGATGGGGCGCGCTTTTCTTACATTGTACGCCTTCACAGCCGATCGGGCATGGCTGAACAGAGCGGAGCAGGCAGCAAAATTCATTGCCACAAATTTCAAAGGCACGTCGGGTTATGTCAGTAGTGCCGGCGCAGGTGCCTTGAAAGCTAAGTCTCAGTTGGATGAAAATGTGGGACTGGTCCGATTCGCCAATCTTTTGTTTCACTATACCGGCAAGTCCGTTTATCGGGAAACGGCCGAACACGGCATGCGGTTTCTTGCGACTCCTCATGTAAAGGATCACCGCGGGTTTCTTGTTGCGGGACTTTTGATCGCGGATCGGGAATTCAACACCCCGCCGCAACATCTCACGGTGGTTGGCGCCAAGGATGATGCCGTTGCAAAGGCGCTCTTCGCCGCTGCCATAAAGCAACCTGTTATTTATAAGAGAGTAGAGTGGTGGGATAAGCGGGAAGGGCCCTTGCCCAACCCCGACGTCGAATATCCGGCCTTGGAAAGATCTGCTGCGTTCCGCTGCACCGAGACCAGTTGTTCGCCGCCGGTCTATTTGCCCGAGCAGCTGACTCTAAAATAGTTTTCGAAAGGGACGAACATGCACTCTTCGGGCAGGGCTCCTCGTTTTTGGTGTTTCCTCTGAAGCTGCGCCCGGATTTATTTCTTGAATCCCGGCTCATTCCGACTAGCTTCTTCGGCCACTGCTATTCCTGAGTAGCTCAGTGGTAGAGCGGTCGGCTGTTAACCGATTGGTCGTAGGTTCGAATCCTACCTCAGGAGCCACATCAAGGAGCTTAAAATCGGTTCATCCGGTGCGTGATCCTGGCAGGGGTTAGAATTCCGAGTTGCTCGCCGAGAACGGCAGCCTCGGAACGCGGGTCTGCGCGGGCTCGGCGACGGCACGAGGGGGAATTTGATCATTTTAGGGGGGACGGCCTCCGTGCCTTCTCATTCTTCTCGTTGTTATGGGGGCCAAGATGATTGAGGTAGGGCCGGATTCTGCGAGCCGGCCGTTCTAACGAGGCAGACTCGTAAGGCAAGGACGTTGGCGGGCAGCTCGGAGATCTGCCCCTACCGTCGGTTACGAATCGCGCGGACCTATTCCAAGTTCATTGCACAAGTCACAGAGCCGCACGAACTTGTAACGCTAGCTTAGCTACCGGGACTCTTTCCGGCGTTTCAGCTCTCTCTCAAACGCATCAACGGCGCGAAAAGCCATTTCCGCCGCTGCGTTGACATCCGTAATGATCGGTTGCAGCTGCAGGAAATATTCCCAAGCACGCTTTTCGTATGTTTCAGAGCTCGTTTCGTCACCCATGACGCAATAATATCGCTAGCAAGTTCACTGGTCGAAAAAAAGCTGATTGAAATCCCAGCCTCGCTCCGAGCCGGCACTAGAGCATCCCGGGGGGGAGGCCCAGCCCGGATGTCAGGCGGCCCATCTCTGTTTGCGCCATGCCCTTACCCTTCTCAATGGCCTGCTTAACTCCACTCAAAATGAGGTCCTCGAGCATCTCCACATCTTCGGGATCGACAACCTCTTTTGCTATTTTTATGCCAACGATATCCCCAAGACCATTCGCGGTGACCGTGACTTTTTCACCCCCGACGCTCACTTCGATCGTCTTTTCTGCAAGAGATGCGGTCAGTTGCTCCTGCATCTTCGCAGCCTGCTTCATCATCTTCTGAATATTCATCGTCTAGCGGTCAGACTGGATCTCGGCTTTGAATATTTCCAGAGCTTTTTGAATCATTGGATCATTCTTGAACGATTGCAAAGGGTCCACCGGCTCTTCGGCGGTCGTCGTTGCAGTTGGCAAGGAGAGGTCCTCCCGCATTTCAAACACGATCTTCCAGCGGCCGCCAAGTATTTCGCTCAAAACATCTTCCAGGAGCTTTCGGTTGTTCGGTCGCGACAAAGACTCGACCGCGAGCTCCTGGTCTTTTGGGAATCCGAGCTGAAACGTTCCATTGTCAAGCTGGATCGGACTGCCAAGTTCAATCCAGGAAAGAATAAGAGGCCTGCGAGTTGCGACTACCTGAAGAAGACGTGCCCACGCGGATTCGATAGACGATTCTACGGCCGAGTCTATCTCGGATTTCGGCAGATCCTGTGCAGGGCTGGCCTCAGCCGCCGGTTTGGCTGCCGGCAACTCCTCGGGGCTTGGCCGGGGTGGGTTCTCCGCTGTGGGCGCTTTCTTCGGCAGCGGCGTCGCAAGAGGGGGGGCGGATTCGCTTCCTGCTGGTTGATCCGCGCCACCGCGGAGGCTTGCCAAAGCGTCAATCACGGCGCCCAGCCTTACTTCACTCAATGTTTGTATCGCTCGAATCAGAGCGATCTCCAGATGTAACTTTTTGTTCGACGCCCATTTGATCGTGCTTTCGACTTCGGAAATTTTCTCGATCAACCGTAAGAGCCGCTGCGCATCGATCACAGGCGCCAACTCGTCAAGCGCACTTCGCGCCTGATCGCCGATTTCTTCACGCAAGCTTGGCCGATCTATCTTATAGACCAGAAGGTTGCGGAAGAATCCCAGTAAGTCGCTAAGAAGTTTGTTCAGATCTTTGCCCGCTTCGGCCTGTTGGTGCGCGATCGATAAGGCTTCTGCCGCCTTTTGATTCAGGATCGATCGGGTCAGATCTGCAACAACATGTTCCGAAGTGAGCCCGAATACTTCCAGGACCTCAGATTCTCGGATCGTATTTCCGCAGAAGGCGACAAGTTGATCCAACATCGACTCAGCATCACGCAAGCCTCCTTCCGCAGCGACAGCGATCGCTTCTGCGGCCTCCTGGGTCAGTATTACCTCCTCCTTCTTGGCGATATAGCTAAGATGTTTCGCGATGATCTGAGCCGGAATTCTCCGCAAATCGAATCTCTGGCACCGACTTAAAATGGTTGGCAGGACTTTGTGCGGTTCTGTTGTTGCAAAAACGAAGATTACGTGAGCGGGGGGCTCTTCCAAAGTCTTCAGCAGCGCGTTGAATGCCTGCGGCGAAAGCATGTGAACCTCGTCAATAATATAGATCTTGTATGTGCCCCTCATGGGCGCGAAACGAACGTTCTCCCGGAGTTCGCGAATCTGATCGACGCTGTTGTTGCTCGCGCCGTCGATCTCAAGGACGTCGAGACTGAGGCCCTGCGAAATCTCCTTACATGAATCGCATACACCGCACGGATTGATCGTCGGGCCATGGATGCAATTAAGCGACTTGGCAAGGATCCGCGCGGTCGATGTTTTTCCCGTGCCCCTTGGACCGACAAAGAGATAGGCATGAGCCAGACGCTTTTGCTGAATCGCGTTTTTCAGCGTCTGAGTGACGTGGTTCTGGCCAAGTACATCGTCGAAGTTTTGGGGTCGATATTTGCGCGCAAAGACCTGGTAACTCACGGGTCTACCTTATTTCATGATTGCCAAGCCGTCGCAACAATCCTGAGCCTGTTGCGGTGTGACCCACAAGCAAGTAGTATCCGCCCGTGTGGCTTCTGAGGTTATTCTTTTGGTTTGCATTTTTCGCCGGCGCGACATTTTGCTGGATAGTTGTAATTGAACATGGTCCGGAAAACTTCGTTGAGGGAACTCGCATCGAGATTGAAAATCTTCGATGGCTGTTCTTCCCCAACGTGAAGTAAGACGAGATCCATGGCAGCGAAACCGGCTTTGAATTTCGAGCATCGGATGTGTAGGATGCGGAAATGGCCATTAAATCCCCCATTTGGCGTCGGATTTCTCGGTTTGGGCCGAATGGGTGAAACCCATCTGCGCAACCTCCTGGGATTGCCGGGCGTCAAAGTCGTCGTGGTCGCGGATCCGAGACTGGAAGCTGCAGAGCATGGAAAGGCGTTAGCGGGCGCTGAAGAAGCGACGACCGACGTCGAAAGAGCGATAAACAGTCCTTCTGTCGATGCCGTGGTTATCGTCACCCCAACGAATACCCACGCCAGGTTGCTGGAGTCGCCGCCAAAGCCGGAAAAGCCGCATTCACCGAAAAGCCGGGATACGTATCCGCCGAGTCTCGAATTTCGAAAATTTCCCAGACCGTTTCGAAGCGGCTTATCGCCTGGAGCTGGAAGCCTTTTTCCGCGCGTTGCAAGAGGGACTCAAACCAGCACCCGGCCCGGAAGACGCT
>DASZHC010000192.1:0-5091 GCA_035938215.1 Chthoniobacterales bacterium
AGAATAGATAACGCCTCGTCGACTTCCGCTTGAGAAACGTTGAGCGGGGGCAACCAGCGAATCACGGACGGACCAGCGGGAACCGACAGCAATCCATTCTTCATCAACGCGGTGACCACATTTTGCGAAAGGGCCGTTCCGGTCGACGCCGCTCCAGTAAAGTTTCCGCCAAGCTCAATTCCGAGCATCAGGCCAATCCCCCGAACGTCCGCGACCCCAGGCAGACTCTTCAGCTTATTCTTCGCGTAACTCCCGAGATGCGAGGCGTTTGCCAGCAGGTCCTGCTGCTCGATGGTCTCCAGGACAGCCAGGGAAGCCGAACATGCAAGCGGGGTACCGCCATAAGTCGTTCCGTGGCTTCCAGGCTGCAAGATGTCACATAGATCAATACTTGTACCATCCAATCGCTTGACAGATCTCTTCCGGACCCAGGTCGCCCCCAGGGGAAATCCGCCGCCGATCCCCTTTGCCCAACTTACGCAGTCAGGGACAAAACTCTCGTCCACGATGGCACTCCAACCGCACCACTTGCCAAGCCTGCCCATACCGCACTGAATTTCATCGAGCATGAGCAGCAGATTGTTGCGATCACAAATCTCCCGCAATCCGAGCAGGAATTCGGGGCTGGCAGGATAAATTCCTCCCTCACCTTGGACCGGCTCAACCAGAATGGCAGCCGTCTGCTCGCTGACGGCGTTTTCGACCGATCGTAAGTCATTGAACGGTAGATGCTTGAAACCAGCGAGCAAAGGAGCAAATCCCTCTTTCACCTTCTGCTGGGCTGTCGCAGAGATCCCAGCCATCGTCCGCCCATGAAATGACCGCTCGAACGTCAAAACCTCAAACCTCGGTTTACCTGCGGTGTTCACTCCTGAAGATTCGTTTCCGAATTTTCTGGCCAGCTTTATTGCAGCCTCGTTCGATTCGGCACCGCTATTGGAGAAAAAGATTTTCCCTTGAGCACCGACGATACCCACAAGTTTTCGTGCAAGCTCGCCCTGCGGCCGGGTGTAATAGAGATTTGAAGTGTGAATTAGCTCGTGGGATTGACGGTCCAACGCCTCGATCAGACGCGGGTGCGAATGTCCAAGCGTGGAAACTGCAATGCCGGCACCAAAATCCAAATACCTCTTACCATCTTCATCCCAGACCCGCGATCCTTGGCCGCGAACCAAGACGACGTCGTAACGGCTATATGTCGGAACAACATACTCTTCGAACAGCTGCCTCGTCTCTGACTCTGTCGCTAGCATCGGAAGGAAGCGTGGAGAATAACCTCGGATGGATCTGCGCACAAGCGTTTCGCAGATGTGCGAGGCCACCTAGCCCAACCGGCTCCGCTCCCCGTGCGATCTCAATGCCCCTACATCTCACTGGTCCGAGGCTTCAGGGAACGATTTCCGTTCCGATACCTTTGTTGGTGAAGATCTCGAGCAACAATGCGTGATGAATTCGACCATCAATCAAATGGACCTTTCCAACCCCTTCATTAAGGGCGTCGACTGCCGAAAGAACCTTCGGAATCATTCCTCCCTCGACGATCTCGTGTTTTATCAGATGTGCAGCATTTTCACGATTGACCGTCGGAATCAATGAATTCGGATCCTTTAGGTCTCTCATAACGCCCATGACATCACTTACGTAAATCATCTTGGCCGCCTTCAACGCTCCTGCCATTGCCCCTGCGGCGAGATCTGCATTGACGTTCAGTATCGTCTCGTCGTCAGACTGAGCGATTGGGGAAATCACCGGGACGACCTCCCGATCGATAGCCTCACGCACTCCCGTCAAGTCTAAGGATGTCACTTCGCCCACGTAACCAACATCAACCAGATTCTTCCCGTCGGTCTGCGGCGGGAGACGCTTCGCCTTGAAAACGTCACGGCCGGAAAAACCCTCGGCGCGTCCGCCAAATCCCTCCATGGTGGATACGATCCGGGGACGAATCACGTGATCCAGAACATCCTCGACGATTTTGATTGTTGCCTCGTCGGTTACCCTCAGTCCGTTCACGAAACGAGGCAACTTGCCAGCATCCCGCATGCGCTGTGTAATGGCCTTCCCGCCACCATGAACCAGCACAGGGTTAATCCCTACAGCTTCGAGAAAAACGACATCACGCAAAAGGCGCTCAATCAAGTGATCGTCCTCCATCGCGCTGCCCCCGTACTTAATGACAAATGTTTGGCCTCGAAACCTTTGGATAAACGGCAACGCCTCTAACAGGGCCTCAGCCTTACCGGCCTCAAATTGATTTTGCATCTGGTGTTTCTCTCACGCCTTTTCTCATTCCCCCATATTAAACTTCACGTATTCCGGCGTTAGATCGGTTGTGAACACCTTGTATTCCGCTGAACCAAGGTGGAGGTTAATCGTCACGGTGAATTTTCTATTTCGAAGTACCTCCTTCAGGGTATCCTCTGGAGTGCTGCTCGGCAAGCCGTGCAACGTCGCCACTACCCCATCAAAAAAGATGTCGATCATCTCTTCCCGAACTTGCGCCGACGAGTATCCCACCGCATCCATAATGCGGCCCCAGTTTGGATCCTCGCCGTACCACGCACACTTTACCAACATTGAGTTCGAAACGGCTTCGGCTGCTTTTCTGGCATCCTGATAAGTCGCCGCCCCTTTCACATGGACTTCAACGAACTTCGTCACCCCTTCACCGTCTTCGATAATCATGCGCGCAAGTTGTTGCGTAACGAAGTTAAGTGCCTCAGCGAATTTATCGTATGACTCGTGACCGGGTTCCATAGCCGGAATTGCCGCCTGGCCGTTTGCGATACAGATCGTCGTATCGTTGGTGCTCATGTCCCCGTCCACCGTAACGCAATTGAACGATTGTTCGACGCTGGCCGATGTCAGTTTCTGCAACTCCCGCTTCGAGATCGCGGCATCGGTGGTGATAAAGCAAAGCATGGTCGCCATGTCCGGATTGATCATACCGGCCCCTTTTGCGATTCCCCCGATCCGAAAATTCGCGCCGACCAACGGCACCTCCACCGCAATTTCTTTGTGGAACGTATCGGATGTCATGATCGCTCGCGCAACTACCTCACTGCCCTTGCTACTCAATCCCGCGACCAAAGCAGGTACGGCCATTTCGATTTTCTCGATCGGCAGGTTACGCCCTATGCGTCCGGTAGAACAGACCAACACCTGGCGGTCTTTCAGACCTAACTGGCGCGCAACAGCCTGTGCCATGCGTTTCGCATTCTGAATTCCTGTTGAACCCGTGCAGGCATTCGCATTGCCGCTGTTTGCTATAATCGCCCTCGTATCACTAGCTCTCAAGTGCGCGGCCGAAACGCGCACGGGTGCGGCTTTGATTTTGTTGGTAGTAAAAGTCGCCGCCGCAACTGCCGGAAAATCCGAAATGACTAGCCCGAGATCGTTCTTATCGGCTAACCCCTCCTTAATGCCTGAGCGCACGGCTGATGCTCGGAAGCCCTTAGGCGCAGTGACTCCTCCACGGATTTCAAAAAAAGCAGGTTCCATCTTCGCAGAGCGGCTTTAGGTGATATAGAAGCAAAAGACTTCTGCCGAGAATTTTTCAAGACAATCCGAGGCCGACTCCCTCATCCCACCCGTTCATGATGTTGAAGCATTGAATCGCCTGACCGGCCGCTCCCTTGACCAAGTTATCCTCGGCGGACATCAAAATAACGCGTCCGGTTCGTGAATCGATCCGCCAGGCAATCTGTATCCGGTTGGTAAACGCGACGTTCTTTGTGTCCGGGTACCCGGTCGAACCAAGTAGTTGAACAAAACGATCCGAACCGTATGCAGATTCAAAGGTCTGTTCGAGGTCGCCGTCTGTCACGCACGAAACCGGATCCGCGTGAATTGTGGTGACGATCCCGCGGTTCAAGGGGATAAGATGGGGAGCAAATTGAATCACGACCCGCTCTCCCGCGGCATTGGAAAGCTCCTGCTCGATTTCCGACAGATGCCTGTGCGAAGGAAGCGCATAAGGCCTTGCACTTTCATTGCATTCAACAAAAAGAAGATCAAGTTCAGCTTTGCGGCCCGCGCCGCTTACGCCGCTAAGGGAGTTGGCGATGATGCCCCCAGGGCGTATCAGTTTAGCACGAACGACGGGTATCAAAGGAAGGAGAACGCTCGTAGGATAGCAACCCGGACAGGCCACGAGATCCGCTCTTCTGATCGCCTCTCGGTGAATTTCGGGCAATCCGTATACTGCTCGGCCCAAAAGCGAAGGAACCGGATGATCATGCCTATAGAACTGCTTGTAAACCATTGGATCCTTGACCCGAAAATCTGCGCTCAGGTCAAGCACTTTGACGCCACGTTCCAGCAATGGAACCGCGAATTCAGAGGCAACACCGTGCGGAAGAGCCAAAAAGGCATATCCGATCCCGAGGGAGCTGAATGCTTCCATATTCGGGTCGGCAAATTCGATGTTTCCCGGATTTGAGTGGCGATCAGCCCAGCCAAAAACTTCGGACGCTCTCTTCCCGGCGTGTTGCCGTGAGGTAAGACAACCAACCTCTGCCAACGGGTGCTCCGCAAGCCTTTTGACCAGTTCCTCGCCGGAGTATCCGCTGGCTCCAAAAATCGCGACTTTGACTTTTTTCATGGGTTCTTCGACTTCGTTAGCGACCTCGATCCCAGTACTACTTTTGGACGTCTAATTCAAAGAGAGTCCGCATTTTCGGTCTGTTTTGAGCCCTCTTCTTGCTTCAAATATCAGGGTGTTTACTGGCGCCAGTTCGGACAAAATCGGCGCTAAGATTCGCCTTGCCCAGCTGGAGAGGGTCTCCTATATGTTGTGCTCGGCGCACGAGAAAAGCGAGGCGGCGAAGTTGCCGTGCAACGCCGCAAGAGCAGCGATAAGGGATCTGTGAGTGCGTCCTGGTTTGTAGATCCAGACGGAAACGAGAGAACGTGAACGAGATTGAGGGCCCCGTACAGTTCCCCGGAAGCCCCTCTGAGGAGATAGACATATTCAGCAGCAGCAGATTCGAGTCAACAGTCGAATTCGCGCACGAGAAGTGCGGGTGATTCTCGGCACAACCAATGAACAGTTAGGTATCATGAAGCTGCAGGACGCCCTGCGAAGAGCTC
>DASZHC010000193.1:0-46051 GCA_035938215.1 Chthoniobacterales bacterium
TGCGGCGCTCGGACATAGAGTCGCCGAGTTTCTATATCACCAAGCGATACCGGATCAAACACCAGGCAGCGGAATATCTGGAGCAGCCAATTGCCAATTTCCTGGGCATCGCGAAAATGGATAACGTCAGGAAGAATTACCCGGCCTATCCCGAACTCGCCAAACTCCCGCAGGAAGCTACCAGCAACACCGGCGCCACCACCACTACCATCACACCCACCACCTCCTCCACTCAAACCGAGCCTCGGTATGAGCCCGGTCTGCCGTTTGACGCGCCCCTATTCCACGGGGGATTTTCCAAGAAGGCAGATCAAGGTCCGGACGAACAGGTCGCGGTATTCGTCGAACGGAGCAGCAATTCCCTGGTGGTTCGCGCCACCCCTGAGGAACAAGAAATGATTGCCCTGGAGATCTCGCGCCTGGACCGGGAAGAAAGGCAGATACTGATCAAGACTTATGTCGTTGAAGTGGATCAAAGCAAGGGCCTGGGAGCAGGCATCGACTGGAGCCAGGCGTTGGGGCTTGCCAATGGTCAGGGCGCAACTTTTGCCGTGAAGAGCATCCAGAATCAACAGTTTCCGTCGAGTGCTGGAACAGTCCCATCGCAGACCTCCGGTACCGCCGCAGGTATCGGAACGCTGACCGATGTTCTGGGTAACCTGACGCCGGGAAAATTTTTTACGAACGGACTGATTCTTGATGTCAACAATCTGCAGATTGTCCTGCACGCGCTCCAGACGCGAGGTCGGGTTAGAGGCAACAATTCTCCAATGACAGTGGCGAAGAGTGGCATGCCGGTCACCATCCGGTCTGTCACCACACAAACGATTTTTATAACAACGCCAGGCACCAATAATTACCCGCCGACCAGCGCGCCCTACACCTTCACAACAGGACTGACAATTGACATCGTTGCGCGAATTCTGGACAGCGGATTGATTGATATGAATTTGAATCCAGCGCTTTCGACGGTCACCGGCCAGAGCCCGGCCGAAGCAGGGACGAACACGACGATACCGATCATCTCAACCCGGAGCACGACAGCGAACGTGACTGTCCGAAGCGGGCAGGCGGCGGTTATTGGGGGCATTTTGCAGGATACTTCGACTTTCAATGCCAATGGAATCCCTCTGATATCCAGGATCCCGGTTCTTGGATACCTGTTCAAATCGAAGATCGGCGACGCCACGCGAACGAACCTTATCGTCATCGTCTCTCCGACGATCATTCCAGCCAGAAACCAGCGTCAGGACCGCCTTGGCGAGATCGAACAAGACACTCTTGAACGTTCTTCCGATCTTCCCGGGGAACCGCCTCCCTTTCCTTATGGACGTTCCGGCAAAGATGTAAGGTTCATGTCGAGATCTAAACACAATTAGCCTGGAAATCTTACGAGCGCTCTGGCTCGTGAGATTTCCAGGCTAAGCGCGTTCCCCTGCTTGCTCTCGGACCGAGCTTTCTGCATACTGTTTGGTTATGTCGTTGTCGGAACGGGCGGCCAAAGCCGCCAAGATAGTTGAGGAGCCAAACCTATATAAGGTTTGCGAAGGATGCGATTCCATCGTTACAAAGAGAGTCGCCACCTGTCCGAGCTGTCACGGATACCGATTCAACGAAGATCCCTCGGTTGTGGTTGAACAGGCGAAGATTCTGGGATCGCGCGAGCAGCGCAGCGTCGTAACAGAGGATCTGCTTTAGTCACGCAGAGGACGCGGAGAAAGAGCCTCACGCAGAGGACGCGGAGGAACGCCGTGGGGAGAAAAGAGGGATGGCTTCCGCGTCGTTCCACTGCGCGATTAGACTGAGACTATTCGGTGGCAGGTGTTTGAAGTCTACCCGGCCCATGCTTCGGAAGCCGCGCGTGCTACCGGAGTGCGAGGTAGTATCAGCTTCTTTCAGATCTCCACGGCAAGGAAGCTTTGACCAAATCGAAGGGCAAATCGGGTTGCCGTCCATTTCCAAGTCACCGCGGCGGGCAAGGCCAGATGGGCAATCCTTTCCTCTCCCCCGCAGCGTTCCTCTGCGTCCTCTGCGCGAGGCTCTCTCGCAATGGTCAGCGTTATAATAGTACGAGCGGTTCCACGGCTCGTGTGAGCCTTTGCTCTTCCCCACAGCGTTCCTTCGCGGCCCCTGCGTGAGGCTCTGCCAGCGTCATCTGAGCCTTTGCTCCTCCCCCAACAGCGTTCCTCCGCGTCCTCTGCGTGAGGCTTTTCCTCCGCGTCCCCTGCGTGACTCTTTACGCTCTGGGAAGAAACTCCGATTCGAGCGCAAGCGTTGCTGCGCCGATAATTCCGGCATCATTGCCCAGTGTCGCAGGAACGATCTCAAGGCTTTCCCAGAATGTTTTCTCGGTACGTTCATGAATCGTGCTCCGGATTTTGCCAATCAATCGTTCTCCCGCCTTGGCAACGCCTCCACCGATCACTATCCGGTGCGGATTCAGCAGCCAAACTACGTTGGATAGCCCGACTCCAAGCTTAAGGCCAATATCGGCCCAGAGCGCCAACGCCAGCGGATCGCCGGCATCCGCCGCGGCCGACAATTTATGCGGAATCGCTTCCTCATCGGAAAGCGTCTTGCCGGCGGAACTGTAGATTTCCTTTGCCCTCTCAGCGATATGCCAGATTCCGACATAAGCTTCCAGCGCGCCCTTGTTGCCGTAAACAAAATCTTTACCCTGATAGTCGATCGAGGTCTGGCCAATCTCGCCCGCAATCATGCGCGCTCCCCGGTAAAGCCTCCCATTCAGAATTAAACCGCCACCGATGCCGGTCCCGAGAGTGACGCAAACTACATTCGGAAGCGTACCTCCAGCGCCGAATTTCCATTCGGCGTATGCCATCGATTTTGCATCGTTTTCGAGATTGGTGACCAGCCCGGTTTTCTGCGAAACGATCTCTCGCAATGGGATATCGCGCCAGCCCTTCACATTGGTGAGATTTACAACCACACCTTCAGCGGGATTGATAATCCCAGGCAAACCGAAACCTACTGCCGTTATGTCGGCATACCGCGGCTTTAAACGATCAATCTCGGCAACAATCGCGCCGATTAATGCGTCGACGTTGCCGTCTTGAATCGTTGGAATCACATTCCCCTTTTCCAGAATTACTCCCTCTTTGACGACGCCGGGCTTCACGCTGGTGCCGCCGAAATCTACGCCGATCGATGTCGCTGTGCTCATGATGGAAAATTTCGTAACGCGATTACTCGCAATCCTTCGAGAGTGAGATCCAGATCGACGATTTGCAACTCCGGAAGCTTTGCCGCGATGAGATTCGCATAGCTTCCTGTCCCGATAATCCGAACCTTGCCCTCCAGCTTGGCAACAATCTCCGTCACAATCTGGCGAACCAGGCCGCGATACCCATAGATGGCACCCGCCAGCATCGCGCTCCTGGTGGTCTTGCCGATCACGCTAACCGGTTCTTCAAGATCGATCTTCGGCAACAGCGCTGTTCGTTGATACATGTAATCCGTCATTACGCCGAGACCGGGCGCAATCACTCCTCCCTCGTAAACTCCTTTGAGCGAGACGATATCAAAGGTCACCGCAGTGCCAAAATCAACCACGATAGCCGGGGAGCCGTAGCGCGTCGTTACCCCGACCGCATTTGCCAGGCGGTCGGCTCCAATGCCGTGCGGCTCTGAAAAATCGATGCCAACACCCAAATCAAGATCGGGTGTAACTTCCTTCACTCCAGCTCCGAAGAGTTTCCGGAACACCCCGGTTTTCTTCGGTACAACCGATCCAACAAGCACGTGATCAAACCTCCATCGCCGAATGGCGCGCTTAACGGCCGGAATAGACAAGTTCTTGGTCGATATCACCTTTTTCGCCAAAAGCTCCTTTTCGTCGGCTAATCCTAATTTTGTCGAAGTGTTGTTCAGATTCACCAAAAGAAACTTTTCCATTGCGGGGAATTCACCACAGAGGCGCAGAGGGCACAAAGGGAAAAGGGGTTCGGGGTTCGGGGTTCGGGGTTCGGGGTTCGGGGTTCGGGGTTCGGGGTTCGGAGTTCGGAGTTCGGGGGCGCAGTGGCGCAGTCAAGACATCGGTAACACTTTTGGTTCAGGACATCAGTAACACTGTTACGGTTTTAGTTTCTGGCATCTGGCAGGAGGCGCAATCGACCCGACCCCAATTAAAATCCGTTCTTCGCCCCTCTTTCCTTTGTGTTCTCTGTGCCGCTGTGGTGAATTCCCGCATGTATCAACTGACTCACCGTCCTCGCCGTCTCCGATCGACAGAAGGATGTCGCCGCCTTGTACGTGAAACGCGGCTCGAGGTTGATCAGTTGATTTATCCGATCTTTGTATCCGAAAAAATCTCTGGCAGATCTGAAGTGCCGAGCATGCCGGACGTTCACCAATTCTCGTTGTCTGCAGTGGCGGATGAAGTCAAATCGATCGCGCATCTTGGTATCCCTGCGGTTTTGTTATTCGGCATCCCCTCAAGTAAGGACGAACTAGCCTCTCAGGCTTATGCCGAACGTGGAATCGCGCAGGAAGCGATCCGCGCAGTAAAAAGTGCCGTTCCGGAACTCATCGTGATTACGGATGTCTGTCTCTGCGAATACATGTCCCATGGCCATTGTGGGATTGTTGAAAGAGAAGGCGAAAATTATCGCATCCTGAACGATGAAACCGTCGAATTGCTTGCAAAAACTGCACTCAGCCACGCCGCCGCTGGAGCTGACATTGTTGCACCGAGCGACATGATGGACGGGCGAATCGGAATCATCCGGAAAGCTCTGGACGGATATGGTTTTTGCGATGTTGCGATAATGAGTTACGCGGCAAAATTTTGTTCTGCCTTTTACGGACCGTTTCGCGAAGCAGCTGAAAGCGCTCCCCAATTTGGCGATCGTCGCACATACCAAATGGATCCCGCGAATGCGCTTGAGGCTCTTCGCGAGGTCGCCCTCGATCTGGAAGAAGGAGCGGACCTGCTTATCGTGAAGCCAGGACTTCCGTATTTGGATATTCTCTGGCGAATAAAGGAACGATTCAAACTCCCAACAGCGGTTTACAATGTGAGCGGCGAATATGCCATGCTCAAGGCTGCTTCGAAATTAGGTTGGCTGGATGAGAAACGCTCAGTGCTTGAAATGATGACCGGGTTCCGACGGGCCGGCGCCGACATGATTATTACATATTGGGCAAAGGCGTTGGCGAAGTGGATGGATAAGGAATAGCGCTTGCCTGGAAATTTCACGAGCCAAAGCCCTCGCGAAATTTCCAGGCTCAGCATCCGAAACAGTTTTGGTTACGGCTACGGCGGGCTAGCGGGGCCGCGCCTGAGACCGGCGAGATGTAAGGATCTCAAGCTCGCGCTGGGAGCAGCGCCGGTTGGGCGAGGCGGTCTCTCCCGAATTTTCCGCAACTCGCGCTTACAACACGTGTTTGATACGTTGTATGAAGCTCAAATTCCTTCTCAGAGCGGTATCCACGATGCTGCTCTGCGCCACGATTTCCGCCACCCTCGCCGCCTTGAAAGCCGCAGACGCAGCGAGCCCGGCTGTATCTCCCGCCGCCTCCACAGCCGATACGGGTGCGAAAGCAGCTAAACCCAAAATCTCGCCGGACGCCATCAAAAAAGCCAGACTGACGGTGCTGAAAAACCAAGTCGGCCTTACTGCCGATCAAGAAACAAAGGCGAAGCCCATCATTGACAAATACGTTGATGATCGAGAAGCCGCTAAAGGCGACAGGGCGAAACTGGTCGATCTCAAGACAAAGTACGATAGCGACATCAATGCAATTCTGACCCCCGAACAGCAAAAGAAGTTAACCGCTTCCAAGGCTGCCAGAGTCGAGAAGTTAAAAGCTGCGAAGGCAGCAAAAGCCGCCACAACGGCTTCTCCGGCAGCGTCTCCCGCGAAATCGAGCCAGTAACACGCTTCAGTCCGAGCCGCTTCCCGAGCGGCTCTTCACCCTGGAAATCTCACGAGCGCTTTGGCTCGTGAGATTTCCAGGCTTTTGAGGAATCGCCCGGCGTAAAGTCATCGCAAGCACAAACGCAATCCCTATAATAAAACCGCCGACTAAAAACGGAGTATTCCCGTAGCGACCGTTCGAACGCAAATGATCGTGGGTCAGCAGGATCCCGGCAATGACAGGGCCAAAGACACGACCCAAGCTTCCGGCAGACTGCACAATACCCAAAACCCGACCCTGCAAGGCCGGACTGGCACCTTTTGACGCAATGGCGCTCATCGTTGGTTGCGACAAACTATTACCCATGGCAAGTCCTGCGCTAAATACAAGAAACACGGGAATAGAATGCGCGAGCGGCATGGCCATCATGCTGAGAGCCATTACGGCAAAGCCTGTGATTGCCAGATCGACGTCTCCGAATCGTTTCGCAAGCCTTCCGATCGCTCCTCCCTGTATCATAGCTCCTATCAATCCCATCATCACGAAAATGTAGCTGATTTGGCTCTGACTAAGATCGAAGCGCCGGTTACTGACCTGAGCGTAAATGACCGTCACGATCGCGAATCCCGCGATTCCTATGAAATAGGTTACAGTGATCACGCTAAGCCGCCAGCTGCCGGCTTGCTCGAATGTTTCTCTGAGATTGACAGGACCCTGCTGGCGCACCGCATGGCGTTCCGGTTCCGGAAGCACGATCCACATAATGATCGCGTTGAGAATCGATAAAATTGCAGCAAACCAGAACGGGGCCACCACCGAAAAGTGACTCAAGATGCCGCCGATCGCGGGGCCCAAAACGAAACCGACGCCGAAGGCCGCCCCAATCAAGCCGATTCGTTTCGATCGATTTTCAGGAGGCGTTATATCGGCGATATAGGCCGAGGCTGTTCCAACACTGGCGCCGGAGATTCCCGCAAGGATTCGCGCAGCAAACAACGTCGCCAGCGAAACCGCGCTGGCCATAAACATGTAGCCGACGGCGGATCCGATCAAACTGCAAAGCAGAACGGGTTTGCGACCGTATCGATCCGAAAGCCAGCCGAGCACTGGGGAAGCCAAGAACTGCATGAACGAATAGGACGCCAACAAAAGACCGATCTGCCATTCGGTGGCCTGGAAGCGCTGGGCATACAGCGGCAGGATCGGAATAATCATTCCGAACCCGACCAAATCGATGAATACAATCGAGAGGATGCTCGCGAGCGGTGATTTCTTCATGCCACCTCGATCTGAACAACACAGGCTGAGAATCCACTTGGTTCGGTTCGCAAAATCATCCTGCTACCGTAGCGCGATTCTAGCCGGGAGCAAAATCGCAGGCGCGTTCCATTTCTAGGCTAAACCTTTGCGGTGCCAGGACGAATGTTATTCATCATGGCCGCGTTCACAAAGAACTCGGATTTTCAAATTCCATTGGGAGGCTTGACGAATTCTTTGGTTTTGCCGGTTCGTTGAGTATTAGGCTCACAGGCAAGTGGATTTTCGTCCTACTGCAATTCTCTGGTTCATCGTAGCAGCACCTTTCCTGACTGCTGCGGTGCTAGCCACCGGCTCGCTTTGGGGACTATGCATTCTCTTTACCGCCCATCTCCTTCTTATCCTCTGCACTTTTGTTCCATCGCTGCAGGAATTCGGGCCGGTCGTAACAAAATATTCGACACCCGCCCGTACAGTCTGGCTGACCATAGATGACGGTCCGGATCCGCAGACCACGCCTCAAGTTCTTGCTCTCCTTGAGAAATATGGGGCTCGCGCCACATTCTTTTTGATCGGCACAAAGGCCGCAAAATATCCGCGACTGACGCATATGATACTGGAGGCCGGCCATTCCATCGGCAACCATACCCAAACGCATCCGAAATTCAGTTTTTGGCGCCTCGGACCAAACGAACTGGCCCGGGAGATTGACGGATTCGAGTCGACTCTTTCTTCGATTGGCCTTCCGGCGCCAATCTGGTTCCGCGCGCCGGTTGGGATCAAAAATCCCTTTCTGCATCCGATTCTCGCCGCAAGGGGTCTGCGATTGATCGGATGGAACGCACGAGCCTTTGATACGCAGATTGACGACTCCGCAAAGATTGTCGACAGGATCAAACGTTCGATTCGTTCGGGCACCATCATTCTGTTCCATGAAGCACAAAGGCCCGATGTCTGCCTGAAAGCCCTTGACCAGCTCCTGAGTGAACTTACTTCCGAACACTTCAGACTGATCGTCCCGAAGCCTATGGAACTTCTCGCTGGCCGACGCTCGATCCTTCCGAAAGCTCTTGAATGCGCCAGCAGTTGAGTCGATCTTTTTCTCATGGACGAGTACTACGCCCAACTCGCCAACGCGCTTCGGGAACGGCTCGCTGTCATCGCGGATCACACTCTGAGGGCGGAAAATCCGGCATCCCATCTGGAGCGACTGCGATCGGCTTCGGAACGGATTGACGATCTAAAAACTGCCTTGCCACGGAATGCTGATCCCATGCTCGTCCACTACTTGCAGAGATCGAGTCTGGCTAAGGCTCTGGAGTTTGTGCAAGATCATTACCTCCGCTAATGTGATGTTCCGATGCGGATCGCTGTACTTTCGGACATACACGGAAATCTTCCGGCCCTCGAGGCGGTAACAGCGGACCTTGATCGACTTGATCCGGATCTCGTGTTCGTCGCAGGCGACTTTCAAAACCGCGGTCCGAATCCTCGCGAGGTAACGGCTTTTGTCTATCAGAGCGGTTGGACCATCCTTCGCGGGAATCACGAAGATTACGTTATTCGACAGAGCCAGAGTTCAAAAATCGACGACCCCACCGATTACTACAATTGGCTGCCTGCACGCTGGACTGCGGACTTGACACGCGACTCAGTCGAATGGGTGAAAGGACTACCGATTGCAACCACCCTGGCGGGACCGAATGAGCTCTCCATTATGATCGCTCATGGTTCCCCGCGCTCTAACGATGAGGGCTTTTTCCCAACTACGCCCAAAATGAAAGCTACCGAGATGATTGGGGAGAATCCTCCAGCGCTCCTCTGTGTGGGTCACTCTCATCTTCCGCTGATTCGCCGGATCAATACCACTCTACTTGTTAACGTCGGTTCCGTTGGGTTTCCCTTCGATGGCGATCACCGTGCTTCCTATGGCGTAATCAATTGGGGACGCAATCATTGGGAGGTCGACATCCGGCGAGTTGACTACGCCGTGGACAAGGTCGTTGAGGAGTTTGATCGCGTAAACTTCTACGAAGGCGCAGGCCCGCTCTCCCATCTGATTCGCCGGGAGCTCGAATCGGCCCGACCGCATCTCACACCCTTTCAATACTTGTTCGGTCGCGAAATCCGAACCGGCGATCTTTCGATCATAGAAGCTGTAGAAGTTTACCTGTCGATGCCGCAGGAACAGATCGAAAACGAGTTTATCCGCGTCTTCAGGAAGTAGCTCGCGCCGAGTCGTGGCCCGGGTTACGGAAGAAAGAGGCTCCCGCAGAGGAACGCGGTGGAACGCTGAGGAAGATAAGCACGGAGGTGAGATAGCCTCTGTGCCGTCTCAGTGTTTATTTCCGGCCGCTTCGGGGAGCAAAAAAGTGAAGCACCTCCCTCCCTGTTTGGCTAGTTAGGGGAGCGTCTTCGTCATCATGAACGCGGTCAAAGAAGGTTCCCTACGCGCACCTTCAGCGCGTGCCGGATGGATGGCTTTTGAAATCCTTTCCTATCCTCCTCCGCGTTCCTCCGCGTCCCTCTGCGTGAGGCTCCTCCCTCCAGGCTCCCTCCGCGCAAATGTTGAATGTTGAGATATGACCCCGTCGCTAACGGGAATAGAGCTCGACGACTAATTGCTCATTTACGATCGGGGCGATCTCCTCTCGTGACGGGATTCGCATCACCTTGCCTTGAAACTGATCCTTGTCGACAACCAGCCAATCGGGGACAGGCTGAATTTGGGTCAGCTCGAGATTTCGAGTAACCAATCTCCGCGAACCAGGCTTGTCCTTAATGACAACAATATCGCCAGCCTTCACGTTGTATGAAGGAATGTTAACCTTGTGATTGTTCACAGTCACATGTCCATGAGCAACCAACTGACGCGCGGAACTCCGAGAGTTAGCGAATCCCAGGCGATAAACGATATTATCCAGCCGTGTCTCTAACATCTGGAGCAGGGTCTCACCGGTCACGCCGCGTTTTCGAAGAGCCGTCTCAAAATAACGGCGGAACTGCCGCTCCATGAGCCCGTACTGGTACCGCAGTTTCTGTTTCTCCGCCAGCGCAGTTGCGTAGTCGGATTGCTTTCGCCGAGACCCTTTCGGTCCGTGCATGCCGGGAGGATAATTTTTCCGTTCGAGCGACTTGCTCGGACCAAACAGCGCAACTCCGTAACGACGACTAATTCTTGACTTGGGACCGGTATAACGAGCCATGATAAATTATATCTTTGATCAGACACGGCGCTGTTTCGGCGGCCGGCAGCCATTGTGCGGGACCGGCGTAACATCGCGGATGACAGAAATATCAAGGCCGATAGCCTGGATCGCACGAACCGCCGACTCGCGGCCTGCCCCCGGCCCTTTCACCAAAACCTCGACTTCCTTCAAGCCGTGACCCATGGCCTGCCTGCACGCGTCCTGTGCCACCAATTGCGCCGCGTAAGCGGTGCTCTTTCGGGAACCCTTGAATCCGACCTTTCCTGCACTGGACCAGCCGATCACGTTCCCGTTCAAGTCGGTGATCGACACGATTGTATTGTTGAAAGTCGCAAGAACGTGCGCCACGCCGGTAGAAACGTTTTTGCTGCCTTTCGCTTTAACGATTTTCGGTTTTTCCACCTCACCGCTATCCAGCGAAAGGCTTACTTTTCCCGGTTCAACCTCTTTCTTGGCTTTGGGCTTCTGGACACGCGGAGCCTTCGCCGGCTCGGAAGATGGTGTTTGAGGGGGCGCCGGAGTAGCTACCTCTGCGCCACGGGCTGATGAGGCGGCACTCGCCGGTTCTTTCTTTGGCGTTGGTGTGGATGATTCGCTAGCCATTCTTGCCATTTCAGTGAACTAAACTTTTCCTGCCTTCGCGTCCTTGTTTCTTTGCACGCCTACGGTCTTGCGGGGCCCTTTCCGGGTTCTCGCATTCGTTGAGGTTCTCTGCCCGCGGACCGGCAGGCCACGACTGTGCCGTATGCCCCTATAGCTCCGAATGGCCTGCAGACGCTTGAGATTGCCCTGAATTTCCCGACGCAAATCTCCTTCGACCGACAATCCGCTAGCATTGATCGCGTGAACAATTTCACCGAGTTGCTCAGGCGAAAGATTTTTAGCTCGTGCGTTTGGATCGATGTTTGCTTGTTCCAAGATCTTTTTCGCCGTCTTCGGGCCTATACCGTAAATGTAAGGCAACGAAGCTTCGATCCGCTTATCTCCAGGTATATCAACTCCAAGTAATCGAGGCATATCTAGGCATCCGGGCTGTCTTTGAGTTCGTCCGCTTCTGCGGTCGGAACCAAGCGGTTTATCCTTGTCGTTGTTTATGCCGTGGATTTTTGCAAACCACACGGAGGACGTTTCTTCTTTTTACAATTTTACAGCTCTCACAGAGCCGCTTAACCGAAGGTCGTACTTTCATTCCAGTTCGTCCTCAGGGAACAAAAAAACGCAGCCCGCGGAGAGTTACTCCCAGGAGCGTTCTCATCTCACTCAAACCTCACCTTTGCCGGAAGGTTATGCGGCCTTTCGTCAAATCGTAAGGCGACATCTCTACCATAACTTTGTCACCTGGCAAGATCCGAATGAAATGAAGCCGCATTTTTCCGGAGATATGCGCCAAAATGCGATGCCCGTTGGGCAGTTCCACCCGGAACATCGTATTTGGGAGCAATTCAACTACCCTGCCTTCAACTTCGATGACGTCTTTTCGCGCCATGTCAAAATTTCCGGTTCACCTTTAGTCACAAGAACTGTGTGTTCGAAATGCGCCGACGGGGAATGATCAGCCGTCACCACCGTCCAGTCGTCTCGCAATACTTTCACAGCGGCCCGGCCCATATTAACCATGGGCTCGATCGCCAAGGTCATGCCCGCCCTGAGTTTCGCAGTTGCGGCAGGCGTCCGATAGTTCGGGATTTGGGGTTCTTCATGCAGATGCCTTCCCACGCCATGGCCTACAAACTCTCTGACGACGCTAAACCCGTTTGCCTCGATCTCATCTTGTATTGCCGCACAAAGCTCGCTTAATCTGCGGCCGTCACGAGCTTTCTCGATTCCCTTGTACAATGCTTCTTCTGTGACAGTCAGCAGCCTTTGAACGTCGCCACTTATTATCCCGACCGGAATCGTGGCCGCGGTGTCGCCAACGAATCCGTCCAGGACGACTCCAATGTCAAGCTTCACGATATCACCATATTGAATTCGCCGTGAGCCGCCGATTCCGTGCACAACCTCGTCGTTTATCGAGATGCAGATATTGCCGGGAAATCGCCGGTAACCAAGAAAAGCGCTCTTGCATCCCGACTCGAGCATCAGCCTTGCGCCAGCCTGATCAACATCCTTGGTCGTTATTCCAGGACTCAGCATTGCTGAGAGCGCATCGAGGATCTGGCTTGCAAGCTTGCAGGAAGCCCGCATCTTGTTGATTTCCAGAGATGTTTTTATCGGGATCATTCACTGATCAAACGGCTCAAGTCGTCAAATACCACCGCCACTTCACGGTCGGCATCGACGCGGGCCAATATACCTCGTCTCCCGTAAAAGTCTGTCACCGGGAGGCTTTTCTCTCGATACTCTTTCATCCGATGCGCGAGAACATTGTCTGTATCATCGGCACGAGCTTCAAGTTTGCCGCCGCAATTCGGACAGGGATCAACCGCATGCAGGACATGTCTACCCAAGCTGATCACCTTGCCGCAATTCGAGCAGGTAAGCCTTCTCTTCATCCGGGTGCGAATCGTCTCGTCGGTGGCATCAAGGAAAATAGCCAATTCCAAGGGTGAGCCACGCTCGGTAAGCAGCTCTTCGAATTGCTCAGCCTGGACCAACGTCCGGGGGAAGCCATCGAACAAGAATGCGCCATTCGTTCGATCCAACCACCCGGCAACAACGCTCATAATCAATTCATCCGGAGCCAGTCCACCCTGAGAAATGATTTTCTGAGATACCCGCCCAAGCTCCGTCCCGAGTTTAGCTTCTCCTCTCAAAATCGCGCCCGTAGAGGTAGCGGGCAATCCGAACTTCTTCTGTATCAATTCTGCTTGCGTCCCCTTGCCCGATGCCGGTGGGCCCAGGAGAACAATTCGTTTCTTCACCCTCGTGGTACCCCTCTATCGCTGATTTACAAAAATGGACACCGCCACCCCGGCGACAGCCAGCAACGCAAATGCGAGCCACATCCACAGTAGCACGCTCTCTTTGACAACTCTGCCCGTACCGCCAACCGCGCGTTCAAATCGCCCTCGGATGCGGCCTTTGCGCAAAAAGCCGTCATAATGCCGCTGAATGAGATGGGTCTCCACCTGGCGCATCGTATCGAGAAGAACGCCTACAATGATCAGGAGGCTGGTGCCCCCAAAAAAACGGGCTGTCATGCGCGGAACGCCCAGCCAGGTGATCATCGTTTCAGGGATTACCGCGATAACGGTCAGAAACAGCGCGCCGGCAAACGTCAACCGGGTCAGCGTATATTCCAAAAAGTCTGCCGTCGGTTTCCCTGGCCGATACCCAGGGATGTAACCGTTATACTTCTTGAGGTCGTCGGCGATCTGCGTGGGTTGAAATTGAATAGCGACCCAAAAATAGCTGAAGAAAAAAATGAGGACGGCGGTCAGCATGTAATGCCAGAAACCGACTGCAAGCGCATTGGACAGCGTAACGGCCCATTCTGCATTGCGAAAGGCCATACTCAGGATCGTCGACGGGAAAAGCAAGATGGCCTGCGCGAAAATGAGCGGCATCACTCCGACAGCATTTACCTTCAAAGGCAGATACTGAGTTTGACCTCCGTATACCTTCCGGCCGACAACGCGCTTAGCGTACTGAATGCTGACCTTTCTCTGTGCCTGAGTGAGCGCGATCACGGAAGCGACTACCAAAACCAGGAATGCAATCATCAACACAAGGACAATTGGGCTGACCCGGCTTGGAGCTCCTCCAGATGGCACAAACGTGTTCCAAACCTGCACGAGAGCGCCCGGCAACGAAGCCACGATACCAACAGTGATGATCAGCGATGTCCCGTTCCCAATTCCGCGATCGGTGATCTGATCTCCGATCCACATGAGGAACATTGTTCCGGCGCTGAGAGTGATCACTGCGAGAAGCTGAAATCCGAGCCCGGGATTCTCAACAAGAGGACCGAGCCGAGCAGTAACTGATTCAATTCCCTGGAGGAAAGGATTTGAGGCCGGATTCTGCATAGAAACGGCAAGGAGATATCCCTGGAAGATGCAAAGTCCCAAGGTCACATACCGGGTATACTGGGTGATCTTCTGGCGGCCGCCATCCTCACGAGCCAGTTTGTTCAGACGCGGAATCACAGCAGTCAGCAGCTGCATCATAATCGATGCGCTGATGTACGGCATGATACCCAGCGAGAAGATAGCGCAATGCTCAAGCGCACCCCCGGCAAAAATGTTGAATAGAGCAGCGACCCCGCCTCCGGCAGACTTCGACATGGAAGTCTGAAACCATTCGTTCAGAACGTGGGCATTGACCCCAGGAATCGTAATCGCGGCGCCGGCACGAACAATGACCAGCATCGAAATCGTAAAAAGGATGCGCTGCCGAAGCTCGGGAATTTTGAAAATATTCGTGAAGGCAGAGATCATGGGGAAAACTACTGGCTATTTGTCAACGACAACCGCCGATCCCCCTGCCTGCTCAATCTTCTGACGCGCAGCCTCGCTGAATTTGTCAGCTTCGACAGTTAAAACCTTGGTTAATTCACCCCGGGCGAGGATCTTCACGCCGTCGCATTTGCCATTAACGAAACCTTTGTCTCGCAAAAGCTGTTCGTTAACTCGCGTCCCGGAGTCGAATTCTTCAAGATCCCCGATATTAACGAGCGCAAACGAGGCTTTGAAGGCGGCGTTATTGAAACCCCGCTTGGGCAAACGCCGGATCAGCGGCATTTGGCCACCCTCAAATCCAAGTCGAATGCTGCCGCCCGAACGTGCCTTCTGTCCCTTGTGGCCCTTTCCGCTAGTCTTGCCGTGACCGGAGCTTTCTCCGCATCCGAGCCGCTTTACCCGATGCTTGGCGCCGGGACGAGGTTTTAATTCATGTAACCGCATAAAATACTTTTCCGCTAGCGAGGCCGCGCCTCAGACCGGCAAGATGCAAGGATCTCAAGGTCGCGTTGGGAGCAGCGTCGATTGGGTGAAGATATTTTTACCTTTGTGCCTTGCCGCGTAGCTTCAAAATATCCTGGCGATGACGAAGACCGCGTAGCGCTTCGATCGTCGCTTTCACGACATTCGCATGGTTGCTCGAGCCAAGCGATTTCGCGAGCACATCCTTGATTCCCGCAGCTTCCACAACAGCCCGCACACCGCCGCCGGCGATGACACCGGTTCCCGGAGAAGCCGGACGCAGGAGAACGCGTCCACCTCCAAATTCGCCGATAACCTCATGTGGAATGGTATTTTCCCGAACGGCAACTTCGACCATCGATTTCCGGGCGGATTCAGATGCCTTCCGAATGGCCTCTGATACTTCGTTTGCTTTCCCAAAACCGTAGCCGACGCGCCCCTTGTGGTTTCCGGCAACGATCAGCGCACTGAAACTGAAACGACGCCCACCCTTAACGACCTTGGCGCAACGGTTGATAAACACGACCTTCTCGGTGGTGTCGCCTTTCTGTGCGTTACGATCACCTGCCGAATGATCACGCCGATGTCTTACGTCAGTTGCCATAATTACTTTCGCGTTGGCATGCGAGTCTCAGACTTGCCGCCAACAAATCAGAACTCTAAACCTCCTGCGCGAGCCGCATCGGCAAGCGCCTTGACCTTCCCGTGATAGCTGAACCCTCCCCGGTCAAATACCACGGCTTTGATTTTTTTCTCTGTTGTTCTTTCGGCGAGAAGAGCGCCGACCTTTTCAGCCATAGCGACATTTGCGTTTGTTCGGCCTTTTCCTTTGACACCTCGTTCGAGAGTCGAGGCGGCCACAAGCGTTTTGCCTGCAGTATCGTCGACCACCTGTGCATAAATGTGCTTACCTGAAAAATGTACCGCGAGCCGGGGACGGTCCGTCGTACCGAAAACACGCTTGCGAATTCGTATATGTCGTAATTTAACGTGATTAATCGTAGCCATTTATCACCGCAGACTCGGGTCTTTGTACCAGTTCCGCCCCTCAATGTTGTTATTGTACGGTCTTTCCTTCCTTCCGTAGGATCTGTTCGCCCGCGTACCGAATGCCCTTGCCCTTGTAAGGTTCCGGGGGGTAATAGGAGCGAATATCCGCCGCAACCTGACCAACCACTTGCTTGTCGATTCCATCAATCAAAATCCTGGTACTTTCCTGAACCGTGATCTTGATTCCATCCGGAATCGGAAACACGACCGGATGGGAAAATCCAATGTTCAAATTCAAATTCTTTCCTTGAACCTGGGCGCGAAACCCGACGCCATGGATCTCGAGGATTTTCTGGAATCCTTTGGTGACGCCGACCACCATATTGTTGATGAGGCTGCGTGAGAGGCCGTGAAGCGCTTTAACGCTTCTTGTTTCGGCATCCCGATTCAACACGGCTTGTTTGCCGTCAACCCGGATCTTAATTTGCCCGGGTAAAACCCATTGCAATTTGCCCTTCGGACCTTCGACTTGAATTGAACCGTCCTCAGAGACAGCCATTTTCACTTTGTCGGGAATTTCGATCGACTTTTTTCCGATACGAGACATACAACCCTCCTTACCAAACGAGAGCCAGCAATTCGCCCCCAACATTCTCTTTGCGGGCCTCGCGGCCAGTAATTATTCCCCGTGAGGTCGAAAGAATTGCTACACCCATTCCACCAAGAACCCTGGGAATATCGTCCGAGCCAACATATTTTCGCAATCCGGGTTTACTGACTCGCTTGAGGCCGGTCAGGGCCGGAATGCGATTCACAAACTTCATCGTGACTTTGATCTGCGCAGGTTTGGCCTCTGTATCAATTTCGAATTCAGAAATATACCCCTCCTGCTTAAGGATTCGGGCAATCTCTTCTTTCATTCGCGAGTATGGTGCAGAAACGTCGCCCCGGTGCGACCGGGCAGCGTTACGCAACCGCGTCAAAAAATCTGCAATGGGGTCTGAAAGATTACTCATCGCTCATTCTCCGGGAGCCGCAGTCTTTGTGACTTGCTTCTTATCACTGAATGGCACGCCTAGTTCGGTCAACAGTGCCTTGGCTTCGTCGTTTGTTCTCGCAGTAGTCACAATCGTTATATCAAAACCTATGTTTCGCTTGATTCTGTCGAGCTCGACCTCGGGAAAAATCGACTGATCTTTCACGCCAAGCGTGTAATTGCCTTTCCCGTCAAATGCCTTTGCCGAAATTCCGCGAAAGTCGCGAATTCGCGGAAGCGCCATTTTGATGAGGCGCTCGAGAAACTCATACATTCTATCACCGCGCAAAGTCACTTTTGCGCCAATCGCCTGACCCTTGCGAAGCTTGAAATTCGATATGCTTTTCTTCGACCTGGTTTCAGCCGGTTTCTGGCCGGTGATCAGAGCCAACTCCTTCTTCGCATCCTCAAGCGTCTGCTTCACATCGCTTCCTTGAGCGGGGATACAGGTGTTAACAACCACCTTGTCGACCTTTGGCACCTGCAACAGATTTTTATAGCTAAGCTTTTCACGCAACGCCGGCACGACGCGATCCTTATATTCCTTGTAAAGTTCCGCTTGCATCGTCTATTCCTTACGTCCCTTCTTTGCCGGCTTGGCGGCCCTGGCCGCTCGGGCCTCGGCCAACTTGACATTCGAAATGTGAATCGGTCCCTCCCGCGTTATGATCGCGCCGTTCGGATTATCTTGTGATTTGCGACGCGTCTTCTTGATCAGGCGGACCCCCTCGATCAACACCTGATTCTTTTTCGAGAGCACCTGCAACACTTTGCCGGAGGCACCACGATGGTTGCCGGAGAGCACAATAACCTGATCCCCTTTTTTGACGTGAAATTTCGCTCTGTTCATAACACCTCCGGAGCAAGCGAAATGATTTTCATAAAATTCTTCTCGCGCAGCTCGCGCGCGACGGGCCCGAAAATCCGCGTACCTCGCGGGTTCAAATCCTTGTCGATGATAACGATCGCGTTGTTATCAAAACGCAGATAGGAGCCGTCATCTCGCTTAACAGGCTGCTTTGTACGAACCACCACAGCTCTCACAACCTCGCCCTTCTTCACCGTACCGCTGGCCGTTGCCTCTTTGACGTTGCATGTAATCACATCACCGACCGAGGCGAATGCGGTCTGTTTGCCTATCACCCCAATCATCGTCGCCATCCGGGCGCCGGTGTTATCAGCTACATCCAGTCTGGAGCGAAGTTGAATCATGATTCAAGCCCTCCCGTTAGCTCCGTAGCACTTCTACCAACCGCCATCGCTTCGAGCGGCTTAACGGTCGTGTTTCTTCTACGCGCACCAAATCACCGACGGCGCATTTATTCTGTTCATCGTGCGCGTACAGCTTCTTAGTCCGCTTGACGATCTTTCCAAACTTCGCATGCGGAACTCGACGAACGACCGCCACGACGATTGTCTTATCCATCTTATTGGATACAACCTCGCCAACGCGCGTTTTCCGAAGATGCCGCTTCGGAATTCCAACCTGCTGCGGTTGAGCTTCCGGTCCCGACTCCACGTCCGCCTCACGCGGAGCGGAATTTTCATCGGGAAGAGCTTCGGCCGCCGTGGCAGTACCTTTAGCATCTACAGTCTCTTCACTCATTTTAAGTCTCTATTTCCTCTCGACGAAGCGGCCCTGCTTGGCAGGTCTCACGCCGAAATCGGCGAGCAAACAAATGCCGTCATCACTTTTCAGCCTCGGTGTTTTCGGAGCGCTGCGTCAAAATTGTCTCAATTCTCGCTACCTCTCTGCGATTGATCCGGATCACGCTCGGCTTCTCAAGGGCGCCGGTTTGCTGCTGCAGTCGCAGATTAAATGCATCCTTTCGCAATTCGCGCCGGCGGGCGATCAGCTCCTCATTGCTCAATTCGCGTAGTTCTTTGATTTTCATCTCAGGCTTCTGTCTTGCCGATTTATGCAGCCACCGCATGTTGTCGGCTGATGAAGCGGGTGCGAATCGGAAGCTTCGTAGCGGCAAGGCGTAGCGACTCACGCGCAACCGACTCCGTTACTCCGTCCAGCTCAAAAATGATGTTTCCAGGGCGAACCGTTGCAACCCAGTGTTCGGGATTGCCCTTACCTTTTCCCATTCGAGTTTCGGGCGGTCTCTGCGTAACAGACTTGTCCGGGAAAATCTTGATCCAAAGCTTTCCTTTGCGCTTCATATTGCGGGTCAACGCGACACGGGCGGCTTCGATCTGCGTATTTGTTATCCAGGCCCGGTCAAGCGTCTGCAAAGCGTATTCGCCGAATGAAATGGAGATGTTCCGCGTGGCGCTGCCAGCGCGGCTTCCGCGCTGCGTCTTGCGGTACTTCACCCTCTTTGGCATCAATGGCATAAATTAACTCCTGGTCGGCAACTATCTTGAAGGGGGGGCCTGCTGGTGGCCTGCCTCTTTCTTTTGCGGCTGTTGCTGTTCAACGACCTGCTCAGGTTTGCAGATCCAGCATTTCACTCCAATCTTCCCATAAACGGTATTTGCCTCGGCAAACCCGTAGTCGATCGGTGTCCGAAGCGTGTGCAGCGGGATTTTCCCTTCCCGGTACCATTCAGCACGCGAGATCTCCGCTCCACCGAGCCGGCCAGAGCAGCGAATCTTGATTCCGAGGGCCCCAAAATCCATGGTTGTCTGAACGGCCTTTTTCATAGCGCGACGGAACGAGATACGCCGCTCAATCTGGAGCGCGACATTTTCGGAGACCAATTGTGCATCCAGTTCAGGCGTCTTGATTTCCTGGATATCGATCTTGACCTGCTTTCCACCCGACATCCGGGTGATCTCTTCGGTCATCTTCTCGATTTCCGCACCTTTTCGGCCAATCACGATCCCAGGACGCGCGGTGTAAATCGTCACTCGAATGCTGTTCCAGGCGCGCTCAATCACAATCTTCGCGACGGCGGCCATCGACAGTTTCTGCTTCACAAAATGGCGAATTCGGAGATCGGCGTGAAGAAAATCCGAGAATTCTTTTGACGACGCGTACCAGCGGGAACGCCAATCCTTGCTGAGCGCAAGTCGGAAACCGATTGGATTTACTTTCTGCCCCATACTTACTCTTTCTCTTCTCGGGATTTGGTTTCAGTCGCTGTTTCAACGGGCTTCACCGGCTTCGGCGCTTTTTGCGCAACACCGGTCTGCTTGGCCTCCGCGGTTGCGGCGGCGCCTGCCGCGGTCGTCTTCTTTTGTCTTTTTAGCCGTTGCGCCTCGTTTCCGGCCGCTTTTGAAACATGTCTTGCGCGAGGCCTCTCAACCGCCGGAGCAAGGTCATCGCTCAGAATTATTCGAATATGGCTGGTCCTCTTGCGCAACGGGCTAGCGCTGCCACGCGCTCGTGCCCTGAATCGCTTAAATGTCGGGCCTTCACCAACAACCGCCTCCTTAACACGCAGGGTATCCACCTTGAGCTCGGCATTGTTTTCCGCGTTTGCGATCGCGCTTCTGAGAGTCTTCTTCACCAGCGCGGCCGCCTTTTTCGGGCTGAAAGCCAAGAGGTCCAGTGCGTCCGAAGCAGAACGGCCCTGAATTTCACGCGTCACTTCGCGCGCCTTGAACGCGGAAATACGCGCATACCGATATGTCGATGTTACCTGCATTGCTTCTCTACGTCGGAATGGAACGCTCCTTACTTCGCCACCTTGGCGGTGTGCGCGCCATGTTTCTTAAATGTTCGGGTTGGTGAAAACTCGCCCAGCTTGTGCCCAACCATGTTCTCCGTCACAAAAACTGAATTGAAGATCTTGCCGTTATGCACAAGAAAGGTATGTCCAACGAAGTCTGGCGTAATCATTGAACGACGCGACCACGTTTTTATCGGTTTCTTGGAAACGCCAGTACTCATTTTCTCGATTTTCCCGAGAAGCTTAACGTCTACAAAGGGACCCTTTTTCAACGATCTGGCCATACGTTACTTTGCTTTTTTCTTAGTTTTTCGCCGCTCAATGATGAAAGAATCGCTCGGCTTGTGCCGGCGTCGCGTCTTGAACCCTTTCGCCAGTTGCCCCCAGGGGCTTACGGGATGATGCCGTCCACCGCCCCCTTTGCTCTTACCTTGGCCGCCGCCCATTGGGTGGTCGATAGGATTCATCGCCATACCGCGAACGTGCGGGCGCCGGCCAAGCCAACGACCTCTTCCGGCTTTTCCGCTCGACACATTCATGTGATCCACGTTGCCTACCTGGCCAATCGTTGCGTACGAATTTTCGTGAATGCGTCGAATCTCACCGGACGGAAGCCGCACGAGCGCATACCCGCCCTCGCGGTTGTTTAGGATAGCTTGCTGTCCGGCGCTTCGAGCCACCTGGCCGCCACGGCCAGGAATGATCTCTACGTTATGAATGACTGTTCCCAAAGGAATGGACTTCAATGGAAGCGCATTCCCGACTTCGGGTGCAACATTCTCGCCTGCGATAACCTTGGCTCCCACTTCCAACCCGATAGGTGCCAGAATATAGGTCTTGGTTCCGTCGGAATAGTGCAGAAGAGCAATCCGTGACGACCGATTCGGGTCATATTCGATCGCCTCGACGGTTGCCTCCACGTCGCGGAGCTTACGTTTGAAATCGATAATCCGGTATTTTCGTTTGTGTCCGCCGCCGATGTGCCGCGAAGTCAAACGGCCGTTATTATTGCGTCCACCCGTCCGCTTTAACGGGACGACCAAGGACTTTTCAGGCTGGGCTTTCGTTATCTCGTTGTAGGTCGGCGTTTGCTTGAAACGCTGCGTGGGAGTGAGTGGTCTGAAATTTTTAAGTGCCATTGATTGACTTCCTCCCGCTATGCGAGATCGATCTTCTCGCCGGCGGCGAGAGTAACGATCGCTTTCTTCCAGTGGGCGCGGCGGCCAAAATCAGCCCGGCGCTCACGCTTTTTCTTGCCCGCATACTGGCAAGTGTTGACACGCACCACTCGCTTTCCAAAAAGCTCTTCGATCGCTTGCTTGATTTGCAGTTTGTTCGCGCCTGGATCGACGCGGAAAACATATTGATTATGTTTTTCACCCAGCAGACTGGCCTTTTCCGTAAGTCGGATATTGCGAATGAGTTGTGTCGGTTCGTTCATGCCAATCTTTCCGCCAACCTGGCCAAGGCCCCGTTGGTCACAATAATCTTCTGGAACGCAAGAAGTTGCTCAGTGTTTACCTCGGACGCGGTGTTCAATCGCACCGGTCGCACATTTCTTGCCGCCTTGTAAGTCGCCTCATCGAATTCGGTCAAAATTACCAGGACCTTTTCTGAGTCCGTATGCGATTTCAACAGCGACACAAATTCCTTGGTCTTCGGGTTCGCTACCTTGATTTCATCGGTCACTAAAATGTCCCCAGCGATGACCCGGGCGCTAAACGCCTTGAGAAGCGCCAATTGTCTAACATTCTTCGGCACCTTTTTTGAGTAGTCTCGCGGCTTAGGCCCGAAAACCACGCCTCCTCCGGACCAAATAGGTGATGAAGTATAGCCGGCTCGCGCCCTGCCCGTACCCTTTTGGCGCCACGGTTTTCTGCCGGAATATGCAACATCGGCTTTCGTTTTGGTGTTCGCGGAGCCGCTGCGGCGATTCGCGCGCAACGCAACGACCACATCGTGGACCGCCTGAGTTCCGCGACCGTTTTCGATCACCTGAATTTTGGCTCGTTTCGCTGCCTCAACTGTTAGAACTGCGGCACTCACTTCGTCTTCCCTCCCTCGCCGTCTTGCTTTTTCTTTGCGGGGCGGACGACTACGAAGCTTCCATTCGATCCAGGAACAGCGCCGCACACGAGGATGACATTGTCGTCGGGTCGGACCTGGATGATGCGCAAATTCTGCACCGTCACGCGGTCATCCCCCAGGTGACCCGGCATCCCCATATTCTTCCAAACTCGGCCCGGCGTAGAGCGATTCCCAATCGCACCGTTTCGCCTATGCATTTTCGAGCCGTGAGCTGCCGGCTGGCCGGAAAACCCGTGTTTCTTTACAACGCCTTGGAATCCTTTGCCCTTGGATCGCCCGATCACGTCAACAAACTGACCGGGCTCAAATTGGCTCACGCTCAGATCGAGGTCACCGTCGAGCGCTGTTCCATCGGGCAATCGAAATTCCCGTACGAATTTCTTTGGCTCCGAATTCGCCTTCTTGAAATGGCCAAGTAGTGGCTTCGGAACCCGCGATTCTTTCTGCGAATCAAAACCTACCTGAACGGCGGTGTATCCGTCACGCTCGGGATTCTTCACCTGCAAAACCGTATTCCCGTCAGCCTCGATCACCGTAACAGGTGTGGCTTTGCCGTTGGCGTCGTAAACGCGCGTCATCCCAATTTTCCGCCCTAAGAGTCCAATCTTCATTGTCGCGTAGGCCCAAGGTTAAATCTTAATGGTAATGTCCACGCCGGCGGGGAGGTTGAGCTTACGAAGCTCATCGACCGTCTTGGCGGTCGGTTCGATAATATCGAGTAACCGTTTGTGGGTGCGCATTTCGAATTGGTCCATCGACTTCTTGTCGACGTGCGGCGAACGATTCACGGTGAATTTCTCAACCGTAGTCGGCAACGGAATCGGACCGGCAACTTTGGCGCCCGTGCGCTTGGCCGTCTCCACGATCTCCATTGCAGACTGATCGAGCATGCGATAATCAAAGCCTTTCAGGCGGATGCGGATGCGCTGACCGTTCGTCATAAGATTAGGCTCCTTTCTGGTCCAAGACGGCCGCGACGATCTGGGTCGGAACCGGCTCAAAGTGAGATGGCTCCATCGAATAGGAGGCGCGTCCCTTGGAAAGCGAGCGAATCGCGGTCGCATATCCAAACATTTCGGCAAGAGGCACCTCTGCATGCACAATGGTGGCAAAATCTTTCGCCTCCATATTCATGATGCGACCCCGTCGGCGGTTTAAATCACCCATGATGTCTCCCTGATATTCGTCGGGAGTCACACACTCCACCTTCATGATGGGCTCGAGCAAAATCGAGTTTCCCTTTTTGAAGGCATCTTTCATTGCAAAGATCGCAGCGAGCTTGAATGCAAGTTCGTTCGAATCAACGTCGTGGTAGGACCCATCCACGATCTCTACGTAAAAATCGATGACCTGATAGCCGCCAACCACCCCGTTGAGGACCGCTTCTTCAATTCCCTTTTTCACGGCCGGGATGTATTCCTTAGGAATTGCGCCGCCAACAATCTTGTTTTCAATCGTGATGCCCTTCCCTCGCTCCCTCGGTTCAACGTTGACCACGACGTGGCCATACTGACCTCGGCCGCCTGACTGCTTGATCAACTTGCCCTCGCCCGTCGCGTTCCTTGTAATCGTTTCGCGATAAGCGATCTGCGGCTTCCCGGCGTTCGCATCTACCTTGAACTCCCGCAACATTCGATCGCGAATGATTTCGAGGTGGAGTTCGCCCATCCCTGCAATGATTGTTTGCCCCGTGTCCTCGTGCGTATAAACGCGGAACGTCGGATCTTCCTCAGCCAGTCGCTGTAAGGCCGTACTCATTTTCTCCTGATCAAGTTTAGTCTTTGGCTCGATCGCCATCGAAATAACCGGCTCTGGAAATGACGGCGGTTCCAGAAGGATGGGAAAATCTTCGTCGCAAAGGGTATCACCCGTGGTGATATTCTTAATTCCTACGATAGCGGCGATATCTCCAGAGTAACAGGTCTCAATATCTTCTCGCTTGTCCGCCTGAATTTGAATTAAGCGGCTGATGCGCTCGCGCTTGTTAGTCCGCGGGTTGTAGACCGTGTCTCCTTTTGAGAGTTTTCCGGAGTAGACACGGAAGAAAACGAGTTTACCGACGAATGGATCGCTCCAGAGCTTGAATGCGAGGGAACAGAATTTCGCGTTGTCATCCGTGGGAGCGGTTTTCGGTTCGTGGGCGTCGGGGTCAATCCCGGCGGCTGGCGGAATATCGAGCGGACTCGGAAGATAGTCGACTACAGCATCGACAAGATACTGTACCCCCTTGTTCTTAAATGCAGAACCGCCAGCGACCGGGATAAACTTGTTCTGGATGGTCAGCCGACGGATTCCTGCCTTCAGATCTTTTGGCGTTACGGGCTTTTCTTCGAGGAATATAGTTCCGACTTCGTCGTCAAGGTTAGCTACTTGCTCGACGAGATCTTTGTAAGCCTGGTCGATCGCCTGTTTATGCTCTTCGGGAACTTCGGTCACCTCGTAAGTTGAACCGAACGCATCGCTGTCAGAATAGATAATGGCCTTCTTGTTGATAACATCAAGCTGGCCCCGCAGGTGATCCTCTTTGCCAAGGGGAATAAGAACCGGCCAGGCGTTGGCACCGAGCTTCGTGCGAATCTCCCGAACTACATTTCCAAAATTCGCCCCAATCTTGTCCATCTTGTTGACAAAGCAGATTCGAGGAACGTTGTATTTATTGGCTTGGCGCCAAACAGTCTCGGTCTGAGGCTGAACCCCCGCAACGCTGTCAAAAACCAGGATCGCGCCATCAAGGACTCGCAAAGAGCGTTCCACCTCGGCCGTAAAATCAACGTGGCCCGGCGTGTCGATGATGTTCACCCGCTGTTTCTGATTTTCGAACAGTTTGAAAACACCTTTCTCCTTGCGCTGATTCCAGAAACAGGTAGTCGCCGCCGAGGTGATCGTTATACCACGCTCGCGCTCCTGCTCCATCCAATCCGTGACAGTGTTACCGTCATCCACGTCGCCGATCTTATGGATCATCCCGGTGTAAAACAGAATTCGTTCAGTCAGGGTTGTTTTACCTGCGTCGATGTGCGCGCTGATACCGATATTTCGAGTGCGTTCCAGAGGATAAGCGCGGTCCGGAGAATTAGGATTGGTCGTCATAAGCCTGGCCTTCTCTAAAACAGTTGGAGACATAAAGGTTACCACCTGAAATGAGCAAACGCCCGGTTGGCCTGAGCCATTTTGTGTGTGTCATCCCGCTTTTTGATCGCGTTCCCTTGTCCGAGAGACGCATCTTTGATTTCCGCTGCGAGATTATCTATCATTGTTCCCCGGCGATTTTTCGCAAAAGTCACGATCCATCGCATTGCAAGGGAAACTTGACGCTCCTGAGGGACCTCGACCGGGACCTGATAAGTCGCTCCACCAACGCGACGAGACTTGACCTCAAGCCGCGGCTTGGCATTTTCCAGCGCTTTGTGAAGGGTATCCAAGGGGTCGACAGAGTCAGAACCTTCCCGGCTCCTTTCGATCGCCTCGTACACAATACGCTCCGCGACCGCCTTTTTGCCGCTGCGCATGACCGTGCTGATCAGACGGGCGACGACAGGGCTGCCATACCGGCTGTCTAAAGATTCGATCTTATGAATGACTCTGCGACGACGTGACATAGATTCTTTCCGCGGGAACAATCATGCTCCCGCCCAATTTATTTCTTTTTGCCTTTCGTGCCTGCGGCCTCCCCACCCTCCTTGGGCCGCTTCGCCCCGTATTTGGAGCGACTGCGACGACGACCATCAACCCCGAGGCTGTCCAGCGTTCCACGAACGATGTGATATCGAACACCCGGCAAATCCTTTACTCGACCCCCACGAACCAGCACGATCGAGTGCTCCTGAAGATTATGACCTTCGCCGGGGATGTAGGCAATTACCTCGTACCCGTTTGTCAGGCGCACTTTGGCGACTTTTCGCAGCGCCGAGTTCGGTTTCTTCGGCGTGCGTGTCATCACTTGCACACAGACTCCACGGCGCTGCGGGCTATTTGTGAGTGCGGGAGATTTTGATTTCACCGCAATCTTCTTGCGACCCTTTCTTACGAGCTGGTTAATGGTTGGCATTTAACAAAAATCAGGTTCAATCCCGATTATCCGGGGATAAAAAAGCCGCTCTGGCAGCAAGTCCTCTTCCGCCAGACGCGGAGGAGCGGGGACTATATTATTTTTCCAAAGTCACGCAAGACATTTTTCCCGAAACCCGTAACCCGCGATTACCCTGGAAAACAAGACGGCAAAATTAGCACACTTTAAGCCCGATGCATCAGGAAATCCGTTCACCCTGCCAGCCGCTCTGTGGCCGCGGTGGCTCTGCTAGTGGAACTCCGCAGCTGTTTGTGGTATGAGTAGGGCTGTGACGGGTGGTCGCTGGTGCAATCCCTTGTTGTGCCAGAGGAAAGTCCGAACACCACAAGGCAGCATGCCTCGCGAAAAGCGAGGGCAGTTGGGGCGAAAGCTCCAAATGACGGAAAGTATCACAGAAAATATACCGCCCCGCACCACTTTGGCTGCGCCCAAGCGCCAAAAATGGCAAAGCGCCGCCAAAGTGGTGCGGGGCAAGGTTGAAAAGGCGGGGTAAGAGCCCACCGGACCTTCGTGTGAACGAGGTCGCATGAGAAACCCCATGCGGTGCAAGACAAAGCAGAGGACAGGGTCGCCTTGCCCGATTTTTTCCGCGCAAGCGGAAATTTGAAACCTCGGGTACTAGTCGCACCCCGCACCACTTTGGCTGTGCCGAAGCGCCGAAAGTGGCAAAGCGCCGCCAAAATGGTGCGGGGCGTTCGGGCATCCGAGCGAGATAAATGACCGCCGCCCGCGTAAGCGGGAACAGAATTCGGCTTACGTCACTGAAACGAGGCTCGCCCGGCAACCGCGGCGAGCCTCACTATTTACAGGGAGGGATGGGCTCCGTCCCGTCCCATTTTTTGCCCTTCCTACCGTGGCTGGAAATCACAAATGGGACGGCACGGAGGCCGTCCCTCCCGGTCGCCTCGTGCACACCTTACTCGGTATTCAATTTGTCAATTTTGCGCGCCAGCAGAAAGTCCAGATCGGTCAATCCACCGGCTGAATGGGTCGAAAGAACAAGCTTCACCTTATTCCAACGAATGTCGATATCCGGATGATGGTTCATCTCCTCAGCATCTCTCGCGAGCCGGACGACGAATTCTATGGCAGCAGGAAATCCCTCCAATGTAAGAGTCCGCTCGATGCTGTTATCCGATAACCGCCACTTCGGAACTTCTTCCAGTAAAACCTGGACTGCCTCAGGCCTCAATAACTCCGCCATAGATTGCCTTTCGTTCTGATTGTTTGAGCGGCACCGCCGGTCAGCGCATCGCAACCCGTGATCGAATTCGTTCGTCACTTGAACGCTCTCCGGCTTCGTGTATGTAACCTGTTTCCGCCGATTCCTAAACCCATAAACCACCTAGGCAATGCAAACAAACGGCAAACTCTATAATAATATAGTCGAAACAGTCGGTCACACACCGCTGGTGAAGCTGAATCGCGTCACGCAGGGCCTCGATGCTGTGATCGCCCTAAAGCTCGAGTTCTTCAATCCATTAGGTAGTGTCAAGGACAGGATCGGGATGGCTATGATCGAGGCTGCCGAGCGGGAAGGAAGATTAAAGC
Organism: Chthoniobacterales bacterium; assembly: GCA_035938215.1. Lineage (GTDB taxonomy): Bacteria > Verrucomicrobiota > Verrucomicrobiia > Chthoniobacterales > JAFAMB01 > DASZHC01. The sequence goes on from DASZHC010000193.1 coordinate 28,569, forward strand.
CTAGCACGCTCATCGTAGAACCGACGAGTGGCAACACCGGAATCGCGCTCGCCTTCGTTTGTGCTGCAAAGGGTTACAAGCTCGTTTTGACCATGCCCGAAACCATGAGCATGGAGCGTCGTACTCTGCTTGCCATGCTCGGCGCAAAGCTGGTTTTGACGCCGGGGTCAGAGGGAATGAAAGGAGCCATTGCTCGAGCCGAAGAGATCTTGAAGACAACTCCAGACTCCTGGATGCCCCAACAATTTAATAACCCCGCGAACCCGATCATTCATCAAAAAACAACGGCGGAAGAGATTTGGGCGGATACGGCTGGAGAGGTCGATATTATTGTTTCTGCGGTCGGCACTGGCGGCACCATCACCGGCGTAGCCGAACTTATCAAGGAACGAAAGCCTTCTTTTCAGGCGATTGCGGTGGAACCCAAGGACTCTCCGGTGATCCTTCAGACCATTCGGGGCGAACCACTCAGGCCCGGTCCACACAAAATTCAAGGAACCGGTGCAGGGTTCGTTCCAGACAATCTACACTTAAAGATTGTAGACGAAGTCATCACGGTTTCGAACGAGGATGCATTCACGATGGCTCGGCGTTTGGCCAAAGAAGAAGGCATTCTGGCCGGAATAAGTTCCGGAGCAAACGTCCATGCGGCGATCGAGGTGGCTAAGCGGCCCGAAAACAAGGGCAAATTAATTGTTACGATTGCATGCTCGACTGGAGAGCGTTATTTGAGCACGGCGCTTGCCGACGAAGCTCGAGCCGAGATCGGCGCCTAGAATCCTTGAAAAGCAAAACCGGTTGCAGATGAGTCACGTCTTTTCCGTATCCGCGCATAAATCGTTACGTGATTTTGCTTGTCAAGGATTCTATAGCCGGGTCACCTCGTTCAGGCAGCGCTGCTCCCACCGCGTGCTCGCCACCCTACATCTCGATGGTCTGAGGCGCGACCGAAGCGAATGACTAGTCAACCCATGGCCGAACCGTCTCAACCCATTTCCTCCTTTGATCCGGAGGTGTTTTGGGCACTTCACAAACAAAAAATCGTTTTCGGGGCGGCTCTGGCCGTTCTGGTTTTGCTCTGCGGCAGCATTTATTTCGGGTTGCAGATTATCCAGACTCAGAACGCAGAAAAAGCCTACTCAGCCGCGCAATCGATCGAGGCGTGGCAGGCCGTAATTCGCCAGTATCCGAATTCCGTCGCGGCAGGCAACGCTTATCTTCGCATCGGAGCGAAACTAAGGGAGGACGGCAAGTATCCGGAATCCGATACGAACTACGAAACATTCATCCGGCAGTTCCCGAAACACCCGCTGGTTGTAAACGGCTATGTGGGGCTAGCCGCCAACGCGGAATCAGAAAAGAATCCGGATAAGGCGCTTGAATACTGGAGACGAGTCGCGACACTTTTCGGAAACTCCTTTCAAGCGCCGATGGCCCTTTTCCATGAAGCTCGAATTACCGCGGCAAAAGGTCAGTTGAAGGAAGCGCAGGCTCTTTACGAAAGTATAGTCCAACGTTTCCCTGAAAGCACCGCAGCAGGGATCGCATCGCATGAAGCGGGAAGCTTAGGCGATAGGGTTGCGGCCCCGCCGAAGCCACAATCGGCGGAGAAACCAGCAGGTTCCGCTTCGACGACACCGACCAGTTCAGCTTCGGGAACGCCAGGAAGTGCCGCCTCAGCAACGCCGTCTGAATCAACGTCGCCGACAGGCGCCGGCTCCCCAAAGCCGGAGCCGTAACGGTCTGCCGGCCCCTCGCAACCGTTGCCGACCTTAAATCAACACCGTTACACGGCGCCGACGGAGGGGACGACCTCCAAGGGGTCGGCCAGCAATGGCGTCCATTTACTTTGTACCTATCGGAAGCATAGCTAAAAACGCTCCCCCAGCTTGGTCCACCCCTATGCGTTTTAACTACGCGACCGCGAGACTGAAATCGGCTCCCGCCTCCGGTTTTTCCGTAGATTTTGGCGAACGCTTGGGCACCTCAAGCAGCTCGCCTTGTTTCAGCTCCACATTTCCAATCGAGAGTTCACCAAAGAATTCGCCTCCTTTTTCGACTGTGAATCCGCGGCCGAACAAGGCGCCGGTGAATCGTCCTGTTTTCTGGATGATCACTGTACCGGTGGAAATGATCCGGGCAGAAATAGTGCCCTCGATCTCCACTCTTTCGGCACGAATCGGCCTCACGAATTCAGCTTCGCACCTCTTGTCTATGTAGACCGATTTAGCCTGGATGCTACCTGTGATCTTGCCCTTAGTCTTAATGCGAACACTCCCGTTACAGACCAAGCTTCCGCGCATCGCTCCCCGGATCTCGGCAGAATCGCAAATGACCCGATTGCTGCTCAGGTCACCTTTGCTCGTGACGATGACACTCCCACGGGTCCGTATCGATCGGCTGAAATTCCCTACGACGCGATAATCCTGAATATCGATATAGGCGCCGCATTGAGGACAGATTGTTGACGTTGCGCTTTTCGGAATCTCACGTTTTCCGGCGCATTCGAAGCAGTGCGCTATGACCGTGCGTTGAACACCCAGAAAGTTCTTCAGTTTCTGAAGAACCGACGGCTGTTTCTCTACCCCCTGTGGGCCACTCGATTTCTGAGCTTTGCCTAGCTGAACATAACCGCCGCATTTTCGGCAGTAGGTCGACTTCGCAAGCTCGGGCTCTATCTGAGTGTTACCGCAGTGAGGACAACGTACTTCGATCCGTCCTTTCGCAGCCACTCAGAACTCCTCAGCGTGGAGCACCAATCTTCTGCGGTTCTTCCTTATGAGGGATATTCAGGTCCTTAACGATATTTTTGTTCGGCGTAACCTCCGATTTTCCGACAAACGTGGCACCTTCTTCGATCACGAGGCGAGCTGCCTTCAAATCTCCGATCAACTGGGAACGAGAATGCAGTTCGCAACGCTCCTGGACCGTAATATTGCCGTGCACCTTGCCCTTTACGATGACAGTCTTGCTCTTGACTTCTCCACGAACATCCGCGTTTTCGCCGACTGTCAGAATACCGTCAACGGATGAAATTTCGCCCTCCAAATTTCCATCAAAAATGAATTCATTTGCGAACTTAATGGACCCCTTAATCTCGACGTCCTTTGAGAGGTTATTCTTATTCGGTGTATCTGCCATAACGGATGTTGGTTTATTTACAGTTTTCGGTTCTGCGGCCGGCGGAGTTGGAGGACTCTCCCCAGATCCAGCATCTTCCACAGGTGGCGTTTGCCCCGGCTTTTGGGGGATAAACTTCTTCAGCACGCCCGCAACTATGAAGGGGGGGAAATGGAGTGTCAACGATGGGTTTGTTCTTTTGCTTGCGAGCAAAATGGGCCGCCGGCAAGGCGGTCCGAGCCGGACTGGCGTTTGAGGGCGCATCCCGCTCCTCGCGCCTTGCCGGCGGCCCATTTTGCTCGCAACGAATGGCATGTTATTTCGGGGAGAGGACACTAAGGGCAGCATGCTATATCACGGACGGGGCGCTAGCTCTTCAGCCGGATAAGTCCAGATCTCACTCAACGTCGGATGGTAGTGCGGAATTTTTGACAGCACATCCGCCGTCGCGTGAAAATGCATCGCTACGACGATTTCATGAATCAACTCCGACGCTTCCGGGCCCACGACTGCACCGCCCAGGATCTCGCCACTTCGGGCTTCCACGATTAATTTGACGAAACCCTCGACATCTCCGCGCACCATCGATTTCCCATGATCATGAAAAGGATACCTTGCGACACGCACGGCAATCCCCTGCTCCTCGGCTTCGCGCTCAGTGAGGCCAACCACGGCGAGTTGCGGCTCTGAAAACATGGCAAAAAGCTTGAGCCGATAATCAATTGCCTCGAGAGCTTTTCCGTCCAAAAGTTTCTTCGCGTTGCGAGCGGCGATTTCGCCCTGTTGAATCGCAATATGAACAATCTCATGCAGCCCCGTCACATCGCCCGAAGCGAAAATATGCGGCTGCGATGTCTGCATCGTTGAGCTAACCGTTACCGTTCCGCCCATGCCGACGCCGACTCCGGCTTCCCTTAGACCAACCCCTTCGACCGCAGGCTTGCGTCCCAGCGCAAAAAAGATCTCATCCGCCTCAAGAACGTGCTCGACGCCATCTTTTTCGTACCGAATAAGCTTGCCGCTTTCGGATAATTCGGCCGCTTTGAGCTTCGTACCGCAGATTATTTTTATTCCACGATTTTGAAACGCGTCTGCTAGAGCAGTAGCGATATCGCGGTCAGATTCCTTGATGATCTGCCCGCTCCGCTGAAGAATTGTTACTGTGCTTCCAAACGCATTGTAAAAGTGTGCGAATTCCAGAGCGATTGCACCACCTCCCAGAATAATGATTGACCGTGGCCAGCGCTCGGTATCCAAGGCAACATCGCTATGCAAAAAACCAACCTTATCCAGACCGGGCACTTCAACCGTATTAAGAACTGAGCCGGTAGAAATCAGGAATGTTTTTCCCTCGATTGTCTCTTCACGGCCGTCTCTGAAGCTCACTTTGACATGAAACGGATCAACGAACGCGCCGCGACCCCGCGCCAGCCTGAAAAGACCTGAGTTCAATTGTTGCGCTCGATATTCGGCAAATCCCCCGATTAGTTTTCTTTTGCGTCTTATGATCGCCGCAGCATCAAAGGCCAAATGCCCAGCGCTCAGCCCAAACTCTTCCGCCTTGCGCAATGTTAAAAAACGGTTGGCCGATTCGATAAACGTCTTGCTCGGCATGCACCCGCGAAGGATGCACAGCCCTCCGAGTTCCTCTGCTCCTTCAATGCAAATAGATTTCAGCCCCAAATGTGCAGCGGTCGCGGCTGCGGAGTAGCCGGCACTGCCTCCCCCAATAACAACAAAATCGTAGCTCTCCATCGCGAAAGGAAGGTAGCTCAGGTTGGCGTGTTGCAAAACCGGAAGCCGATTTCGACCCGGTCTGTCACTGACGCGTGGATGGTCCTATCTCCGAGGCGAACTATCTGACCGGGCGGCTCGGAGATCCGCTCCTACCGAGCGATCGTTCACTTAAACCAAATGGTAGATCTCCGAGCCGACCGCATCCCGAAATTGTCTCCTCGGAGATCCACCTCAACGGTGCGGCTATTCACACAGCTCAGAGCGCAATATACTGAGGATCCATGTTGCAAATACACAATCCCTTGGGGATTGTGATTGCTTGCAAATACCTCCTTCAGGCCCTAATATAGCGTTAACAAAGGCGGTTATCAGGTCTCTTCATTAGTTCAGGCCTGTCTCTCAGGTATGTCTGAAATTTCGAATTACGGCGCAGCGCAAATTGACAAGTTGGAAGGGCTGGAAGCGGTTCGCAAGCGGCCCGGGATGTACATAGGAGATCCAGACGAACGCGGCCTCCACCATTGTGTTTTCGAGGTACTTGATAATTCGATAGACGAACATCTTGCCGGATTCTGCTCAAAGATCGATGTGACGATTCATATCGACGGCTCGGTATCAGTCCGCGACAACGGGCGAGGCATCCCTGTCGAAATGCATCCAAAATTTCAAATGCCTGCCATCGAATTGGTGCTTACCAACTTGCATGCGGGAGGCAAATTTGGGCAAGGCGCTTACAAATTTTCCGGCGGGCTCCACGGTGTTGGTGCCAAATGCGTTAACGCCCTCTCCGAGTGGTTCAAAGCCGAAGTCACTCGAGACGGTAAAGTCTATCTCATTGTGTTCGCCAGGGGAAAGACCACCCGAAAACTCGAGGTGATTGGCGAGGTCCAGAACCGCAAGCTTTCCGGCACTCTCATTACCTTTTTGCCAGATACCGAAATATTCACCCTCACGACCGAATTCAAGTTCGACATTCTTGCGACCCGACTGCGAGAACTCGCCTTTTTGAACAAGGGACTGGAGATCCATCTGGCGGATGAGCGTATAGAACCGCGCCGGCGCGAGGTCTTTCTTTACAAGCAGGGTATTCCACAATATGTGCGGGAACTTGGCGAGACCAAACAGTTGATTCATCCTACGCCGATCGTCATCGGCGGGATGAGGGAATTTCTCGTCGATGAAAAGCCCGAGGTTTGTTACGTCGACGCGGTTCTCCAGTATACGGACGCGTACTCCGAGTACATTCAATGTTTTGCAAACTCCATCCCGAATAGCGATGGCGGAATGCATCTGGAGGGACTGAAAACAGGGCTTACGAATGCGATAAAAAATTACGCAAAAGCCAATAGTCTTCTGAAAGACAAAGACCCGGACCTGACCGGCGATGATTTGCGGGAAGGCATTGTGTGCATTCTCAGCATCAAACTCACAAATCCCCGATTCAGTTCTCAGACAAAGAGCAAGCTGGTCAATAACGAGATTAAGCCGGTCGTCCAATCTGTGATTTACGAAGGCCTGAGCCGTTTTTGTGAAGAGAACCCCGCTGTCGCAAAGAAGGTCATCGAAAAATGCTTGATGGCGGCACGCGCGCGGGAAGCCGCACGAAAAGCAAGAGAAGCAGTTCGCAAAACCGCCCTAACCGGCGGAGGGCTTCCCGGCAAACTCGCCGATTGCTCCGAACGAGATGCAGCCCTGACAGAACTGTACATTGTTGAGGGAGATTCTGCGGGTGGCTCGGCGAAACAGGGACGCGACCGCAGATTCCAGGCGATCCTTCCAATCCGAGGGAAGCTCCTTAACGTCGAGAAGGCGCGCCTGGACAAGGTGCTTCAGAATCAGGAGATCCAGACAATGATAACGGCCATTGGCACCGGGATCGGCGATGGTGATGGCGAAGGGTCATTCAACCTGGAAAGGCTTAGGTACGGCCGGATCATTATAATGACGGATGCGGATGTGGATGGCTCGCACATTCGGACGCTTCTTCTCACGTTCTTCTATCGCCAGATGCAGGAACTTGTGCGACGCGGTCATATCTATATCGCCCAACCGCCTCTTTATCAGATCAAGCGAAAAAAACGCGAGGAATACGTGGACGACGACGCGCAGCTCAGCAAAATTCTCATCGCTCTAGGGGCGGAGGAGGTGCGCCTCAAACATCTGGCAGACGGCAGAGAATTTAACCGGGAGCAACTTGGAGAAGTGCTCGATCTGCTTGAGCGATTATCGAAGCTCAGCGATTCAATCAGGAGTCATGGAGGCGATTTTGAAGAGTACCTGTCTCACCGAAGCGCAGTTTCAGGCAAGCTTCCCGAATATTTGGTAAAAGTACGCGAGGGAAACAACGAATACGTCAAGTATTTCCACGACGAAGCCGAACTCAGGGACTTCGCGGATCAGAATCTGGATCTAGATCTTTACGAAGAGGACACAGCCGCCGAAAACGGCGACGGGGCAACGCCGAGCGCCACTCCTCCTGCCAACGGGAATGGAAGCGGTTCTATCGCCCCGCATATGCGCCGGAGAGCGCGTCGGGTTGAGCTTCACGAGTCGAATGCCGTCGCAAAGGTCTTTCAGGGACTCGAGAGGCGCGGAATGACTATCGACCATTACTCGGCAAGCCATGAGCCTCTCTTTGAGTTGATAGAGGGAGAAGGCGAAAGGGCGGTTGTGACGCCGATCTTCTCCATCCCGAAAATCCTTGACGTGATCAAGGAAATCGGTCGCAGGGGTGTACAGATCAAGCGGTTTAAAGGTTTGGGCGAAATGAACGCCAAAGAACTCTTCGCAACGACAATGGACCCTGCGCACCGCAAGCTTCTCCGGGTAGATCTTAACGAGAATAATGCCGGGGAAGCGGACAAGATGTTCACGATCTTGATGGGCGACGTGGTGGAGCCGCGCCGTGCCTTCATCGAGGATAATGCTCTGAATGTGAGAAACCTTGACGTCTGATTTCCCTGGGAGACTCCCGACCGACCGCAGTGTTTAGAGCGGCGTCAATCGCGATTTTTGACCGCTCGTTAAGGGCTCCTTCTGGGGGAAATCGATGCTTCTACCAATTTTGCCTTTTGCGATTCGCCTGATTTCTCCGGACCCGATTGTTAGACCGTCCAGAGAAGAGAGAAATCGGAAAAATTTGAAGGACTTTTCAAATGCCAATTCACCCCAATGAAAAAGTCGAACCGGTCAACGTGGCAGAGGAGATGTCGAAATCATTTCTCGATTACTCCATGTCTGTCATCATTTCGCGGGCTCTTCCTGATGCCCGCGACGGGCTGAAGCCCTCCCAGAGGCGCATCCTGTACGCGATGAACGGTCTGGGACTCCTCCCGAACCGGAAGCATAGTAAATGCGCCAAGATCGTTGGCGAGACGATGGGTAATTATCACCCGCACGGTGACATGGCCATTTACCCCACGCTCGTGCATATGGCTCAGCCGTGGGCAATGCGAGAAATTCTCATCGAAGGCCAGGGAAACTTTGGATCGATGGACGGCGATCCTCCGGCGTCCATGCGGTATACCGAGGCGAAGTTGACACATCTTGGCTCGATTCTGATGGAGGATATGGACAAAGACACGGTCGACTTTGTTCCAAACTACGATGATACGACGCAGGAGCCGACCGTCTTCCCTGCCGCGTTTCCGAATCTCTTGATAAACGGAGGCACGGGTATCGCCGTCGGCATGGCGACTAATATTCCTCCGCACAATCTGGGTGAAGTCGTGGTTGGCATTTGTGCGCTCATCGATGATCCAGAGATCACCGTTGATGACCTTCTTAAGCTGATCAAAGGACCGGATTTTCCGACCGGATGTACTATCTATGGCGTGACCGGGATCCGGCAATACTTCGAAACTGGCCGAGGAAGCCTTAAGGTTCGCGGCAAAGCGGCAATCGAAGAGGCCAGGAACGGTCGGGAACAAATCGTCATTACTGAAATCCCGTTTAACGTCAATCGCGCAGAACTCATAAAGCGCATTGCCGGACTGATTCAGGAGAAAGTCATTACAGATATAAGCGACGTCCGAGATCTATCGGACGAAAATACTCGTATTGAGCTCGAATTGAAGCGGGACGCAAATTCGAAAGTCGTCCTGAACAACCTCTACAGGCATACCTCCATGGAGAGCTCGTTTGCGGTCAACATGCTCGCTATCGATCATGGCCGCCCAAAACTGCTTTCGCTTAAGGAGGCGCTTCAATGCTATATCGAGCATCGTCGCGATGTTGTTCTACGCAGAACACGATTTCTGTTGCGACAGGCCGAGGCGCGAGCAGAGACGCTCGAAGGGTATTTAATTGCGTTAGCGCATCTCGATCACTTTATCGAGATCATCCGCAGTTCCGCCAATCGCGAGGAAGCACGAGTTAAACTCCTCGCATATGAATTCAGCAGGGAAACTGTCGAGGGCATTGGTGTTCGGATACGAAGCGAAGCTCGATTGATCGACGGTCGTTATGTCTTCAGCGAACATCAGGCGGACCAGATTCTCGACCTGCGATTGTACCAGCTAACCGGTCTCGAACGCGAAAAGACCATCAACGAATATGGTGAAGTTATACGGAAGATCGATGATCTGATCGATATTCTGAATCGAGCGGACCGCGTGATGACAATCATCAAGGATGAACTTGTTCGCATTAAAGAGAAGTACGGTAGTGAACGGCTTACCGAGATTGTTCCCGAACAGGGAGAAATTGACATCGAGGATCTGATCGTAAACGAAGGGTGTATTATCATGATCACCCATGGCGGATACATCAAAAGAACCGCAGAGAGTGAATTTAGAGCCCAGCGTCGCGGTGGCCGCGGCGTGATTGGGATGGCGACTCGCGAATCGCAAATGGCCGGTGATCAGGGGGATTTCGTCGAACACCTTTTCACCGCGAGCACGCACGATTCGTTGATGTTTTTCACGCGGACGGGCCGCTGTTACGTGGAAAAGGTTTACGAGATCCCCCAGATGAGCCGTGCCTCAAAAGGCCGTTCCATTGCCAATCTGCTGGAGCTGAGGCCCGACGAGAAAATCGCGGCGACTCTTCGGATTGAAGCAAAGGGAGAAGGCGGGGAGGCTGACACCGAGGGTGGCACGTGGAATCCGGCCCTGCATATCATGTTTGCCACTCGGTCAGGCATCGTTAAGAAGACGAACCTTGCGGATTTTGCGAACGTGCGGAAAGGAGGCATCATTGCGATTCAAATTGAGCCGGGGGATGAGTTGATCGACGCGCTTCTCACCAATGGCAATGACGAAGTAGTTCTTATTACGCGCCGGGGAATCAGTATTCGTTTCCACGAAGTTGAAGTTCGGGATATGGGTCGAAATGCCGTAGGCGTTTGGGGCATTCGGCCTGAGTCGGGCGACGAAGTTTTAGGGATAGCCAAAGTTATTGCCGACGCCCAGTTGCTCGTAGCGGGGTCCAATGGAATCGGAAAGCGAACAGGCTTCGAAGAATATCGGGTTCAGTCTCGAGGTGGCAAAGGAATCATAACCATGAGAACCGGGGAACGAACCGGAGACGTGGTTGGCGCACTGACCGTCCATGAATCGGACGAGTTGATGTTGATCACGAACGGAGGGCAAATGGTCCGGATTCGAGTAAGCGAAGTGCGAGAGACCGGTCGCAACACAATGGGAGTAAAGCTAATGGATCTCCGGGAGGGAGAGACGTTGCAAGACATAGCACCCGTAGTCTCCCAGGATGAAGTGGAGGAGGCCCCCGAAGTATAAGCTTGCAGCCACCATGCATTGTAGCTGGCACGAGCCTCCTGACCTCGCAATGGTCTGTATATTTGCTTGTCACCTCAAGGATAGGACGCGCAGAAAAAACCCCAAAGTTTTTCGGCTGATTCGGCGTCGAACGACGGAGCAGAAATTTTTGTTCCCAACTTTTCCGTTTCTGGTTGCGACTTGTCTTTTAGCCTCTAAAATATGGGCACTTGTCCTATGGGAAAGCGAAAGAGAAAACTTTCATTCAAAAAGCTTCCCGTCCAACGGCAGCTCCTTTTTTCCCCCGAAGGTCAGTATTTTGACCTAAAGGTGATGTTCGACAAATTGAACGCCGAATATTTTTGTAATGCGCTCAAGGGATACAAGATTACCTGGGGCCGTAGGCGGAGGCGCCCCCCCAAGGAATATTTTGTCTTCGGAACAATACAGGAGGAAGACAAAATGATCCGCATCCATCCCCTACTGGATGCACCATTTGTCCCTACCTGGTTCCTCGAATACGTCGTCTACCACGAGATGCTGCACGCCGTTGTTCCTGAAGAGATTAACGAATACGGACGCCGAAGGGTTCACACTCGAGAATTTTACAGGCGTGAACGCCAGTTTCACTGTTATTCCAGAGCGAGACGCTGGGAAGACGAGAATCTTGACCGATTTCTTCGGTGACGCCCGACATGAAGGACGAGTACCTGACCGTTTTTTGCACCTTTCCCGATCTGGAGAGCGCTCGAAGAGTCATTGGTCGGTTGGTTGAGAGCAAGTTGATTGCCTGTGGCAATATCTTGCCTGGCGTCGAATCGATTTATAGGTGGAAGGAAAAGATCGATCGGTCGCCCGAAGTCCTGGCTATCCTGAAAACCACCGGGAACAAATTCGCTCTACTGGAGTCAGCCTTTAAGGAGTTGCACCCCTACGAACTGCCGGAGTTGATTGCAACCCAAATCTCCAAGGGATTGCCGGCCTATCTGTCCTGGATTTCCGAGAACATCGGCTGACTGACCGACCAACGGGAATAAAGGCCATTGCTGGCCAGCCACTAGAAACCGCCGGTTCCTGGCGAGCCTTCAGGCGTGTGTTGAATATTGAGACATGACCCCGTCGGATCACCTGGGTTTCTTCAAATCGCCTGCCGGTTTGACCGTCGTTGCCGGGGTATTGGTCGACGAAGGTCCTGCTTTCTGGGCAGGGGCAGAACCCGCAGCCGGTCTACTTGAATTCAACTTCGTTATCACGGACTCGCTAAAATCGTAGTTGTCCTTCGAGTATAGCAATACTGGGACAATATTGTTCGCGCTAAATCCCGAGCGATCAAAGACGACATCGTAGCTTTGCGACTTTACCTGGTCATTGACGACCTTCATTATCTCTTCCACGATCTCGTCGCGCATCCGCTTCAACTGATCCTGGATTTGCTTCTCGCGAGTCGCCCGAAAATCAGAGATTTCCTTCTCCAAGCCCTTCGTTTCTGAGATCTTGGAGTCGCGTTCCTGCGCTTTTTGATCCTTCGAAGCGCTGCTCTGTTCGGGTTTATTAATTTCTTCGTTCAGCTTATTGATCCCGTCGAGATTCTTCTTGTAAGCCTCCATCCGCTGATCGAGCTCATCTTTGTACGCCTTCTGAGCATCCTTGAGCTTGTCTTCAGCTTCATGAGTCTTGTAGTAGGCCGTAAAGACCTTTTGCATGTCGATGGTGCCGACCTTCATTTGAGCATGCGCGGGGGAGGCCAAGCTAGAGCCCAAAGCCAGCGCACCGATCAACGTTAAGAATGAGGATTTCTTCATAAAAATAGAGCTCACAAATAAACGAATGAGACTGGACCTCAGACCACCAGAGAGAGGTTCCGTTCAAAATTGATATCCGACGCTAAATTGGAACTGACCGCTCCTGCTGCTGAAACTATCCTCTTGGATTGGAAAACCGTAATCAAGCCGAATTGGGCCTATTGGCAAGTCTAATCGTACGCCGAAACCAACGTCCTCCGCAAATCCACCCGAGAATTTTCCTCTCGAGTTCGGTACCTTTACCGGGCTGAAACTCCACGCCCCTGGATTGACAAAGCCGCCATCGTAAAAGACTGCTGCGCGAACCCGTTCAATGATCGGAATCGTATACTCTAGCGTAAACCGAGCAAGCGTATCGCCTCCGATCGGATTCCCGTTATTATCCTTGGGGCCAACGTCGCGAAACCTGAACCCTCGAAGGTTATACGCGCCACCCAAGTAGAGGCGGTCGTAAATCGGAACGATATTCTGATCTCCCCATTTCGAAGCCACAGCAATCTCGCCGTTCACCAGAAGAATCGTATCGTAGGGCAGGTGAAAATACTGGGATCCGTCGAGATCGAACCCGTAAACCTGAACCGTGCCTCCCAGAAAACCGCCAGCTGTGTAGGTCGAGAGGTCAATTCTTGTGCCTTTCCTAGTCAAAAACGCGCTATCCCGGGTATCATAAGTCAGTCCCAGCGTCATCCGGCTCTCAAGGTTCGCTTCGCCCCCTAACCGGATCAATTCGAAGAGTTCATCCGTGATACTCGATGAGATGTTATAGATCTGGATTTCCTGAATGGTGTAGTCGAGTCTGGCGGAAAGGAAATTCGTAATAGGCTTTCGCAAGAAAATGTTGAAGCCGTAGTTACGCTGGTCATACTGATCGCTGTAATAATTTGAGCTATCGTAAAAGAGTCGCCCACCCAAGGCCAATCGCTGATCCAGAAAATAGGGTTCTGTCAGTTCAATGCTTGCGTCTTTTCGCAGGGTGCCGAGCTGAGCTCGAGCGCGGAACTTCTGCCCCCCGCCAGTAAACGTCCGCCAATTTGTAATATCAAAGTTCCCTTGCGACAACTCAGAAAAACCGACCAATCCATCCGTTGAGCTGAAGCCCAAGCCGAAATTCAGACTTCCGGTTCGCTTTTCCTGAACCACCACGTTCAGATCCTTCCGTCCCGGAACGCCCGTGTCGCTGGCGTAGGTATCCACGCGCTCGAAGTACTGGAGGCCCTCTAACCGCTTCTTGCTGATGTCGACTCTAACGGTGTCAAACACATCGCCGGGAGACAGAACGATTTCGCGGCGTATGACCTTATCCTTGGTTCGTGTATTGCCACTGATGTTAATATGCTCAACGAATGATTGAATTCCTTCATCAATCTTATAGGAGAGATTGACCAGAGCAGGTCCGGCGGGCGTCGTCTCGACATTCACCTTTGCATCGGCGTACCCGGCAACTCCGTAAGCATCCTCAACCGCTTTGATATCCTTTTGAAGCTTCTGCGGAGAAAAGACCTTCCCTTCTGTGACTTTAATAACCTTTCGAAAATTTGGCTCGGTCACGACATGCAGGCCGTTAATTGCCACCGTGCCAACGTGGTATTGCGCGCCTTCAGTGATATAGATCGTGATCGCAACGTTCTTTTTGTCCAGACGATCGATCTTCACGTCGGTAACCTGTACATCCGCATACCCGTTGTCCTGGTATAGCTCCTTTATCTTTTGAACATCTTCATCAAGTTGCTGATTGTTCAGACGGCCCGCTCCAGTAACAAAACCGAGAATGTTATTCTGTTTCGTCTTCATTACCTTACGGATTTGCTTGGGCTTGAGGTAATAGTTACCGGCGAATCGAATCGTTTTGACGACCGCTTTTCTGCCCTCGCTTATAGCAAAGGTAACGCGCGCCGTACCCCTCTCTTCATTCGTGTCGACCTTGTATTGAACATCGGTATCGGGATAACCCCGCTTCTGGTACAGCTCCACCACCCTCTGGCGGGCCTGTTCAAGCGCTTGTTCGTCCAGCGCGGCACCGGTTTTTAAACCCAATTCGCGCCGAATACGTTTCGTTTTCACAATTTCGTTCCCTTGAATCGCAACCTCTGTGAGCGTCACACGCGTCTGAACAACCACGATCACTTTCACGCCGTCAGGCAGCGGTTCCCCATAAATTCTAACATTCGTCACGAGACCTGTGCCATAAAGGGAACGCACGTCATCTTCGATCGTCGCCTCCGAATAGGGCTGGCCGACGGTGGTCTTCATGTTTGAAAGAATTCTCTGACGGCTCAAGGTGGCCGGTCCGGCGTACTGGATTTCGATTTGGCGCACGATCGGCGCAGGCTTTTGCGCCGGTTGCGTTCCCTGTGCAGGGCCTGGAGGAACCTGAGAGGCCGGAGGCTGCGGAAGTTGGCCGGGGGCCGCCTGCTGAGCACGTCCCAGTGGAGTCATCAGCGCGAGCACCAAAACTACCAACATCCAGTTGCAGCGAAGGGGGTTCGAAAAATTCATAGAATTGAAAGCAAACAACAGATCAGAGCGAATCGGCGTAATTCATGACGATGCCGTCACAAACGTCAACAGAAAAACCAACCCGTTTAAGGCATGCGCTCCAGAATTCGAAGCACCGATCCAAAGAGAATCAGCAAATCCAAAAGCCGGATTTATTGGCAGAGCCTTAGATCTCGTCGCTTTGAGGCGCAGCCTCGCTAGAAGGAACGCTCTAATTCAGTTCGTACCAATTGTTCCTGGTGCGCGGCTCAAAGCCGGCATCCGCGATGAGACGCTCAATTTCTTCGCGGGTAATGCGAAACGATGTTCCTGCCTGGCTCACAACATTTTCTTCCATCATGACCGAACCGAAATCATTCGCACCGTAGCGCAGCGCGATTTGCCCGATCCGCGGGCCCTGCGTTACCCAGGAACTTTGAAGATTCTCGAAATTGTCGAGGTAGATGCGCGCCAGTGCCTGCGTCCGCAGATATTCCGCTGACCCAGCCGGTGTCGCTTTCAAAACAACATTCTCGGGTTGGAATGTCCAGCAAATGAAGGCAGTAAACCCGCCTGTCTCATCCTGCAATTGGCGCAGCCGGTCGAGGTGTTCTATCCGCTCCTCGATGGTTTCTACATGCCCGAACATCATCGTTGCGCTGCTATTCAATCCGAGCTCGTGCGCAATTCGCATAACTTCCAGCCATTGGTCGGAATTGCATTTCAGCGGGGAGATCCGATTCCTCACACGGTCCACCAGAATCTCTCCTCCTCCGCCGGGTATCGATCCAAGGCCGGCATCCTTGAACTTCTGGATTACCTCGCGCATCGGCATTCGGAAGACTTCCGCAAAGTGATTAAATTCCGGAGGGCTGAACGCGTGAATGTTGATCTGTGGATATTTTTCCCGGATGTGATGCAGCAGATTCAGGTAGTAGTCGATTCCCAGCTTGGGGTGATGGCCACCCTGCATTAAAATTTGAATCCCGCCTATCGCAACAAGTTCGTCAATTTTCTGGTCGATCTGTTCGTGACTCAAGACATAGTGGTCCGCATCCCTCTCAGTACGGTAAAACGCGCAAAATTTGCAATAAACGTTACAGACGTTCGTATAGTTGATGTTGCGATCAACGATATAGGTAACGATTTCGCTTCCCCGGCCCTCATAAGCATGCTCCCTCGCCAGTTGACGTCGTCGATCGGCGAGTTGCCCCAACTCGTTGAGTGGCAAATGATACAGGTCCAAGGCATTCGCGGGCGTGATCCGGTCCCCATCCAAAACTTTATCGATTACACGCGAATCCGAAATCGTAGTATTCATCAAATAAAATCACGTTACCCTATTCTGCTGTATCCTCAACGCGCAGCGGGAGATGCTATCCCTTATCCGTCCAAGAACATCGGGCTGCGATCCGATCAGCCCTTTATTCGTATCATTCATCCGTTTGCTACTCCAATTTTTTTGCTTGAACTCCGCGACTTCTGTTTCATTGGAATGTCGAGGCATCTTAAACAGATCGTTTGTGGCGGAAAATTTTTACCAGGAAACCCTTCAATCTCCAAAGAGCGCTTTTGATCTCTCCCTGCGGCCGCCACTCTTTAGCGAGTTTCAAGGCCAGACCAGGGTTCGCGAGCGCCTTGAATTGATGGTTGAAGCAGCGAAACAGCGGGGCGATGTCCTCGAACATGTATTGTTGAGTGGCCCGCCCGGGCTGGGGAAGACGACGCTGGCTTACATTCTTGCCAACGCGACGGGCGTCAATATCAAGACCACTAGCGGGCCTATGATAGAGCGGGCCGGCGATCTTGCGGGTATCCTAACAACCCTCGATCGTGGAGACATTCTTTTCATTGATGAAATCCATCGCCTGCAACCGGCCATCGAAGAATACCTGTACCCGGCAATGGAGGATTTCCGTTTGGATATCATCATTGACCAGGGGCCCAATGCCCGCAGCGTTCGATTGAACCTGCCGAAGTTTACGCTTATTGGCGCGACGACGCGGTCGGGACTTGTCAGTGCTCCTCTCCGCTCCAGGTTCGGAATGACCAGCCGCCTCGACTATTATGGACTGGAAGAATTGAGCCAGATTGTTCAGCGAAGCGCGGGTCTCATCGGCGTGGGAATTGACGCCAGTGGATGCGAAGAAATTGCGTCACGCTCCCGGGGGACTCCCCGCATTGCGAACAATCTGCTACGCTGGGTGCGCGACTACGCCCAGGTCAAATCAAACGGCTTCATCACTCGTTCGATCGCGGATAAAGGCCTTGAAATGCTTGATATCGACCGAGACGGACTGGACGAGATGGATAAGCGGATCTTGGAAGCTCTCGTCGTTCGCTTCCAAGGTGAACCGGTGGGCCTCAATTCGCTCGCTGTTTCCGTAGGCGAAGATTCCGGCACCGTAGAAGAGGTTAACGAACCTTATCTGATCCAGGAAGGCTTCATTAAGCGCACTGCCCAAGGCCGCGTTGCCATGCCAAAAGCGTACGATAAGCTCAAGATCGCTCTTCCCTCCGATCGGCAAGGGAAACTGTTCTGACGGGGTCATGTCTCAACTTTCAACATTCCGTTCCAAACGAGGCAACGTCGTTGATTGGGTTGGTACGCGGAATGTTGAAAGTTGAGACA
>DASZHC010000194.1:0-19784 GCA_035938215.1 Chthoniobacterales bacterium
CCAAGGTTTCACTGTGGCGAAATGCAAGTGAGAGCTGCAGAATTGAAGCCCCTGCTGTAACCCCAATACTGAGGGCAAGTTGCTGAAACACGCTCGTTAGACTCGTCGCCTGACTCATTTCCGACTGATCGACTTCCGCGACGCTGATAGCGTTGATGCAGGTAAACTGTAATGAGCGGAAGAAGCCACCAATGAAGAGAACAACCAACATGATCCATATGGGGGTAACCCGCGTGAAAAACACCGGAGCCGCAATCAGCGCTCCGCTGATGATGGAGTTCAGAGCAAGGACCTTGCGAAAACCGAACCTTTTCAGGATCGCGCCTGCGGCCGTTTTCATGCCCATAGCCCCGATCGCGGCCACGAAAGTCAAAAGGCCGGAACTCAACGGGGTCATCCCAAACCCCAACTGGAAAAGCAGCGGCAAAAGCAGCGGCAACGCGCCGATTCCGATGCGAAAAAGCGAACCGCCGACAATTCCAGCCCTGAAAGTTGAATATCGCAGCAGCTTCAAATCCAGAATTGGCGCTTCGGTGCGACGCGCATGAAAAACGTAAAGGATGACTGAAACGGCCCCAATGGCAAAGAGTCCGACTACAAACCCGATCGGCATCCCGTTGAGGTCTGCGGCCGCAGATCCAGCGACTAACGCGGCAAGGCCGACACCTGAGAGAACGAATCCGATGTAATCAAATGGATTGAGCCGTTCGCCTTTTACATTCGGAACGTAGAGCGTCGCGAGAATCATTCCGAGAGCAGCGACTGGGAGGTTGATCCAGAAAATCCACCGCCAAGAAAAATAAGTGGTTATAAATCCGCCAACCGGAGGTCCAAGGACTGGTCCCACCAAAGCTGGAATTGTCAACCACGCCAGGGCACCGACAAACTCGGATCGCGGTATCGTGCGCAGAATCACTAGACGTCCGACGGGCACCATCATTGCTCCACCGACTCCCTGCAGCGCCCGGGCTGCCACTAACGATTGAATCGAGTTCGCAAAACCGCACAAAGCTGATCCCAAGGCGAAGACAAGGATCGCCATTCGGAAAACGATCCGAGTGCCAAATCGATCTGCAAACCAACCGGAAGCGGGAATGAAAACAGCCAGTGTCAAGAGATAGCAGGTCAGAGCAAGCTTGAGCTGGATCGGGCTCTGGTGGAGATCCAGGGCGATAGCGGGCAAAGCGGTCGAGATGACGGTCGCGTCCAGGTTTTCCATGAAGAGGGCACACGCAACGATGAGCGGCACAAGGATACGCAGAGGAAGCATGCGAGGACGCAGAATGCGCATTGCGATGTTCGAGTCTTGCTTTTTGCGATGCATCCCGCTTCAGGTCTGTCCCCGCTGTGTCCCCGCTGGGCATTTCACATCGCATTCCTGTGTTGCCAATGCAACTGGAGAGGGCCGCAAACGCAGGAGTCAAGGCCTATAGCCCGATCACAGCACCTTCAAGGCCTCACGCTCACCTTTTTCGAAGCAGCCTAACGATTTCCCGGCCCTCGCACCCTGGAAAAGAACAGCGAGGACGCTTTTCATCTATCCGGTCGAAAACGGGTCCAAAAAGCTGATCGAGTTCCGCAATCGACACGCCAAAAGGAGGACCGCCTTCCGCGGGTTCTTCCCCTTCGTCCCATAGATTGAGATAAAAAATCGCAAGCAGAAAGCCGTGCAACCGGAGTGCGCCGGCAATAGCGCGGACATAGTCAAACCGCCGCTCAGGATCAATTGCGCAAAAGCAGGTATGCTCAAATGCCCAGTAAAATTCTCCTGAAAAATCCGGCGCAAGGTTAAAGAGATCTCCCAGTTCGTAAGTTTCCTGACCGGCTACGGGAAACTGCCGCGCCCGCTCTATGGCCAATGGGGAAATATCGAGACCGATAACCTTGGCGTCCGGCGCCGCAGCTGCAATCGCCCGGACATCATGCCCGTATCCGCAGCCAGGAACAAGAACGTTACTGTGTAAAGGTCCGCACGCTTGAAGCCATTCCAGGAGAGGCGGGGCCGGGGCTCCTTTTTCCCAGGGGATATCCCCGATCTGATATCTTCGATCCCAGTCCATCCGCTCAACGCAACGCGCTGCAAAATTCTATCCTGGCTTTAGGCATCATTTCGAGACAAAGAATTCAGCGGCTGCGAGCAGAATGAATACTGGTGATTCCCAAATGAACCTGGAAATCAACGTGAACATTCGTTGCGGCCCCCTATTGTAACCCACTATCACCGTGAAAACACCGTTCCCTTCTGATTCAGGTGCGAGTACATTGACT
The DNA here is from genome assembly GCA_035938215.1 of Chthoniobacterales bacterium. Taxonomy (GTDB): domain Bacteria; phylum Verrucomicrobiota; class Verrucomicrobiia; order Chthoniobacterales; family JAFAMB01; genus DASZHC01. Next base: position 2,269 of record DASZHC010000194.1, read on the forward strand.
CAGCACCTTTTCCGCTTTCTGTTGGAGAACACGCCCGATCAGGTTTATTTTAAAGACAGGCAAGGTCGATTTCTCCGTGCCAGCCGCGCGGTCGCAAAGTACATGGACGTTCCTGATCCGGACGATCTTATCGGCAAGAGTGACTTTGACTTCTGGTCCGAGGAAACCGCTAAGGAGGCTTCTGCGGATGAGAAACGCATAATGGAAACCGGCGTGCCGATGGTTGGCAAGATCGAAAAACTGATCCATCCCGACGGCAGGGTTACCTGGGACTACACAACCAAAATGCCATTAAGGGATTCCAAGGGCCAGATCATCGGTATTTGCGGAATCAATAAGGATTTTACTGCTATTAAACAAATGGAAGACGCGCTGGCCGAAGAGCGCAACCGGTTGCGGATAACAACTGCAGAACTCGAGGCAAAAAATGCGCAACTCGAGGCGGATCTTCGTATGGCACGCGAGGTGCAGTTGGCACTCTTGCCGCGGGATTATCCCACTGTTTCAGACTACGGGCGATCCGGCTTCAGCACCCTTACCTTCGCGCATTGCTATCGGCCGGCAGCCGCTGTAGGCGGGGATTTCTTCGATATCTTTCCGCTTTCACAAAATCGGGCGGGCGTTTTCATCTGTGACGTCATGGGACATGGTTTGCGTGCGGCCTTGGTAACCGCAATCATTCGAACACTGCTTGAAGAACTTCGAGGGGTAATGCAAAATGCGGGACGATTCCTCAGCGCTTTGAATCTGCGTCTTCGCTCGATCCTGGAGCGAGTTGATGAACCGTTTATTGCGACTGCCTTTTACGTAATCGCCGACACTGCGAGAAAAGAAGTTCAATTCGCAAACGCCGGTCATCCCGCTCCGATTCGCCTGCGGCGGCCCACGGCAACTGTCGATCTACTGGTGCCGGAAACCGGCAGGCCCGGTCCCGGCTTAGGTCTTTTTGACGAGATCAACTATGCGACTTCTCATTGTGGGCTGGAACACAACGATCGCATTCTGCTATTCACGGATGGGCTCTACGAAGTAGAGTCTCCGGCCGGGGAACAGTTCGGGCTGAACTCGGTAATCGAAAGCGTGCGTTCCCATGCAGATCTTCCTGCCGAGAAATTGTTCAACGCATTGCTAGCAGAGGCATGCGCATTTTCTGAGAAATCTGAATTCGACGATGATGTGTGCATTGTCGCGGTCGAACACTCAGGAAGCTCGGCTTAGGATTTTGAATAAAGGGAGATTTGCTGCGTCTACACGATTAGCGAGTAGAGATATGAGAAAGGTTTTTTTAATAGTCTCGGCAATTCTAGCAGGAGCGTTTTTGACGTCAAACCAATCGCAGGCAGGTGTTCACGTCAGCATCGGAATTCCTGGTCCTGTCTACTATGGTCCGGGCTATTACTATGGCCCTGACTATTACTACGGCCCGGGTTATTACCCATCCGGTTATTACTGGGGTCCGTCTGGATACGTTTATTACTACCATCCTCGTTGGCGCCACCGTTACTGGCGGCATCGTCATTGGTGGTACAACTAAGCGAGGCCGCGCTCCAGAGCGGCGATATCCGAGGATCTCAAAGTCGCGGTGGGAGCAGCCCCAATTGGGCAAAATGGCCTCCTTGAAGAGCAAAACCAGCTAACTTAATGACTAATGCGCGTATACAAAAAAAATTCTGACTCATCGGCAACCAGTTTTGCTTTTCAAGGATTCTAAGATCCAAAGAAAAATTTGCTTGAGTGAAGAACCCGGCCAACAATCAGCCGGGTCTTTGTTTTGATGGCGGCATTGACGCGCAAGGGAGTTAGCAGATATCGTGGCCGGGCCAAAATCCCTCCGGGAACACTTTATGTCTGCTTCGGTTAATTCTTTGGACTCCGAACAAAAAGATCGAAAGATGCTCTTGCGTGCGGTCGTCGCAAGCACAATTGGAACTTCGATCGAATGGTACGACTTCTTTCTTTACAGCACCGTAACCGGACTTGTTTTCGCAAAGGAATTCTTTCCGAAATCAGATCCATTGGTAGGAACGCTTCAGGCCTTTCTGATCTACGCGGTCGGGTTCGTCGCTCGTCCTGTCGGGGCCGCGATCTTCGGTCATACGGCGACAGGATGGGGCGGAAAGCGGCCCTGGTCTCGACGTTGTTTCTGATGGGGATCGCGACCGTAGGGGTCGGATTTGTTCCAAACTACGCGCAGATCGGCATATGGGGCGCCGTTTTACTGACAATCCTTAGATTTGTCCAGGGAGTTGGCGTCGGCGGTGAATGGGGAGGATCCGTGCTGCTCTCGATGGAGTGGACGCGTGGGGCGCAAAGGCGGGGATTTATTACCTCCTGGCCGCAGTTTGGCGTCCCTGCCGGATTGTTCTTGGCGAATCTCGCCGTCCTCGTCTCTCGGATCGCCTCGGAAGGAAACGTACCTATATGTTGGGAGCCGGGTTGATGATAGCCGGCGGCTTTGCGTTTTTTGAGTTGCTCGATACGCGCAATCCTGCCGTGATCGTTCTGGGAATTGTGCTAGGAGCGATCCCGCACTCCCTTGTTTACGGGACCCAGGCAGCACTCATCGCCGAACAATTTACTCCCAGGATGCGCTATAGCGGCGCTTCCATCGGTTACCAACTCGCTTCAGTCATCGCAGGGGGGCCTGCGCCATTGATTGCCGCCTTGTTATTCAGCGTTTACAAATCGGGTACACCCGTTGCGATTTATATCTGCATCTGCGCCCTTATCGGCTTCGTTGCAACCGTCTTCATGACCGAGTATTCGCGCAGCGAAATTTCGGAAGAATATGCTCACGTCGGGCAAGCCCGACGCTCATTGTGATTCGCGGAGCATCGGGAAAATCTGAAAAATCTCGTCCGTTGTCGGCCGCCGCAATGAAATGATGACGAGCACAAAACTGCTCCCGTTGATCGTTGCAGCGAATCGCTCGCCGGCCCCACGATTAAGCAAGACCTTTCCTAACGGGGAATTATAAGGAACTGGCATGATATTCCCTTCCGCCGGGAAATGATGATCGCGAGCTCCTGCCACCAAAACGAGCCGAGTTTCACCGCCTTGTTCCACCTCAACCACCGTCCCAAGTTCCACCGCTTCTGCGGGCGTTTCCTTCACCCACGAAAGCGGATCGATGATTGTGTGCCCTCGTTCGATCAATTCGTTCATCTCCCTCGTCAGCCGGCGCTGGATCCGGCCCATGGTTCTAAACTTTTCTTTGGCCGCCTGATAAGGAGCATTTTCGCTCAGGTCGCCATCCTGCTTAGCGATCCTGGCTTCGCGCAGAGCCTCATTTTTGCTTGCTCTGGTAGTTTCAAACCTTTCGCCGAGCTCCCAGGCGCTAACGGTTGAAATAATCGTTTTCTCTGCCATAAAATCTAGTGTCCTGTCCCCGAAATAACATACCTTTCGTTACGATCAAGATGGGCCGCAGGCAAGGCGGTCCGAGCCGGACTGGCGTTAGAGGGCGCACCCCGCTCCACTTTCTATATTCCTGGTACTCTTGGTCTCTCCCGGGCTGCATAAAAGTGGGGCGGGACGTAAATGACGAGCAACGCAGCCGCCGGCCCATTTTCATCGCAACCCAACTGGCCACTGCCGGTTGGCTGTTTTTCCGCGTTGCTCGCTCCTTACATATCGATTTAGATATGCTCATCGCTCGCGCCTTGAAAAACAACTGACCTGCGGCGAAAGACATGCTATTTCGGGGACAGGACGCTAGCGACATTCATGAAATTCCCAAGCCTCATCGCTGCTCTTTCGACCTTAACCCTTGGGTCCTGCGCCCTATTTTATAGCCGATCGGGAACACCTTTCGGTCCGGATGACTACGCTGTCGGGCTTGCGCAACCCTACCCGAGCGAAGCGCGGCTTGCTCAGAAAAGGCTCCACAACTTTCTCTCCCGCGCGAACGCTCGAGACCGGCAGGTTTTGGAAGAAACGCCGTACGTGGCGGTTCAGGCGTACGAGCTTACTGCAGGCGAAGTGCCGTGGCTTTCCCACAAGCTTGGCTTCGGAAAGGTTCGAGCGATAAGGCATTACGCGAATGATTTTGTGGAGCGGACAGGGGTTCCTGTAAAATTTCTCGTTCTGTTTGATCATCGCTCGGAGCGACTGGCGTCACCGGATGGGGTTTTGGTGATTGACACTCCATCAAGAGGAACGATCGGAAAATTTGGCGGTTTTCGGGCCGTGTATGCCGGAACCGGTTGGTGGTAGGTTACCGAAAGCCTTGCCACTCTGAGGCGTGGCCTCTCAAATGAATAAAGCGCCGAAGCCCTTCCCAAAGAAGATCGTGGTTCGTTTCATCATCGAAATGGTGATCTACGCAATGCTTGTTTCCGTCTACCTGGGACTGGTCCTCCATTTGCTCGTCGTATGGCTCAAAGACCTCTCCATGCAGCAACCCGCGGTTTACGCGTTCGTGTCGATAATCCTGATGATCCTTCAAGCCGTGGCCCTTGAGAAATTGACGACGATTCTGGTGAATGTAAATCGGCGTCGCCAAGGCTGAGCTCTCAATGTTTTTCCCGATTTCAGGCGTTACGCTGGACCCCATTTCTCTGATCTTAATCGGATTTGTGATCGGCGTATTAGGAGGATTTTTTGGCGTTGGGGGAAGTTTCCTGACTGCGCCGGCACTCTTTGCCCTAGGGATGCCGATGAATTTCGTTGTGGGGACCGATCTTGCTCACATTGTCGGAAAGTCGATCGTCGCTGCCAAAACCCATCGGGTTCTGGGCAATATCGACTTGAAGCTGGCGGCCATCATGGTGATTGGCACGATTGCAGGCGCGGAAACGGGAGTTCAGACCATCGAATCGCTGAAAAAACATGCCAACGTGGATCTTGTCGTGGGCATGGTCTCGATTGTCGTCTTCACCGGAATTTCGATTTTCTGCCTTTGGGAGAGCTGGATAACTTTGCGCGCAAGACGTCAACAAAACGTTGCAGGAGATGCGCCGGGAACGACAAAAGAGGACTCGACGGCCGTGGATGCCTTTGCGAAGAAGGTGCAGCAAATCAAATTTCCGCCAATCATCGTTCTGCCGCATTCCGGTATTCGGGCTATTTCGTTTTGGGCAATCCTGTTTGTTTCATTCGTCGGGGGTATCTTCAGTGGTTTTCTGGGTGGAGGCGCGGGATATGTTCGAATGCCTTCGATGGTCTACCTGCTCGGGATTCCAACGCACATCGCAGTCGGCACTGATCTATTTGAGATTATCATATCTGCGAGCTATGGAACTATTCGCCATGCAATGAGTGGAAATGTCGACATTCTGATCGCCCTAGTCATGCAAACCGGCGCCGCGTTGGGAGCAAGAATAGGCGCCAATCTCACACAATTTTTCAGCGGTCCTCGTATTCGTCTCGCGTTTGCGCCACTGCCATTGTTAGGCGCAATCGTTATTGCCCAGCGCTTATTGACCGGTCATCATTCATAGGGAATTTCGCATGAAGATCCTCATCTGTAGCGACGGTTCGGAACGGTCGAAGAGAGCAATTTCCTTTGCGGCCATCATCGCAGCTGCCGCGAAAGCGGAGGCTACAATTTTCGGGATTACTCAGAACCAGCAAGAAGAGGCGGGGCTAAAGGAAATACTTGTTGAAGAAAGCCGCGAACTGGAGGCGCGCGGGGTGCGCGTTGAGACAGCGATGAAGACCGGCGACCCTGTGACTGAGATCGTTCAATGGACTCGGGATCGGGCATACGACCTGGTTGCTATCGGCGCGGAGCGCCGAGGCGCGCAGGAATTTTTCCTTCCCTCGGCAAAGGCTCATTCGATTGCAGAAGCAATCTCTGCCCCAGTGCTCGTCGTGCCGTGCGAGAGACGCCAACTTAAGCGAATCCTGATCTGCAGCGGTGGAGGGCCGTACATTGAAAACGCCGTTAGATTCGCAGCCAGGATCGCGAAAGATTTGCCGGCCGAGATCACCCTTTTGAATATCGTACCCGAACCTCCGGCAATGCATGGGACGTTATATCGCCGTCAGGAAGATGTCGAAGCGTTATTACAATCGGGTTCGGCACTAGCGCGTAACTTGCTGAATGAAAAAAAAATCATTGAAGAGGCCGGGGTTCAGGCCACGATACAGATCGGCCACGGGATCGTCATAGATCAAATTCAGGCGGAGGTAACGCGAGGAGATTACGACCTTGTGGTCGCTGGTTCCTGGGCGATTCGAGATCGGTGGCGCACTTACGCGATAGGAAACATCACGCGGGAAATCGTGAATCGAGCCGATCGTCCGGTGCTTGTCATTCGGAGTGACAAAGCGCCCAAAAGCCTCGCGAATCGTCTGCGCAAGATGGTCACGAAATTCGGACCCAAACAGGATTGATCTTGACCCCGGTTCCCGGAGGCTAAAGCACCTGCAAACCAGTTTTCCGTTTCGGTGCCGGAAACATACGATCGAGCGCCAGTATATCTTCGTAGCCGAGTTGAAGGTCCAATGCTCCGCGGTTTTCCCGCGCGTGCTTCTGGGTACTCGCCTTTGGGATTGCGATGACGCCATCTTTCCGAAGTACCCAAGCCAACGCCAATTGAGCGGAAGTAATCCCGCGCTTATTCGCAAAGGGCTTAAGCTTCTTTAGCAGACGGCCTTGTTCAAAGGGCGAATAAGCCATGACAGGTATTTTTCGTTTCAGACACCAGGGAAGAACGTCCCACTCGATTCCTCTCCGCAGCAGATTATAAAGCACCTGGTTCGTTGCGATCTTGTCGCCACCCCGAACAGCGCTAGCTTCCTGAAGGTCCGGCTCGTCGAAATTGCTGACTCCGTAATCGCGAATCTTACCAGACGCTTTGAGCGACTGGAAAGACTCGAACGTCTCGGCCAGCGGGATGGAACCGCGCCAGTGGAGCAGGTAGAGGTCCAGATAGTCGGTCCGCAAACGCTGCAAACTCCGCTCACACGCTTTCACCGTCCCATGCACGGACGCGTTATGCGGGTAAACCTTGCTGACCAGAAAAACTTCTGCTCGTTTGCCATGGATAGCCTCCGCCACGATCTCTTCCGCGCCCCCTTGTCCATACATCTCCGCGGTATCAATCAGAGCCATGCCAAGATCCAGGCCGAATCGCAAAGCGGCAATCTCCGAGAGACGCTTACCACGATCTTCTCCCATTCTCCAGGTGCCTTGCCCGAGAACCGGGACCAATCTTCCAGACGGCAAACTCAGCATTTCTCATTTCTATTTAACATTCCGGCAAAATATATGTTATTTCGGGGACAGGACACTAGAAGGTAGGGAAATGCCAATGGACAACGACCTTCTGCCGCGAGGTTTTAAGATAGGGACAGCAATCGTGTGTGGTACAACCGCGCTCTTGCCCCTTGCTTTGATTGCTCTCGCCGGAGTAAATGTCCCTCTTGCGGACGAGTGGTGGTACGCCGGTCTTGTGAGGTTGGTTAAATCCGGGGAGGCAACTTTTGCCAGCTTCTGGTCGCCAAACAACGAGCACAGAATGCTGCTGCCCAAGGTGGAATTTTCATCCCTTGCCCTTCTCACGCATTGGAACTCGAAGATCATCATGCTCGTCGCATGGATGGTGATGGCCTTTGCGGCTGCGTTCCTATTTTTGGAATTCAAAACGATCTACTCAAAAGCACATCCGATTCTGTGGGCTATCAGCACCTGGCTGGGAGTAGCGGCTCTCCTTTCGTTGGTTCAGCACGAAAATTGGCTTTGGGCTTTTCAATTCGCTTTCTTTTTCATTCAACTTTCAGCGCTTGTAAGCATCTTTGCCATTTCTCATTCGGATATGGCTCTCCCGTGGCGTTTAATTGCGGCGATCGGGTTTGCCGTTGCGGCAAGCTATTCATCTGCGCAGGGATTGCTCGTGTGGCCCGCACTGGTAGTTTCGCTAGCTCTCGCGAAGGATTCACGCCAAACGAAAATGGTTGGTATTCTCTGGCTCAGCGTTGCGGCACTTGCAACAATCTGGTTTTACTTCCTGGGACTGACCCGTTCTGACCGCTTGCAAATCCGTCCTGATCAAGTCACGGGAAAACCGCAACTCCCTTTCGTTGGATTTCTAGGGGTAGCAGGAAATTCGCTGGCAGGCTGGATTTCATTCGAGCACCGTCCGCATCGCGCTTGGCTCATCGGCCTAGCCATAACGGCAATATTGGCAGGTCTCGTCGTGTTGCTTATTCGCCGTCGTAAAATTTACCGAGCTGCGCCATGGCTTGGGCTGGCAGCTTTTTCATATTTGTTTTGTTTCGTAACAACTTACGGACGCCTCGGGTTGGGCTATACCGGGAGCTTTCTCGCAAGCAGGTACACGACACACGTTACGTTTCTCGTCATCGCGCTTCTTGCAATGGTGGTGCTTGCAGTCGATTCAAGGCCTTCAGAATTGGCAGTACGGAACATGGTCAGAAAGCGGCTAGATGTGGTGCCAGCCTTTTGTCTCGTGTTCGCAATTGGAGTGCTTGTTGTGATCGGCGACATTCGCGTGTTCATCACAAGCATGAAAGAGCGAGAGGATCGGTTGCTTGCTCGCGAGCTTATCCCTTTCTATTCCTACTTTGATCCCAAGGTTGATGGAGTAGCAACCGGCCCCTTCTTCCCGCTTTGCCCATTGAGGTCAGTGAGAATCTTTGACATTGGTTTGAAGCCGCTGCTGGACGAGGGTTATTTCCAGCGGTTGCCCCGTGCATCCTTCGTTGAAGCGCCAGCCGATGTTTCAGGAATATATTCGATTTCTGCAAAACTCGAAGAACATCGATACCTCGGGATCGTTCGACTCGGTTGGCAATTGAAAGGCAGCGTCATCACAGGCGCCGGCAAGGACAATGGCTTGGTGTTCTTAAAACCGAGCGGAGCGGTGCGCTTTGTCGGGGCGGCAAAGCTGACCCGCGCAAAGGCTGGCCAAGAATCCGAAGAAGTTCGGACATGGAGCTTATTTCTATCGCCCCTCCTTTTTCCGGATCGGACGACTCCTCTTGAGATGTGGATCTTCGACCGCCAAGCCAACCAGTTTCTGAGGCTAAGTACTTTTGATCAGGCATGAAAAAGGACACGGAAACGCCGTGCAACCGGCTGCCCTTGACATTGGTTTTGGCGTCGGCATTGGTTTCCGTCGCGGTTACCGCAAATGCCGGCCTCCTGAAGACGTTTGATCTTTTTCCGAGCTTTTTCCACTGCTTCGAAGTCTTCCCAACCGACAAACAAATGCGGCTTAGATTGTTTGCCGAAGGGGTGATTCGACCAAACCCGGAGATTTATCGTCGATCGGACATTTTCACAACAGACCCAGCGACGCTTGGGGAATACCTTGATCAAGTCACACCCTATCTACCCGCCATAAGAAAAATTCACGCGCGGTTCATAAATGAATCCGATTCAATCGAGGCATCGTTTTCAGCGCACTTTCCAGATTTCGATAGGTCCAGGGCCAAAGTCTATTTAATGGTTTCACTGTTTCGTTTCGACGGAAAGATTCCGCACGACAATCCTAGCGCTCTTTTCCTGGCATTGGATGGACTCGCAAAGTTCCACGGAGCCAACGTCCGCCTGGGTGTTATCCTCTCTCACGAGCTTTTTCACTTGTACCATTTTCAGGTCAATCCTTTGCCGGCAGAAATCGACAAGATTCCCCTCTACCGTCAAATCTGGCAGGAAGGGTTGGCAACCTATGTCAGCGGCTTCTTGAATCCTGGAGCGTCCCTGGCAGATGTGTTGCTCGATCCCCAACTCGCGCGTGCCGGCCCGAAATACGTTCCGGCGATCGCTCGTACGCTGCTGACACAACTCGAAGCCGCAGATGACGAAACCACGGCCCGCTATCTCTTTTACAGGCGTGGAAGCCAAACCCCGTCGCGTATGGGATATCTCGTCGGATATGATATCGTCGCCCATCTGGCGCCGACCAGATCTCTCAAGGAGTTGTCGCGCTTACGCGGCCGGCGGTTGCTGCACCTGATTAAGGATGAGATGCGCCGACTGGCAGTTCAATAGCCGGCCCGAAAATCTCACCAGCCGAAGCGCTCGCGAGATTTTCGCTCTATACGAGTCTGCCTCATTAAAAGGTCCGTCTCGGAGCTCCGGACCTACCTCGCCAGCGTGCCAACAATCGCTTTAGAACGCGAAACCGCCCACAATTGCCGCAATTCCTATTGTTGTGCTGCTTGGAGCTCTGGGAATCTTCCACCTCAAGGCTCATGTTGCCGCTCTGCTGGGTCTAGCCGCCTCACTCGCGGTCGCGACGCTCGAATTTGGAATGCCAATTCAATTATCCGTAATGTCTGCTTCGTACGGAGCTGCTTACGGAATTCTGCCGATCGGCTGGATCATCCTCAACGTGATCTTTCTCTACCAGCTAACGCTTGAAAAGGGATATTTCAAAACTCTGCAAAACAGCATCGCGGCGGTCACCGAGGATCGTCGTCTACAACTTCTCCTGGTTGCTTTTTCGTTTGGAGCTTTTTTTGAGGGGGCAGCCGGCTTCGGTACTCCTGTCGCAGTAACGGGAGCTATCCTGATAGGGGTCGGTTTTTCGCCGCTTGCTGCGTCGGCCCTCTGCCTGATCGCGAACACGGCTCCCGTAGCCTTGGCTGTCTACTTCGCGACACCGATCGGCGCGCGATAACTTCGAAGATCCAAAGGCGGACCCTCTGGCGGCTTCTTTCAGATTCGACGGAGAGGAGGAAGATCAACCGGGCAAAAGCCGAAGCGCTCCCGTGCATGGTTGCCATGGGCCGTATTGAGCGTCTTTGTTTTTCTTTGGGGGATTCCCCAAGTCAAAGCCTTTCTCGGCGGAGTCTTCAGTCCGCAGTTTTTTGTACCCTGGCTGGATAAAACCGTGCAAAGAATGCCTCCTTTGGTGTCTAAACCTCAGGCTGAGAATGCTATCTTCAATTTCAACCTCTTATCGGCAACCGGGACCGGGATATTATTTGCCGCCATTGCGAGCGGCTTTTTCATGGGCCACTCGGTACGCGAGATGTTGGCGGCCTACCTGCGTACGCTCAAGTTGGTGCGATTCTCGCTCTTGACGATCGCGTGTATGTTGGGACTTGGGTTCGTGACGCGATTTTCCGGTACCGATGCCACGTTTGGCTTAGCTTTTGCTCAGACTGGAGTGATGTATCCGATGTTCGGAACCTTTCTTGGCTGGCTGGGTGTCGCGCTGACTGGGTCCGACACCTCCTCGAACGTTTTGTTTGGAGGGCTTCAAAAAATCACTGCTCAGCAATTGGGACTTAATCCGGTGCTGATGGCGGCTGCAAATAGTAGCGGAGGTGTAATGGGAAAGATGATTGACGCTCAGAGCATCGTCGTCGCGTCGACAGCGACTCGCTGGTACGGACATGAAGGTGACATTTTGCGCTTTGTTTTTTTCCACAGCGTTGCTCTCGCATTTCTTGTCGGCATTCTCGTCACAATTCAGGCCTATTTCTTCTAGGAATATTGCGGTCGAATTAGAGGTGGGAGTCCATGAATGAAATCGAAATTGTCCTCAGCAAGAATCACGAATGGTCGAGAAGGATGACCGAGAGACAGCCCGACTACTTCAAGAAACTCGCCCAGCAGCAGGCGCCGGATTTTCTATGGATCGGTTGTTCGGACAGCCGTGTGCCGGCAAATCAGATTGTGGGAATGCTTCCAGGCGAACTGTTTGTCCATCGAAATGTCGCAAACATCGTTTATCCATCCGACCTGAATTGCCTTTCGGTGGTTGAATACGCGGTCGACGTACTCCAAGTCAGGCACATTATCGTGTGTGGCCATTATGGGTGTGGAGGAATCCGGGCTGCCCTGGATAACCAGGTTCACGGCTTGATCGACAATTGGCTCACCCGGATCAAGGACATCTACGTTCGACACAGCGAAGAGATCGATGCCTTGGACAGCGAGCAAAAGAGGGAGGATAGGATGTGCGAATTAAATGTAATCGACCAAGTGAAGGCCGTTACACACACAACAATTGTTCAGGACGCCTGGGCTCGCGGCCAGGAACTTGCCGTGCATGGCTGGGTGTATGGCCTTGAGGATGGTTTGGTGAAGGACCTCGGCATCCGCGTCAACGATTCAAGTCAGGTTCCGCCTCCTTTCCGATTTGCCAAGGCAGGTAACGCCCTGCTCGAGGGAGCTAAATAGCGGTCCTGCTTCTTTGCTGTTTTCTCTCGACCGTCAGAATAGGGACAGCGATCTTTGGCTTGTGGGCGAAGAGAGTGGAAATAAATCTCCAAAAGCTGCGGCGCGTCGGAAAATGATCAGAGAAGCGCTGGTCCTTTTCGTCTTTGCCTGGCTCTCGGCTGTTGCCATTTATCTCCTCCAACCCCCACCCGCGGAATCGTATGCCGGCTTTGGACCCCTTCGATTCGTAGTTGCGACCCTGATAAACGGCTTCGAAAGTTTCGTCTTCGGGTATCTTTTGTCTCGGTTCTTCAAGCAATTTAAAACAGGATGCGCTTTCCTAATCATCCTGTTTTTTGCGTATCTTTTCTGGGCGGGAAGACACCCTCACTGAGCCGCTTAAGCCGTAAACGCGCCGGTTCATGGGAGGGACGGTCTGCGTGCCGTCCGACTCATCATTTCCGGGTACGGAGCAAAGAGAAAAATGGGACGGCACAGAGGCCGTCCCTCCCTAAAACGTAGCCGACATCAACACCATTTCACGGCGCCGACGGAGCGGACGGCCAACAATGGCCGGCTGCCTGAAGATCGACAAACTTTTTCAAGTCTGCCATTTAAACGGGCTAACGGCCGAAAAGAAAATGCAGAACGAAGAGAACTGCCAGCACGTAAGTCACCGGACCCACCTCTCTGGCTTTTCCGGTTCCAAGCTTCAGTCCCACATAGGTTAGCAATCCGAAAGCAATACCTTCGCTAATGCTGAACGCCAATGGCATGGCAAGAATTGTCACGAAAGCAGGCGCAGCTTTTGCGAAATCCTCGAGGTCTAGTTCGGCCAGTCCCTGCATCATAAATGCACCGACAACAACAAGGGCCGGCGCGGTTGCCATGGCGGGAATAACCAGAATTAGCGGCGTCAAGACCAGTGAAAACAAGAAAAAGCACGCGGTGGCGATCACCGTTAAACCTGTTCGGCCACCGGCTTCGACGCCTGCGGCGCTTTCGATGTAGCTCGTCACCGTCGAAGTACCCAGACAGGAACCGAACATCGCGGCACCGGCGTCGGCCATTAACGCGCGGCCAATCCTGGGCAGGTTACCCTTCTCATCAAGCGCCCCTGCGCGTTTCGATACCCCGATAAGAGTGCCCATGTTGTCGAAGAGATCGACGAAGAGTATTGCCAGGACAAGGGGCAGAGCGGTGAAGAAATGCGACCACAGGTAGGTCAGATCCAATTTCAAAAAAGTGGGTGCAAGCGACGAAGGCAAATTCACGATTCCATTTGGAACCGGTGTAATCATACCCTTTCCGTCCGGAGAAGGGATGAAGAGTCCAAGGATTGTCAGAGCCACAATTGCCAGGATGATTGCGCCGGGCACTTTGCGGGTTACAAGTATCGCCGTTAAGATGATCCCAGTGATCACCAGAATCGGGCCTGGTTTTGATAGGTCGCCGAGCGAAACAAATGTGGCCGGATTGGCGACGATAACCCCTCCGTTTTTGAGTCCAATAAATGCGATGAAGAAACCGATGCCGGCTGTAATGGCAAGCTTGAGCTCCATCGGTATCGCCTCAACGAGTTTTTGTCTTAGACCTGACACGGACAGTGCCATAAAAATCAAGCCGCTGTAAAACACCAACCCTAACGCCGCGGTCCACGGTACTCCCTTCGCTCCGCAAATTGTGAAGGCAAAAAACGCATTCAGTCCCATACCCGGGGCCAGAGCGATTGGATAGTTGGTCGCCAAAGCCATGACAATCGTCATGACCGCGGAAGCCACGCCTGTAGCGGTGACAAGAGCCCCTTTGTCCATACCCGTTGTCGAAAGAATCAGCGGGTTCACGGCAAGGATATAAGCCATCGCCGCGAAGGTCGTAAGGCCGGCGATTGTCTCCTGGGGAACCGAGGTTTGGTGCTCCTTAAGTTTGAAGAAGCGTTCGAGCATGCCCGAAACTCAGCAATTTTCCTGACAGGTTTGTCAATGCGCTTGTTTGCGTTCGATCGCAACGACCTCGGGGATCGCAACCAAAGCAGAAAGAAACTCGTGCGCACTACGTGCCGAGAGTTGGAATTCGAAATCCAAACCTCGGCGCCCGCCAGGCACATCACGACACTGCTCCTTTGCGTGAAGGATTCCGAATTTCTCCAGCAAACAATCAATTTTTATCTCGGTTTTTCCATTGTAGGGCTCGAACTCCACGCTCAGAGTTTCCGTCTTCCGACCCCCAAACGCCGTGCTTTCCCATCTGCCAACCAAACTAAGTACGCCACGTACGGTCAAAGCGATCCCGATTCCCGCAGGCACATATCCAGCACCGATGGACATGCCCATCGCGGCAACGGTCCAAATCGTTGCGGCAGTTGTCGTGCCCTCGACGCCCCCGGGTCCTTTCAGCAATACGCCAGCGCCAAGGAAACCGATACCAGCGACAATTTGCGCAGCTACTCGCCCTGAATCGCCGGAGTTGCTAGTAAATGCATAGCCGACGATCGTGAAAACACATGACCCCAGCGAGACAAGCGCCATTGTCCGCAGACCGGCCGGCTTCTCTTTGCCCTCCCGCTCGATCCCCACCCATGCGCCGCAAAAAACTGCGACGAGCGCGAGAAGAATCGCAGTGAACGGTTCGGGAAGAAGTCGATGCCAACTCTCAAACAGCCAACTCATGAATTTGCAGGGGATAGGTTAGCCCGAAAATCTCACAAGCCAAAGCGCTCGTGAAATTTTCGCGCTATAAAACCGCTCAGGAACCGGCTCGGGAGGAAAATTGGATTAAATTGGAAGGAAACAGGGGTGTAGGCTTCTTTCCAGGGTTTGTGAGCGATGGACGTTAGGCGACCCCTAAAGTCACGGTCAACGTGAATCTGGCAGCGCCGAACTCTCTTGAAAACGGAACTGTCACAGGCCTGATTTCAGACTGTCTAATCGTATTGTCATGAATAGACCAAAAAACTCTTACCCGATTGAAGCGCGGATCGATCGCCGCAACCCATTCACAGAGGTTGATCCCAAGGATGACGCCACTGCAGACGAAGAACTCGTTTCATCTGCTCTTGCAGGGAATAAGGATTCTCTGGAGCAATTGGTCCGGCGACATCAACCATGGGTTTTCAACATATGCATGCGTATGGTCTGGAGACGCGACCTCGCGGAGGATGCAACGCAAGAGATCCTGATCAAAGTCGTCACCAAGCTCAGCACATTCAGAGGCCAGAGCAAATTCCGGACTTGGCTTTATCGAATCGCGTTTAATCACCTCCTTAACGTGCGCAAGACTGAATTTGAAGATCCGAGCGTAACGTTCACCGATATGGGACGCGCCCTTGATGAGACTCCCGATCTCGAGTTGCCGGACCCGCGAAGTGTTCCCGTCGAATTGCCGCTGCTCGTCGAAGAAGCCCGGGTGGGCTGTATGACGGCGATGCTGATGTGTCTGGATCGGCGGCAACGGATGGCGTTTATCCTTGGCGAGTATTTTGGCGCCACAAGCGATGTCGGGGGCGAAGTGATGGATGTGTCGCCGGATAATTTTCGCCAACTGCTCTCCAGAGCTCGACGTGATCTTTACCAGTTCATGAACGACAAGTGCGGACTGGTCAACGCAGCAAACCCTTGTCGATGTGCAAAGAAGACTCGCAGCTACATACAAGCGGGTTATGTCGACCCGGACAGGCTGGAATTTACCAAGGGCCGATTGGCGACGATCAACGAAATCGCTCCTCATCGGCTGAATGAACTTCAGGAACTGGACCGGAAACACGCGGAATTGTTTCGTGACCATGGCTTCCTGGCACCGCCTGATCTTGCAGCCAAACTTCGCGAACTCATCAGCCGATCCGGCTTTGATGCGGAAAGCGCCGCTGCTTCCTCATAAAACAGATTCTCAGCTGTCACAATAGCCACGTGCGGCTGTCATAATTTCACGTCGCCCGACAAAAGCGGCGAAAAGGAAGGAGACATATAATGAATTGGCAAAGTCGATTGGAAAAGACAGTGATCGCCTTGAATTTGATCGGTTTAGCGCTTGGCTTCGGCACACTTGGCATTCTCATCCTGGTGAAAGGAGAGCATGCGGGCGGATCCTTGATCAGCGGAATCCTTGGCATCGTCGTGGGTTCACTATTTCTGCTGTTTGCATTTTACTTCTGCAAACATACCCGGAGCGGTAGTGACAGGAACGCCGGATACATTCTCAAACACGATCTAAAAAAGAGCGAGCTATCTTCGCTAAAGAAGGTAACTATCTAGCGACCTCTTTATCACCCACAGTCTCCATGAGCATGACGTCCGTCCAAAGACTCGGGACTATTCAGCCGTCCGAAGAACTTCCAAAAAACGCCGGCATGCCTTTAGATCTGGATTGGGTGAACCAGGTTCAGGCGAACAGGAGCGCCATTCAAAGCCGGGCATCAACTTTAACCTCTCGCCGCACGGTCAAACAACAATGGCAGGCTGCGTGGCTCCTTCGCGCGATCCGTTGTATCGATCTGACAACCCTCGCGGCTGACGATTCTCCTGGAAGAATCCGGCGACTTTGCGCAAAGGCGAGGCACCCTGTCCGCGACGATCTGCTCGCAGCGATGGATGTCCGAAACCTCGGGATCACAACCGCCGCGGTCTGTGTTTATCCGACGATGGTAACGGCCGCGTTCAGGGCTCTAGAAGGTTCGGGCATTCCCGTCGCCTCGGTTGCCGCAGCATACCCCGGAGGCTTGAGTCCGCTTAAATTACGGCTTGGAGAGATCGCTTACGCCGTCGAGGCTGGCGCCGCAGAAATTGACGCCGTCATCAAGCGAGAGCATGTCTTAACCGCCAGTTGGGAGCGACTTTACGACGAAGTGGCGTCCTTTCGTGCCGCGTGTGGCGGCGCTTGTCTCAAAGTCATCCTCGCAACGGGCGAGCTTGCTACTCTGCGCAACGTGCAAAAGGCCAGCCTGGTGGCGATGATGGCCGGAGCCGATTTTATCAAGATCTCCACCGGCAAAGAGGCGGTAAACGCCACTTTGGAGACGGGTCTTGCGATGATCCGGGCGATTCGGGAATACCGGGAGCGGACTGGTTATCGCGTTGGATTTAAGGCAGCAGGCGGGGTCCGCCATGCCAAAGAAGCCCTTCATTGGTTGATCCTGTTGAAAGAAGAACTTAAACGAGAGTGGCTCGAACCGGAATTGTTCCGGATCGGCGCGTCGAGTCTTTTGAACGACATCGAACGGCAACTCGAACACTACGTTACGGGCCGGTATTCCGCCAGCTATCGCCACCCGGCCGCCTGAAGAAACGCTTTGAACCTAGTGTCCTGTCCCCGAAATAAGCATATCTTTCGCCGCAGGTCAGTTGGCTGTTTTTCAAGGCGCGAGCGACGAGCATATCTGAATCGATACGTGAGGAGCGAGCAACGCCGAAAAACAGCCAACTGGCCGCGGCCCGGA
>DASZHC010000195.1:0-20100 GCA_035938215.1 Chthoniobacterales bacterium
CTATCAGAGTTTCGGCTGGAACCAGTCGTGCCCAATCCCAGGTTCCAGGGTTTGTACGTAAAACCGCTTCACAGTTGACTCAGCGTCCCCCATTGCTTTTGCGACTTCGCCGAGTGATCGGAACGTAAGTGCATAGGTCGCGTACGAATTCCTGAGACAGTTCTCCGGCAATTTGATTTTCATGTCCCGGGCTAGTTCCCGCCTCTTGATATAAAGATGGTTATCGCAACAGGAGATTATCGGACCTTTGCCAGCTAACGGTTTCAAAATCTTAGCGGCTTCTGGTTCCAGCGGCACGTAGCGCTTGTGATCTCGGGATCTCGTTTGCTTTGCCACTTCATGCCGGACGTGGATAAGATCTTTGGTCCACAATATATCTTCCCAGTTTAGAACCGGGTCCGTTGGTTCCGATCGCACTAGCTCGCAAGTGCGAAGTCCGGCCATGCCGCCAAGCACGAAATAGGGGAACAAAAACTGATATTTGATCGTAGGCTCTAGCCCCTTTGACGGTGGTTCCCTGCCGGCTACTACACGCAATAACCGGGTGTAAGATGCAACGGTCAAATGCTCA
Organism: Chthoniobacterales bacterium; assembly: GCA_035938215.1. Taxonomy (GTDB): domain Bacteria; phylum Verrucomicrobiota; class Verrucomicrobiia; order Chthoniobacterales; family JAFAMB01; genus DASZHC01. Next base: position 572 of record DASZHC010000195.1, read on the forward strand.
GCATTGATTCCCCATTTGTCAGCCGGCTGAATGTTTGCCATCGGATCCACAGCGACATGACCGAGTTGGACCGCCCAGCGCCAGAGTTTCCTGAGAGTCTTAAAATGAGACCGGCGGTTTGAACCAGGTGGCTTAGCCTCCAAATATCGCGAAATGTCAACGCTGGTGCATTGCTTTGAATCCAAGATACCTATGGCTTTTGCGAATTGGTTCAGTCGCCAGCGGTCGTCGGCAATCGTTCGGTAAGAGCGCTTTTCCTGGATTTGCCGGTTGTAAAATGCCTTGCAGAGTTCGGCAACTGTAACAGAGCCTTTGCGTTGGGCTCCCTGGTTTGTCTTATAGGCTCTCCAGACGTCCCAAAGCAGCTCAGGTGAGTAATCTACCGATTGGCGGATCAAACCTAATACGTACTTTTCCTGCACCGACAGATCAGCTAATTGGATCGACCCTGTTTTCCTGTGCTCGGTGATGAAGTCCTCGGCCTCTTCCTTGGTCTCGAAATACTCGGTGACCCGTTTCCCGGTCTCGGATTCGGCCGCCGGGACCTGAACGCGCCAGCATTTGGCATGCTTATGGTAACTTGGCGTCACGTTCTGGTTCTACCTCAGTTTACCTCAAAAACCTGTCCAGAATGGCCGATTTTGTTGCTTTTGTCCAGAATTAAGAACACCTAGAATGGGATAGCGTAGCGTGCTTCGGATCCTTTACTAGAGCCGTTTTCCTGGGGAAACCGAGGATGGCTACCGCGCATGGATTCGAACCATGAATAACGCCTCCAAAGGGCGCTGTGTTACCGTTACACCACGCGGTAAGAACAAACCAGTAACCTAGTTAAAGCAAATCGGCTCGCACGCAATGAATTCTTTCAAGTTTCTGGGTGTACGGTGTGCGCACTTGGGCGACAAGTTCAGGGCTGCCGGCATCGATCGGTTTTCGGCGGGGTCTCATCTCCGAGGCGACCCGGAGGTGGAGGTAAGCTCGGAGATTTCCCTTCCATAGAATATAGGAATAACCCGAGAGCTCTAATTTCTGGTCCCCTACAAGGAGAAAAATGGGACGCCACAGAGGCAGTCCCTCTCTAAACGAGCGAATCTCCCCTCAGGAGAGTCGCCGAGGCGCGAGCGTTGCAAGCAAAGCCCCTCCCAGCGGCTTAAGCCTTGCGTTCGAGCAGGCTCCGGCCGGTCATTTCCGGAGGGAGCGGCAGATTGAGCAAGCCAAGAAGCGTCGGGGCCACATCGGCCAGTATCCCGTCCTTTACCTGAAAATAGTGAGCATCCTCGGCGACATACACAAAATGGACGAGGAATGTTGTATGAGCGGTATTCGGCGTGCCATCGGGGTTCCTCATTAACTCACAGTTTCCGTGGTCCGCTGTGACAAGCGCTTTTCCTCCCAAACGCAGAAGCTCTTCAATCACCTGTTGCACACAATGATCGATTGTTTCCACCGCCTTCACTCCCGCCTCTACGACCCCAGTGTGCCCCACCATATCCGGATTAGCGAAATTCAGGATGATCAAATCGTAACCGCTCATCCGTGCAACCACCTGGGAGGTAACTTCCGGGGCACTCATCTCAGGTTTCAGATCGTATGTCGCAACCTTCGGCGACGGCACGATGACACGGTCTTCACCCGGAAAAGCAATTTCTATCCCACCATTGAAAAAGTAAGTCACATGCGGATATTTTTCTGTCTCCGCTATTCGCAACTGTTTTTTGCCGGCAGCGCTGACAACTTCGCCAAGAATGCGGTCGAGAGGCTGAGGTTGAAACGCGACAGCGCAGTCAAAGGTTTTGTCGTACACGGTCATCGTGACGTAATAAACCTGCGGCCAGGCCTCGCGATCATATCCATTGAAATCCGCGAATAAAAAGGCGCGTGAAAGCTGTCTTGCCCTATCGGCGCGAAAGTTGAAAAAGAAAACGACATCTCCATCACGTATGCGCTGCTCCCTGGGATGCGAAAAGATCAGTGGCTTAAGGAATTCGTCGGTCTCGCCGATTTCATAACGTTCCCGGATCGCAATTTCTGGCGGTGTATCAAACGCATGCCCGCGGCCCAATACGATGGCATCCCAGGCCAGTTTATTTCTCTCCCAGCGTCGATCGCGATCCATTGCGTAGTAGCGGCCAACGACGGTTGCGATCTTTGCACCGCAGGGACTCACAGCCTTTGCAACGGTTGAAACGTACTCGGCTCCTCCGGTAGGTGATGTGTCGCGTCCATCGGTAATCGCGTGGATTAGAATATCCTTCACGCCCCGGTCAGCAGCTTCCTTGACCAATGCGATCAAGTGATCCTGATGACTGTGAACTCCGCCGTCGGAGACCAAACCGAGGAAATGCAGCCGCGAATGCCTCGCCCGATCAAAAGCTTCATTTATGGCCGGATTCTTTGCCAGTTCCCCTTCAGCGATCGCCTTGTTTATTCGAGTGAAGTCCTGGTAAACAATCCGACCGGCCCCCAGATTGAGGTGGCCTACTTCGGAATTACCCATCTGCCCCTCAGGCAGTCCAACGTCCATACCGCTGGCGCTCAGACGGCTCCAGGGATAATCCTGATAAAGTCTATCGTGAAACGGCGTCTGGGCCAGCAGCGTCGCATTGCCATCAGCCTTTGCGAATTCGCTTCCGTGCGGATTGATTCCCCATCCATCTCGAATAATCAGCATAACAGGTTGAGGCATATTCGACTCCAGATTAGACGTCCCTGCCCATTCGGCAATGCATTATTCATTATTCACTATCGAGTCGCCGGTTTCGCAGCCTTGTGTTTGCGCTTGAGATAATTCAAACGGCGACGGCGCTTTTCCAGCTTGTTGTACTGTTTGCTCATTGAGCTCTTTTCTTTACGGCGTGAGCGAGTCACGGTCAATCAAACCCACCCAGGGTTCCGCTTCGCTCCACCCTGGGCTGAGGTCTATTACGCCTTCGGCGTCTTCCCCAGGTGTTACCTATCCTGAAAATGCCTTAATTGCAGAGTGTTTTTTGCGCTAAACAGATACGTCCCTTTGGGACAGAAGCGTCAGAGCCGACTATAAGGAGGAATCAATAAAGATAGGGCCGGATCTCCGAGTCGGCCGTTCTAACAGACTCGCAACGCAAGGGCGCTATTCTCGGTGGGCAGCTCGGAGATCGAGCATTTTCGCAGATCTGCCCTTGCCGGTACAGCGGCCGGATCAAGCCTCTACTGCTGCGAAATCCCTCGCGTGGCGCTGAGCCAATTCGATATGAAATTGATCGGGCGTTGGCGCTGCCCCATTGACATGAGTTCTTCCCCAATAATCGGTGAAGGTTTCACCATTTTGCCGGCTATTGACAAATTCTTGGATCAGTTCGCGAACGCGGCTCGGAATGTCTTCCAGCGCGACACTCTTTTCATGTAGGCCGACTAATCGCTCGCCGGTGAGTGCACCGCCAACGTAAAACGCGTATTTGCCCGGAGCGCGTCCGACGAACGATATATCCGCATTGTAAGGGCGGGCACAACCGTTCGGGCAGCCGGTCATCCGGACCAATATCGGTTCGTCCTGAAGATCAAACTCCTTCAAAGTTTCGTCGATCTTGTCCAGCACCAGGTGAAATACCCTTTCGCTCTCTGCGAGAGCCAGTCCACAGGTCGGAAGCGCTACGCATGCCTGCGCCAATCGCCGCGTTTCCGTCAGATCCTCGGGCCTTGGTATTCCGTGGCGCCTCAGGATGTCATCAATCTGAGCCTTTTGGGACGGTTCTATGTCGTGGAAAATAATATTGCAGTTTGTCGTCAGCCGGACCGGCACACCAAACTTTTCGACGATTTCTCGAAATGCGCTCCGCCACCTGCGCCCTTCCGTGTCTTTGATTCTCCCCTCCTCGATCCAGATGCCACAAAGCAATTTCCCGTCTCCCTGTTCGTGCCAGCCGAGCAAATCGCTTACGGTATCCCAGGTAACTTCTCTGGCCGGCTCCACCGGGGCATCCAACCGCTTGCGCACCTCGGCGCGGAACCAGTGCATCCCTCGCTCGTTGACAAGATACTTAAGGCGGGCCTGCTTACGGTCGGTACGGTTGCCAAAATCCCGCTGAGTCGTGACAACGGCTACGGCCGCCTTAACAGCATGCTCACGGGCGACATAAAACAGGGGTTTGGCAAGGGCTGGAAATGTTTCCGTTTTACCATGAGACATCCCAAATCCACCGCCAACGACCAGGGTATAACCTTGAACACGCCCACCCTCCTGGTGTGAGATGAATCCTAGATCCTGAGAGTAAATGTCGACGTCATTCCGAGGCGGGATGCCGATACCGATCTTGAATTTCCTTGGTAAATAGAACTTCCCGTATACCGGTTCTTCATCGGTCGAGTCCTCGTTTGGCCGTCCGCCGTCCAGCCGTTCGCCGTTCAACCAGATCTGAGCATAAGCCGATGTCTTCGCCAAAAAAGTATCGCTAAGCTCCTTGGCGAGCCGCTGAGCGTCCAGATGCGCTTCATCCTTTAACGGGGCTGCCGGAGCGACCGTATTTCGGACAACATCACCGCAGGCGCCCCAAGTGGTGATGCCGGACAAATTGATCCGCCGGATGCATTCCTTGAGATCACCCTTGAGAACGCCGTGCAACTGAAATCCCTGGCGGGTTGTAATCCGCAGCGTGTTGTTGCCGAACTCACCTGCTATCCGGTCGTGCGCAAGATACTGCTCGGCCGTCAGTGCGCCACCCGGCAATTTGGACCGGACCATGAAAATCCACGCCTTGTCCAGGTTCTGTTTTTTGCGAGCGATGCGCTGGTCGCGATCGTCCTGCTGATAAGTACCGTGAAACTTCAGCAGCTGGTACTCCTCTTCGGAAAAATGCGAGGCCTCACCCAGCAACGTGTTCCGGATTTCACCCCGGAGCGCGTGACTTTCGCCTTTGATTTCTTCAACAGATCTCGAACTCATGGCGGCAAAAAGGATATTGTCTATAGAGATAAGGGTGTTTTTAGGTACGCGCAACTGGAATTAGCCTGGAAATCTCACGAGCCAGAGCGCTCGTGAGATTTCCAGGCTCCAGAGCCGCTCAGGAAAATAGGACATAAATCCAGGCAGAATAGAGTCAATTCTTTCTTCCTCGACTTGTGCCACTAGCGGTTAACTGGAACCAACAAGTTGGTCGCTAGAGGGAGGTCTCAAGCTGCGAGGGTGGCGCGCGACGATTCTCAGTTCGATGGCCTGCAATTGGTCGGTACGCAAAAGGTAGGGCGCATCTCCGAAGCGACCGCATTTTGCGGCGTGCGGCCTCGGGACTCCTGTCCGCTCGGAGATCGGACGCTACCCGCTGGCGGAACGCGCGACGCCGCGTTAGGAGCGATGCGGCCTAGGAGATCCTCTATGAAATCCTTCGGAATGATTGCACTGCATTTTCGCTGGGAGTCGGAAGCCGGAGCTTCCCGCCGTGGAATAGGCTGCTGAAAACTGGAGACATACCGGATTTCAGCATTGTTGGAGATAAGTTTGACAGCTATTACCTGCGAGAACGAGGACGGCTCGGAGACCCGACCAAGCTGTTTCTGGGATAACGGTCTGCTCGGAGACCCGACCCTACCGGGCGCCCTTGGAGGCCAGCGATTGTCGCCGATGTTTGTCTATTCATGGGACGGGCGGCTTCTGTGCGGTTCGACTACTTATTTTCACGTCGAGTACGAATGAGAAAAGTGGGACGGCATGGAGGCCGTCCCGCCCTAATGAATGGGCAAATATCCTTGCGACACTTGCGCGACAAGTTCTGCTATGTTAGCGAGCGATGATGCTGCGATTTGCGAAGATGAATGGGGCCGGAAACGATTTCGTGGTTGTCGACAATCGGAACGAACAGCTCAAGCTCTCGGCCCAACAGGTCAAGCTTTTGTGCGATCGCCATCGCGGCGTGGGAGCGGACGGAGTACTGCTCATCGAACCCGCCTCAGGCGAAGGGGATTTTCGAATGCGGTACTACAATAGCGATGGCGGGGAAGCCGAAATGTGCGCAAACGGCGCTCGATGTTTCGCCCGATTCGCGAGCAGGGTTTCAGGCGAGCGGGAAGAATTGCGATTCGAAACGCCTGCCGGGATGATCCGCGCGGAGCTTCGCGACGAAAACGTTAAGCTCGAGCTAAGCGAACCCAAAGACATGGTTCTGAATCGCACGCTGGAGATTGAAAAACGCAAACTCCCGGTCCACTCGATTAACACCGGGGTACCTCACGTCGTGGCGTTCGTAGACGATTTGGAAACGACTCCTGTTCGGGATTGGGGCGCAAAGATTCGTTACCACGGAGCATTTCATCCCAAGGGAACAAATGCCAACTTTGTCAAGCAGGTCGAGCCTGGGAGGATCGCAATCCGTACCTACGAAAGGGGTGTAGAAGATGAGACCTTGGCTTGCGGGACAGGAGTTGCCGCAAGCGCACTTATTTACAGCGCTTTGAATGATCTGGAATCGCCAATTCACGTTTTGGTGCGTGGCGGAGATTGGCTGGAGCTCGGCTTCCGAAAAACCGCCTCAGGGTTTGAAGAAGTGACCCTGGAGGGCCCGGTGGATTTCGTTTTCGAAGGTACAATTGATATAGGCTAGTATCCTTGCAAAGCAAAACTCGCTGGTCTGAGGCGGGGCCTCGCTAATATATTTTGAGCCATGTTTAAAGGCACTTACACCGCAATCGTTACACCGTTTAAAGAGGGTCGAATTGACGAAGATGGATTTCGGAAGTTAATCGATTTTCAAATCGCCAATGGCATCGATGGGATCGTGCCCGTCGGGACAACCGGCGAAGCTGCCACCCTTGATTACGACGAACATCTCAGGGTCATCGAGATCGCGGTCCAACAAGCAAACGGCCGCTGCAGGATCGTTGCGGGCACCGGCTCGAATTCGACGAGGGAAGCTATCGAGCTCACGCAAAAAGCCGAGAAGCTTGGCATTGATGGCGCCCTCTTAGCGAGTCCGTATTATAACAAGCCCACGCAAGAGGGCGTGTACAGGCATTATCGTGCGATAGCCGAATCGACCTCTCTCAATTTGATGCTTTACAACGTACCGGGTCGTACCGCGGGTGAGATCGGCATAGAGACCTGCGCCCGTCTGGCAAGGGACTGCAAAACAATCGTGTCGATCAAGGAAGCCGGTGGTTCGACGGAAAGAGTTTCGGCCCTCAGGAACGTTGTTCCTCCGGATTTCACCGTCCTATCCGGCGACGATGCTCAGACGTTGCCGTTTATGGCGGTTGGAGCGGTCGGAGTTGTCAGCGTGGCTTCGAATATCATCCCAAAGCCGATGGCAGAGCTCGTGAGCAATTTCCGGGAAGGACGTCCCACTGACTCCATGCGAATCCATTTACGCTATTTTCGGCTGTTCAAAGACCTTTTTATTGAATCGAATCCAATTCCAATCAAAACCGCCTTGCATTTGATGGGCATGATTGAGCCGGAATTCCGACTTCCGCTCTGCGAAATGAGTGCTGCAAATCGCGAACAATTGAGTCGCACTCTCAGCGCGCTGAAACTTATATGATCCGACTGCATGTGCACGGAGCCGGCGGGCGACTTGGTCAGGCGATCGTCCGTGCGGCGACCGCATCGGCGGGCTTTCACGTGACCAAGTCAGGACGTTTTGATGATCTATCCGCGGCGGTTGCAGCCTGTGACGTGGCTATCGACGTCAGTCAGCCGCAAGGGTCGGTGGCGATCGCCACCTGCTGCGCCGCAGACGGCAAGCCGCTAGTGATAGGGACAACTGGACATGCAAATGATCAGCTTCAAAAATTGCGAGCTGCCGCCGCGTGGACTGCGATCCTAATTGCTCCAAATTTCAGTATCGGCGTCAATCTTTTATTCTGGCTGACCGAGAAAACCAATGGGGTGCTGGGACCGAACTTTGACGTCGAGATTCTCGAGCTTCACCATCGTTTGAAGAAGGACGCGCCAAGCGGTACGGCGAGGCGGTTGGCTGAGATTGTCGCGAGCGCGCGTGAGCTCGAGTATGACCGGAATGTTCGTCATGGACGCGAAGGCTATATGGGTGAGCGGGCACAAAGCGAAATCGGAATGCACGCGGTCCGCGGCGGCGATATCGTAGGTGAACATACCGTATTCTTTGCAGGGCTAGGTGAACGCATTGAACTCACCCATCGTGCGCTGAGCCGGGACAACTTCGCCCAAGGCGCTTTGAAGGCGGCGAATTGGCTCATTGGCAAGCATGCCGGATTGTATGATATGCAGGATGTACTGGGGTTAAAATGAATTGAAATGCGCTCGGCGATTGCGCTTGGCTCCAATATTGGAAAACGACTGGCAAACCTGCGGAAGGCCTACCAAAGGGTCTCTGCCCTGAACGAAATTGGAGGCTTCGTTCGAAGTTCCTCCGTCTATGAAACAGGCCCCGTTGACTGTGAACCGGGAACGCCGGAGTACCTGAACGCGGTCATGGAAATCAGTTTTGACGGACCTCCGGTCGCCCTGCTGGATCATTTGGGGCAGATCGAAGTGGAAATGGGGCGCCTCTCGAAGAGACCGAGAAACTCTCCAAGGACAATCGACCTGGACATTTTGTACGTGGGCAACCTGGTTCTGAACAGCCCGGAAATTACCATCCCGCATCCGAGACTCGCCGAGCGCCGATTTGTCCTGGCGCCACTGGCCGAAATCGCGCCCGACTTGATCCTGCCCGGACATTCGCGTTCCGTCCGCTCCCTTCTCGAAAAGTTGAACAATCAGGAAGAGGTCAGAAGGCTTCCCTGCCATCTCGCATGATAAAAAAGGTCACAGCTGAGGCGATCCGCAATCGAAAAAACAGCCGGGATCGCATCGTGGCGCTGACTGCCTATGATTATCCGACAGCGAGAATTCTCGACGAAGGGGGAGTCGACCTGATCCTTGTCGGTGACTCGCTTGGAATGACGGTGCTCGGATACCCAGACACGACGCATGTTGTGCTCCAAGATATGGTTTATCACACCCGGGCGGCGGCTCGCGGGATCTCATCTGCCTTATTGGCCTCCGACCTCCCAATCCGAAGCTACGACAACGTCGACCAGGCTGTCGCCACTGCAAGAGCGCTGGTTGCCGCAGGGGCCAACGCAGTGAAGCTGGAGGGCGGGCAGTCCTGCTACAGGCAAATTCGGGCAATTACCGATCAGGGGATCCCTTTTATCGGCCGTATCGGAATGCTTCCGCAACATGTGCTGGAAGAGGGCGGTTACAGGGTTAAAGGACGCACGGCCGAAGAACGAGAATTCCTGCGCCAAGAAGCGCTGGCCGTTCAAGAAGGCGGAGCCTTTGCGCTTGTGCTGGAACTTGTTGAACCCACGATGGCGGCTGAAATCACTGAGTTGATCTCAATCCCAACAATTGGAATTGGATCCGGGAAGCATTGCGACGGGCAAATTTTGGTTTTTCACGATCTGGTCGGCTACTTTCCCTGGTTAAAGCCCAAGCACGTGAAACCCGAAGCGGATTTAGCTTCGGCGGTACGGGATGCGGTTCGAGCCTTTATTCAACGGGTGCGGGCGGGGTAGACGGCTAAATCCTCCTCCGTCCTTCTCCGGGAGCTTGGAGATGCGGTCCTTCGCAGCCGTTGCCGGCAGCAGATCAACACCATTTCAGGGCGCCGACGGAGCGGACGCCCTCGAGCTCCAGGGGGGGTCGCCCAGCAATGGCGTCCGTTCCCGTTAGCGATAACCGGCCTGTACAACGAAGCTCTTTTCTCCCGTTGCTTTGAAGATCAAAAACGCTCCAGTCATTTCAAACTTGTACCCTACCCTGCAACAAATCCTTGGCGTGCTCGACCGCTGACTTGGTTTTCCCTCCCAGCATCCGCGCCACCTCCTCGACTCGCTGGCTGCCGACAACCTCCGCCAGCGCTGTTCGCGTGCGCCCGCCGGTAATCTCTTTGCTTACGAAAAAATGATAGGTCGCAGCCGCCGCGACCTGAGGCATATGGGTTATTGCAAGGACCTGCCGATTGATGCCTAAGGAACGCATCTTGGCACCGATCGAGTGCGCAATTTCTCCGCCAACATTCGCATCGATTTCGTCAAACACCAGCAACCCCACCGAGTCCTGCTGAGCCAAAGCCGTCTTTATCGCCAGCATCAAACGCGAAATCTCGCCGCTCGAGGCGATCGCACGGAGAGGTTTGGCCGGTTCGCCAGGATTCGGAGCGAAAAGAAATTCGATTGTCTCAAACCCAAGGGGTCCGGCTTGCGTTCGGGCATTGATTTGAATTTCGAAGCCCGCTTGTTTGAACCCGAGGTCTTTAAGATGGGATCGGATAACGTGCGCAACCTTCGCCGCTGTCTTTGATCTCGCCTCGGACAGAACGCTTCCTTGAATTTCAACTCGCCTCTGAGCCGCCTGCAATTTGGAGTCAATTTGAGCGAGCGCTTCATCCCGCCGGTTGAATCGCTCCACAAGCAGCGCCAGCTCCTTCGCCAATGCTATAAGTCCTTCTTCATCACGATTGTGTTTGCGCTGTAGAGCCTGAAGAAGATTCAGTCTTTCCTCTATCTTCTGAAGTGCTTCGGGATCAATTTCCACCCTGGTCTGATAGTCGATCAGGTTGCGTTCCAACTCCTCCAATTCGATGGTCGCCGTTTCATGAGAGCGCAGAAAATCGGACGTCAGTTCGTCCAGCCGATTCAATTCACGCAATTGACGCGCGATGTCGGCCAACTGGCTTGTAACGGAGTCCTCGGCCTCCGAAAGCCGCCGCAAAATCGCTCCGGAAATCTCCAGGAGGCGACGCGCGTTTGAACCGATGCTGTGACGTGATTGAAGAGCCCGCAACTCGCCACTCTTCAGTTCCGCCGCTTCAAGCTCCTGCAGTTGATGTTCCCAGAGATGCAGATTTGCGTCTGATGTCTCGCGCAGTAACTCTGCGCGCTCTTCTCTAAGCTTGCCAAGCGTGCGGTACTCCTCTTGATAAGTCTCCAACAGCTTTGCAGCACCCGCGAACGCGTCGACCAAGGCCAGTTGATGTTCGGTAGACAGCAACGATTGATGATCGTGCGGCCCATGAAGGTCGACGAGGCCATCGCCGATCTGCTTCAGGACAGCCACAGTTGTCTGCGATCCATTGATGAATTGGCGATTGGCTCCAGAGCTGGAATAGATTCTTTTGAGAAGGAGCTGGCCATCCTCGCAGGGATCTATTCCCTGGTCTTCCAGAACCCGATTGATACCCGAGGCCTCATTAAGTTCGAACGCAGCCTCAACCGAGCATTGATCAGCACCGGTCCTAATCAGAGTTTTGTCCGCACGCTCGCCGAGCACCAATTTCAATGCACCGAGAATAACAGATTTCCCCGCGCCCGTTTCCCCTGTCACGACAGTGAAACCGGATTCCAAATCCCAGTCCAGGGACTCGACAAGAGCCAGGTTCCTGATTCGTAGCGATCGCAGCGTTGCGGGCACAGAGCGATTATGTAAAGGTGCCGCGGTGTTTTTTCAATAGATGCTAGCGATCACATTTTTGGGAACCGGGACATCCACGGGAGTGCCCGTGATCCGCTGCACATGCGATGTCTGCCGGTCCGAAGATCCGCGGGACAAAAGGCTGCGGTCCTCTATCTACATGGAAGCAGACGACCGTTCCTGGGTCGTGGATACCGGCGCCGAATTCAGGATACAAGCGCTACGGGCGGACATTCAGAAGGTTGATGCCGTGCTCTATACGCACGCGCACGCGGATCACATCATGGGATTTGATGACCTTCGTCGTTTCAGTTCGCACAACAGCAGGGGCCTTCCCATTTATGCGTCACGTAAAACCATGCAGGATCTTTCACGCGTTTTTCGTTATGCCTTTTCCGGGGAAGCCCGTTTTCCAGGCTACATTCATCCGGAACCGCATTTGATTGAGGGCCGTTTTCTACTTGGCCGGACCGAGGTTTGCCCGATTCCGGTCGAACATGGGCGCGAGCACGTTTTCGGGTTTCTATTTCGTCAAAACGGTCGTGCACTGTCGGCGTATATAAGCGATTGCAAGACTGTGTCCTCCAAAGGGTTGGAAGAACTTCGCGGAGTTGAGACGCTCATACTTGGAACACCGTGCCGCAGGCCTCATCCAACCCATATGAATCTTGCCGAGGGCATTGAACTTGCAAAAAATTTAAATCCGCGCCGGGCGTTCTTTACCCACCTCAGTCATGATTTTGGTCATGCAGCGACTCAGCACGAGTTGCCGCCGAATAGATTCCTTGCCTATGACGGGCTGGTTCTAACGTTGTAGACGGCAAAAATCACACCCGCTGTAAGAAGCGGTGCGCAGATTGCGGGTTAGAACGTCCTTAAACAGGCGCCTGCCGCCAGACGATCGGAGGGCGAGCCGCATTTCCAGGTCTTTCCTCGGCGGCTCAGCGGAGCTTCGCCCTACCGTGTGACATCTCCGCGACTTGCGATCGGTAGAGCCTAGACTGGCAACCCCACCTGTGCTAAATGGTCAGACGCCATTCCAGTCTTCGGCACGCAAGTCGAAAACCGCTCTTTGAAAGCGCTCTCTGCATCGATCTGTTTCTTTGATCGACCTCGGCAAAAATAGTGAGATAGCCCGATCTATTGATCATCGGGAACAGCTGTTTGAGCAGGTAGGATGCGAGCCCTCGACCGCGAAAAGTGGGTACTGCCCCCATAAAACCAATCGTCAGCTCTCCATAGTTCAGCACCGGGAGAATAAGCCCAACCTTCTTGTCGTCCGGACTGAGGGCTACGAGCCACCAGGAGGGGTCATGCGGCGCAAGTTCCATTGTCTCCAACGTTAATTTCGCGTCGGCGAAGCTTCCGATGGAATGTTGAAAATATTTTGTCTGCGAATCATCGCAGGACTCGGAAGTCTGCTCGATCAGTGAAATGATTTCGGTTCGAGAAAACAGTCTTGCCTCTACGGTTCGATAGCCATTTACGGAGGAGATCACATGATCCGCAGACTCATAACAATGGAGTTCACGCCACTGACAAAACCCCAAATCCCGGATGCGTCCTTCCTCCGAAGAGTTTTCCGAGGCTGAATAGTAAAGCTCCCTTGCGTCGCATTCCTTCGCGCAATCGATGCCTAATTGGAGCAACCGGCTATCAATTGATCCGTTGGCTCTTTGGCCAGGCAATCGAATACATTCCAGCGGAATGCCGTAGCCGGGATGAGTCAGTAGCACAAGCGTTTGAACTACGACTCCCCGCCATAAACTGAGAATGATCCAGGAAGGTTTTGTGCAGGAAATATCCAACCAGGTGGAAAGACGTCGCCAGGCACTGGATCTCAGCTCCGACCGAAGCATCTGGAGATCGGAATGCCCGGCGAATCTGTAGATGAGCGAGTCCAAAGGTTCCGCAGCAGAAGATTCGATGATTAAACGGCCTCCCTAAAGCGAACAGACATTCCGCTAATATACTGGGGACCGGCAACAATCTTTTTCAGAGAATGTTTGTGCCATTGACCTTGTAACCTTGGCCGTTTAGAGGTCATGTTTCTGCACATTGTGAACAAGGCTCAATGGGAATCTAAAATTGTGAACTGGCCCTCACTTGAGGGGTCTCCGATCCCTTTGGGAGTGACCTATATCCCTGAAGAGCGAGCCTATAACTTTGCGCTTTATTCAAAAAACGCGACGGAAGTGACGTTGCTTCTTTATAACAAGGAGGACTATGTCACCCCTTTGATCGATGTGTGGCTTGAGCCGTTGAGCCACAAGACCAAACGAGTTTGGCATTGCCGCATCAAAGAAACCGAGCTCCAGGACGCGTACTACTACGCCTATCGAGTTGGCGGCCCAAAACGCAGCGGCTATGACCGGTGGAATTCTTTCGATCCGGAAAAAATTCTTCTTGATCCGTATGCGAAGGGCATTTTTTTTCCTCCCGGCTTTCGTCGCGAAGCAGCGAAGAGGCCGGGAACCAATGCCGGCCGCGCACCCCTCGGCGTTTTTCGATTTGACGACTCCGATTTCGCATGGGGAGAGGATAAGCCTCCATTACACTATTCGGATGCCATTATCTATGAACTCCACGTGAAAGGATTCACTGCAAGCAGCACCAGCGAAGTGAGACAATCCGTCCGCGGAACCTACGCCGGCTTAATCGAGAAAATTCCTTACCTGGAGGAACTCGGGGTCACAATTGTCGAATTGATGCCCGTGCATCAATTCGATCCCCAGGAAGGAAATTATTGGGGCTATATGACCTTGAATTTTTTCTCACCGCATCGGGCATACGCTTCGAAACAAGAAAGCGCGGCAGCAGAGTTTAAAGAGATGGTGAAAGCTCTTCATCAGGCAGAGATCGAAGTAATTCTGGATGTCGTCTATAACCACACCGCAGAAGGAGATGATACGGGACCAACCTATTCCTTCAAAGGAATCGATAACGCGAGTTTCTATCTACTTTCTCAGGATGCCGCCCGCCCCTATGCGAACTATTCGGGCACAGGAAATACGTTGAATTGCACGGACCCTTTCATCCGCAATCTCATTCTCGACAGTCTCCGATATTGGGTCACCGAAATGCATGTCGACGGATTTCGCTTCGACCTGGCGTCGATCCTCACGCGCTCTGAAGATGGTTCGATCGATTGGGACGATCCGCCTTTGCTTTCCGCGATCCGTACCGACCCGGTGCTAAGTCGCGCTCGTCTTATTGCCGAGCCGTGGGACGCGGGAGGTGCCTATCAATTGGGCACAAGTTTTCCAGGGATGTTCTGGCACCAATGGAATGGAAAATTTCGAGATGATATTCGCCGTTTTGTTCGCGGCGACCTCGGAATGGTGCCCGCGGTTATGCAACGCCTCTACGGCAGTGACGATCTTTTTCCTGACAGAGTTGAAGAAGCGCGCCGCCCCTTTTACAGCATCAACTACGTCGTCTCGCATGACGGATTCACGTTGTATGATCTTGTGTCGTATAACGCGCCGCACAATGAGGCTAATGGACACAACAACGCTGATGGGCCTGCTGATAATTACAGCTGGAATTGTGGTTCGGAAGGCGACAAAGACCTCCTGCCAGAAGTTGCGGCCTTGCGCAAGCGCCAAGCCAAAAACATATGCTGTCTGCTAATGCTATCAAACGGCATTCCGATGTTCACCGCCGGCGATGAATTTCTGCATACCCAGGGAGGCAACAACAATCCTTACAATCAGGATAGCGAAATCACATGGCTGAATTGGAAACGCCTCCGCGAGTATTCGGACATCTTTCGTTTCTTCCGGCTCATGATCGCTTTCCGGAAGGCTCATCCGACCATTTGTAGAAGCCGATTCTGGCGCGAAGATATTCGATGGCGCGGAGTCGAAGCCTCCATTGATCTGTCATACCATTCTCAAACTATCGCCTATTATCTTAACGGGAAATGCCAGAGTGACGTCGATCTCTACGTAATGATCAATGCGTATACGGAGCCTCTTCGATTTACGATTTTCGACGGACTTCACAAACCTTGGTTTCGCGTTGTGGATACAAGCGTTGCGTCCCCAAATGACATCTGTGTGCCCGGCGACGAAATGCAGATTATTGGTTCGACCTACCTGGTCCAGCCAAGATCGATCGTCGTTTTAATGCAATAGAGAAGATGATGCGTACGCCATGGGAGGGACGGCCTCCGTGCCGTCCCATTCTTCTCCTTGTTACGAGGGCCAAATGATGAGTCGGACGGCACGGAGGCCGTCCCTCCCTAAATGAAACGAATTCCTCGGCGGGCGTGAAGACGGTTTGCACAGCCGATTACCTGAACTATTCACCCCGCTGCGCCAAAACGGCCAATACATCCTGCGCCTGCTTGTCCGTCGACGCTTTCGTGTCCATCCATATCAGTTTTCCATCCTTAAACAAATAGGCTTGCCGGGCGGCGAAACCGTTTAGGAGTATGGGAACGCCAAAGGCGCCTGTAACCTTTTTGTCGCGGTCGGACAGAAGCTCGAATGGCAGTCGCTCTGCCTCCTGGAACTTTTTCTGAGAATCGACCGTATCGAGACTGACGCCGACGACCTTTACCCCTTTATGCTGCAACTCTTCATACGCGTCCCGCAGACTGCAAGCCTGAGCCGTGCATCCGCGTGTGAATGCTTTCGGATAGAAATAAATGAGAAAATATCCGCTCCCAGCAGCCTCGACCAGATTCACCGGCTTTCCGTCCTGGTCCTCTGTAGTGACTCCAGGAATCGGATCGCCGATCTTAAGCTTCCCATTAGACTGCTGATTCGAAACCGCCCATGCGCCCACAACAAGGCCTGCAAGGCAAAGCAGAAAGGCCAGTTTTAACTTCATTCCTAGTGCTTCTCCTCCTGCAGCATTTTTTCAAACTTTCTTACCTTGGGCGCAACTACAATGCGGCAGTATCCTTGCGTCGGATTTTTTGCGAAATAGTCCTGATGATAATCTTCAGCTCTGTAAAAGGCCTGAAGCGGAGCAATTTCAGTGACGATCGGATCGGGCCAATCTTTCTGCGCCTCTTTTTTGATATCTTCGGCGATAGCCTTTTGTGTCGCATCGCGATATAAAATGATGGACCGGTAGGAGGTGCCCACATCGGCGCCTTGCCTATTCAGCGTCGTTGGGTCATGCGCATGAAAAAATTTTCGGAGCAAATCCGCATAGGTCACCACTGATGGATCAAATTCCACCTGGATCACCTCTGCGTGGCCGGTGGTTTCTGTGCAGACCTGTTCATAAGTGGGGTTCTTTGTCGTTCCTCCGGCATACCCGGAGAGAACCGAGTTGACACCCTGAACCAACTTGAATTGGGCATCGAGACACCAAAAGCAGCCGCCACCGAACACCGCGGTTTCCGTATGAGACGAGGATTTTGTATCGTTCATTTCTGCAGCACAAATGGATGCGATTCCCAGCAAACTAGCAAGGAGCAACACTCTAGCAAAGATCTTCATAAAAGCCTGCCGATAGCAAAGCCAGCTCTAGCGAAAGAGTTTAAGGTACTCGCCGTAACCCTCTTCTTCGAGCTTCTCGACGGGAATAAAACGGAGGGCCGCTGAATTCATGCAGTACCGTAATCCTGTGGGGCGGGGGCCGTCATCGAATACATGTCCGAGATGGGCATCACTTTTCGTTCCTCGGACCTCGGTTCGCTCCATGCCCAAGGAGCGGTCCGACTTTTCGGTCACAACGGCTGGATCAATCGGCTTAGTGAAACTCGGCCAGCCCGTGCCCGAATCGAATTTGTCGTTGGAACTAAAGAGTGCAATTCCTGAAATCACGTCAACGTAGATTCCCTTTGCGTGATTATCCCAATACGCATTTCGGAAAGGAGGCTCCGTTCCCTCCTGCTTCGTCACGTAATATTGTTGAGGAGTGAGTTTCTGTTTCAGTTCGTTTTCGGAAATTTTGGACATATCAGTTCGCGCATGAGGCACATTTTGACAGAAGGAAGTTGAGACGAAAACAAAAGTCGTCATTGCAACCCCCAGGTAAAAGCGGTTTCTCATGAGGTTTAGCGATCTCCTTAGATCATAAGAGCGCGCAATCGGTTCGATTATTCCTGGTGTACTCCTAAAACAGCATCCGGGAGCAAAATCATCGGCCTTAACTCTTATGGGAGGCCCGAATCAGAAGTACTGGAATATTTGTGCGATGACGCACACTGCGCGTGACGCTGCCAAGGACAAAATCGGCAACCAGACCGTGGCCATGTGTCGCCATGGCAATCAGATCGCATCCTATGTCCTCAGCGAATTTGATTATTTCGTCGGCCGGTTCTCCCCATGCCAAGTGGGCGGAGGCAAGAATGTCTAGATTCTTCAACTCGCCTTCACGCCTGCTTAAATACTCCACGTCCTCACGCATTTCCTTCGAAGGCGCCAACTTCAATTGATCATAATTGCGGGCGACGTAGCCGTCAGCAACGTGGATCAGACTCACACGCGCACTGGACGTCTTAGCCAGCTTTACCACATGCTCCAGCACGGTATCGTCGGCCGGCGAATTTTCCAGGGGAACAAGGATATGCGAGTACATGAAGCGGTTTCCGCAAACATCAAGCCAAGCAAAATAACAACCTGAGACACGGCGAAATCAAGAGGCGTAGGAAAATTTAGCCCGACCTTCTCTTAAAACTCTGAGGTTTTTGCTTGGTGCATCGGGATGTGATCGTATCGTTAGACTCACAGCTATGCAGGAGCCGCACCAATCTCCCAAGGGTGAACCATTGATCCGGACGATTGCTATGCCGGCTGATGCAAATCCCTCCGGCGACATTTTTGGCGGTTGGCTGATGGCGCAAATGGACCTGACGGCAGCAAATGCCGCGGCTCGGCGAGCCCGGGGTCGTTGTGTCACCGCTGCTGTCGATGGGATGGTATTTCACCACCCAGTATTTGTGGGCGACGAAGTCAGTTTGTACGCGGAGATAGTACGGGTCGGCCGTACGTCGCTGACGATTCGAGTGGAAGCATGGCGTCGCAGCCCGATCGAGATCGCGATGCAAAAAGTCACCGAAGCAACTTTCACATTCGTGGCCATTAACGGAAACCGTAAACCCCGCCCGGTGTTTCCGGAGGGTGCCTATGAAACGAATGTCGAATCCGAAAAGGATCGACGGCCGACAGATCACGCCTGAGTGGAATAGATAACGTGCAATCGCATTTTTATGATCGGGTTGAAGCGGGGCGGCTTCTGGCCCACGAACTCCGGAGGTACGCGGGGCGTACCGATGTTCTGGTCCTTGCGCTACCCCGGGGAGGCGTGCCGGTCGGCTTTCAGGTCGCGAGCGAACTCAAGGCTCCGCTCGACGTTTTTCTCGTACGGAAACTCGGTGTGCCCGGACACGAAGAATTGGCCATGGGCGCAATTGCCAGCGGCGGTGTTCGAGTTCTAAATGAAGATGTTATCCGGCGTATTCCGATTTCCGAAGAGACGATCGAGCGAGTGGCGGCGAGGGAACAAGTCGAACTGCGGCGCCGGGAACTTGCCTACCGCAATGATGCTCCTCCAACCGACATCAGCGGCAAAACCGTCATTTTGGTTGACGATGGGATAGCGACCGGTTCGACCATGTGTGCCGCAATCGCCGCCCTGAAAAAAAACAATCCGGCCCGAATCGTGGTAGGCACACCGACGGCGCCAAGATCGTGTCAAAAAGATCTGGGACCGGATGTGGACGAGCTTGTGGTCGTTACAAAACCAGAACCGTTTTATTCGGTCGGTCAGGCGTACCAAGTCTTCGATCAGACATCTGACGAGGAAGTGCGCGCGCTTCTCGCCCGGTCAAAACAACGGCTACGGAAAGATCTGAGTTAGCTTCCCAAACTGGAGGGCGTTCCCTTCGCAGCAGGGTTTTAAAATTGAAGGTCGGCTGAGTGAAGCTGTGCATGAAGCAACCGGCGCTGCCTTCGGTTTGGCTATTCATATCTGACTGGAATCGTTTTCCTGGATAGGGGTAGGGACGAAGGAAGCTTCGCTCCCTCCGAACCGAATGGGCGGTTTTCCCGCGTTCGGCTCTCCAGTTGGTGGTTAACTTTCAAGAAGATCGGCAAGCCACCAAGTGGGCTTGTTTTAAGGAATACAAGTCCATCGTGGTGAAGTAGGCGTTTGGCCAGCG
>DASZHC010000196.1:0-2906 GCA_035938215.1 Chthoniobacterales bacterium
CTAGCGGTGAGCCAATTCCCGTGCGTGCGGAATCTCGCGTTTACCGATCGGCCGAATTTGGTCGGCTGAAGCAGCAACAATCGCTGCGGTCTGCCCGGCGAGCGTTACAAACTCGACCTCGTAGGCTTCCTGCCTGGGATATACGTGAACGACGACCCCAACATCACCGGGTTCAAGCCCGTGATCAGGAAGAGCAACCGTAAGAACCACTCTGTCATTCGAGCTTTGCCTACGTTCGGTAACTTCACTGCTCTTTTTGGTACGGCGCAAAAGGCGAGAAATGCTAGCCATTCTTGCGTTGTGGATAGATTAAACAGCCGGCTTTGGTTTGTCCCCTCGAGCCAGTGGGCTTCGTACAGCCAGGACAAGCGCTAGGACGGTTTTTCCCAGCCGCGATTTAAGGCTTCTTGGCGTAGAGCGACCAATTTTCTCGAGATGGCAAGTCGCAGTTCACTCTCTGGTTTGGACCAGCATTCCGCATTGAACCACTCGTGAGCCCGGTCGTACCCCAGCAAATCATCACTTTCCCCTCTTCTCTGCTTTATGAGCCGCGACCAGCTTTAGCCATTCAAGAGCATTTGGCTGCAACGGAACCACTCGGGCTCGATGCGTTTTCGTCCATCCTGGTTCGACACGGATTTCGCGCGTCTGAAAGTGAATTCCTGTCCATTCGAGCCGCAAGACTTCGTATGGCCGGAGACCCACAAGTCCACCAAGAACGAGCCAACTTAGAACGTCAAACCTTCTCTGAGTGCGAGCGCGATTAAGCAGCGTCTCAAATTCCTGGTCATTCAAGATCGCGGGCCTGGCTCGCTTGATCCGGGGTTTCTCTATGGTCAAAAGTGGGTTCTCCGGCGTCGCTCCGATTTTGAAAGCGTAGCCGAACAGATTGGAAAGGGCGGCGCGATGATTGATAAAGTTTTGGGCGGAATATCGGGCGAGATACGACTCAATCTCCTGCTTTGTCACCGCGTGGATCGGTTGGGTCCGATCTGTGGTTTCTGCCCACCTCTTCAGCCTGCGAGCAAGATCGTTCGAATGATAATCCGAAGTCTTCTCTTTGGTCGTGAGAAAGCGATCAAGAGTTTCCTCGATGCTCAAAACCTGAGTGGTTCGGTTTACATGATCCGCCACGAATTGGACGCACCGCGTCAACGTCCAGCCTATCGGCAAAAGGTTGACGGCCTGGACGGCGTCCAGACGGTGTTGTTCGTCCATACCGGCAGCGAGTTTCCCTTCCCGGGCAAACAACGCTTTCGCTCTATCCCGTTCAAGTTTGGCTCGAGCCTTCGTGCTGAAATGCCGGCGCCGTCCATGTCCGTCGACGAACTGGTATCGCTCCCTGACTGGGTATCCTGGACCACGACAATGTTGAATTTCGTAGATTTCCCATGTGGTCCTTTGTGGCATGGCGATGCGAATAACACACACAGGACACACACGGCAATGATTTTCGGCGTTTCTCCTCGGACGGTATGAGGTTTCCTAAACCTTAAATTCGGTTCGATTCCCGGCGGGGACACTCTCCTAAAGTGCTTGATCCCTAGGTAATACGCAAAATTTCAAAGGACTGGAAAAGGCTGAAAGGGTCTAGAAGTGACTCAGAATCCTGTTTTTGCGTGTAGCATTTTTGTAGCGCAGCAAGAATCATTGGCGTCGCTGAAAAGGGCTGAGAGGGGCTGAAATGGACTCGATGGACCAAAAAATGCTTGCGCATCTTGTAGCGTACCTATTAAATGAAGATGACATATCCAACCACCCGCCGAATTAAAAGGCCGGTGGACTTATCGCCGCCCACAAAGGCGGCACCTAAAAGCCGCCTCCGAGCGGCTTAATACACCAATCTAAGGCTCCGGATGTGATCTGAGGTGGAAAATTGCCACACCTCCAAAACGCGAGTTCTACGCGTCCGTCCCCAATCACATATATCAACAAGGAGCTAGTTTTGGAAAATTCCGCGAATCAAAATGATTTTGCGCTGCTCGATACCGATCAGCTAGCCGCCCGCCTGGGCGTCTCACGTAAGCACATACAGAGGCTGCGCATCGGTATTCGATGCCAAGAGCTTCGGCGATAAGCTGAAAGAATCCGCGCCAAAAAACGAACACCCCGTAGGTTCGTGAGCGGAACGTGGAGCAAAAGCAGCCGCCTTCCCTCCCCTATCGCAGAGATGTAAGTTACGGGTGACGGTCAACTTACGAATGTCGCTTTCTCGGTATTCCACTTCTTTCTGAAACAAATATAGGCGCCTTTCACCATTGCGGACGCCGAGAAAAAGGCCGAGTTCAAGCGAAATATCCGGTGAGCGAAGCGCCACGGTAGTCCCGCGACTAACTGCGGGATTGGAAATTCCCTTCGAACGGTACGCGAGCGCCGGTTTTTTTGGCGGGCGAACTTGCACACGGAAGCCAGAGATTTCGACAAAAGTAGACGCTTCACGACTGCAACCGTAACGATCTATCCGATGCCAATCGAAGGAATGAGCAAATATCCTGGAGCTGATCCTGCGCGCACTCCGTCGATGTGACCATTGGTCTTTTGATTAACGGACACTGACTTCAAGTGGCTCAACTCGGTCCGGATTTTCTCCCGCTGGACGTGGTTGCCGACCCATCAGCCGTGCGATGCCGTTATTAAATTGCGCGTAGACAAGGCCGGAGCACTCCATCATCGAAGGGAATGTACAGAGCGCATGATTTTTCAAAAATGGAGCTGACCCCCAAGACCAACGATGAGAAAATTCGTTTGTTCTGGTTCAGTGGCAGGGTGAATCGTCCGTCAGGGAAACCTCATTGATGATTTGAAATCCGATACTCGGGAACGGCTCTGTAGCTGACAATCGGTTTAAATCACTTATCAACCATGAAGCTTTACGTCGGAAATCTTTCCTTTGACATAACAGAACG
>DASZHC010000197.1:0-6215 GCA_035938215.1 Chthoniobacterales bacterium
GCTCCCGTTCCCACGCGCGACCGGCAGGCAAATCCGAAATTGGAACTCGGAGCAGATGAGCGAGTTCTTCATCCAGTTCGGAACCTTCCCGCATGGACGAAGTAAAATAGATTCCTCGCAGAAAGAGGGGGCGCCTTGACCATTCTCCCGCGATAAAAATGGTTTCAAGATAGCGCCGTAGTCGCGGTGCCAAGCCCATCAGGCTTTGAGGGAACTCGAACAGCCGGTCCACCTCGTCGATGCGCCTTCCACCTGCTTCGACAGGTACCGGATCCGCCAGCAATCCGAGGCGCCTTCGATTCAACCGTTTTGTGACGGTACGTAAATGTTCCTCGAGCAGTTCAGATCTGAATGGGGCATCCAACGGGGCCGGGTTAGACCATCCGAGCATTTGCTGTTGAGCACGCGTATCGTTGAGGTCGTCGAAAAATTCGCGGAACCCATTCATGAGATCGCATTTGGTGAGCAGTACGAAAACGGGGAAACGGACATCCAGTTCGCGTTGAATCACCTCGAGTTGGCGCGCGATTTTGCCGGCCTTTCGTTCCATTTCCTCCGGGGTGTCACGGATCAGGCTCTCAACAGGGATCGTGAGGAGGAGTCCGTTCACCGGACAATTGGGCCGATTCTTTTTGAGCAGGCCCAGGAACTCTCTCCACTCGCTCGTTGTCCCCGCCTCAACCTCCTCGAAAATCAAACGGCCGGCGGTGTCCAGGATGACCGCGTAATTCGTGAACCACCAATTCATGTTGATGGTTCCACCGACGCCTTGAAATTCGTCCTGCAATCCGGGAGGAAACCCGGCCTGAGATCGGCGGATAGCCTCGGTCTTTCCAGAACCCGGCTCGCCGGCAATTACGTACCAGGGCAAGCCGTAAAAATCTTTGCCGGCGGCCTCGAATTTTTCGATGCCTTTTGCGAAATTACGTCGGAGATCCTCTAACCGTCCGCGCGCTGCCGCGTCGGTAACGCCGCGATTCGCGGCGCTCGTTGCGATTTCTCCCCGAAGCTCGGCAGCTTTTCGACTGCGCACCCAGAATACGAGCAGGAGGTAAAGGCCAAGGATGAGTGCCAGGATCAAAATCCCGATCGCAACGATCAATGCAACACCGGGACCGAAAAAGGCTGCGACTCCGATGATCGTGGTCGCGAGCAAGACGAGGATAACCACCTTAACCCAGGTGGCCAGATTCGCGAACGCCTTGAAAAGATAAGCTAGCTCCTTCAAGCGACGGCTTTCGGTAACAGGTTCACTTCGTTATCTCCTGCCCGATGATGGCCGATAGGGAATCAGTCAACGAGAGCGATGCAGCCCGGAACAGATAGATTTCTACGACCATGACCAGTAAACAGAGCCCGGCAAAAACGATTGCGATCCCGCCCAGTCGCGATGCAGGAGCCTGAACGAGATCCCGCGTGTCGACATTCTGATAAGCTTCCGGGCAGATCCGCGCGGATTTATCAGTTTCCATTCCCGACCGGATGCGCTGGCTGATATCCAGCATTTTGCCGCGCAGATATTCCGGCTGCCCCGCGTACCAGCCCATAAAGCCCAGCCCAAGGCAAGTATAGAACACCGGCAATCTCTGGGTCGCCTCGTCGCCTGGATCCTTCAATGTCTCATCGAGGAGATCAAAAAACTTCTCGTCTCCGGCGAGCTCTTTTCTTTCGTAAGCAATGCGGCTGCGGTTCCAGACAGGTGCCACCGCCAGAGCGCTTTCCGAAATCATGGAATCGACGAAAAAAATCAATGGAAGCTCCAGTTTTTGCCATTGAAGTCGCAGCTCGGGATCCTCTTCGGAAACTCTACGTGCCTGCGAAAAGAGCTCTTCGATTTCCATGCGGAGCGACTCGTAATCAAGAGAGCCGCCGCCCTTTCTTCCCAGCCTGTTGAGCAAACAGATCTTCCTGAAGATCGGCTCGCAAAGTTCGAGAGTAGTCATCGCTATGCCTCAGATTTTGGGAGAGTCATGTAGAGCGTTAGATCATAGTCGGCCGATTCGTTTCCCGTCCACCTCACAACAGCGGCTTTCTCGCTCTGAATCTGCTGCCAGCTTCGGGCGCTTTCGCCACGAAGAAGCCGGAAATAATATAAATTCGACTGCGCCGGAAGTTCCAGAGGAGGGAAACGTTCTTCCTTCAAAACGACGCCGCGGATCGCTCGCCCCGCCATGCTTTCAGGCATGAACTTGAATCGATCCGCATCCTCCACAAGCTGTGCAAGGGATCGAGGATCCTCTTTCGTCCTGATCCCAAGAAAATAATCGATTGGTCGAATAAAATGCTCGTCCGTGAACGCAACTTTTCGCACCCCGTTGACATCGATGAAATTTACTTTCAGGAAACTCGGCGCGACGCTGCCGCGCAACAGCTCCCGAATCTTTGCGGCCAGCTCGTTGAAGCAAGGAAAAGGATCGTCATGCTGATACGCAGCGCACTCGAACATGTCCCGGTCAGGATGGAGTGCGGCAAGTTCGCCGAGGAGTTCCCTCATCTGGAGATAAAGCTCGAACGGGGCCACACTCGGAGCCTGGATCAGCGCTTCAAGCGGCGCAGCGAACCGATTCAGGGTTCTCAGCCGCATGATCTGTTCAAACTGAAGCCCCCGCATTGTGTCGATGCTGAATCCTCCCCGAGTCACCTGCAGAACAAGCTCCTGACGGCTCGCCAGCACTTGGCTGCTCAGGTCGCGGACGAGTTCCCGAAGAGCGGGCGATCCATTCAAGACCAGGCAGGGGCCGACAAATTCCGGATCGCGGCGCGGAAGACCCACGTCCTGGCCGGCTGCTCTGGTGACTCTCAGCAAAGGAATGGTTTCCAGATCAGATTTGTCTTCGTGATCCAAAAGCAGTCGCGCATTCACTCTGCGCTCGAGTACCGTTTTCATATTTTCTCCGGTGTTTTCATCCGCAATCTCTGTTTCGATAACCCGATAGAGTATCTTAGCCCGAGAGTCGACGGTCTGACCGGGATTCACACAATTAGCCCGATTCGGGAACCAGAGCGGCACCCCAAGGAAAACGGTAAACCGTCCCCGGGATTCAAATGCCTGTTTGATATCCACTACCGGAAGTTCCGCATCCTGCGGAAATCGGACCTCCTGTCCGCTGGGCATAATGGCGTGAAGGCGGTCAAACCTTAGCCGCATGTTCTCCAAGTCATCATTGGACAGACGCGCCTCGATGAGTCCGTACGGATACGGCCAGTTGAGACGGCGTTCAGCGGATGCGCTTTCATTAAGGTTCCGCTGGATGCGCTGCAAGTGGTGCGGGAGCAAAAATAATCCTTCGTGCCAATGTACCTGCATAAAATTTTCTACCGTTGCTTCTACCGCCAGCCCGGCTTCTACCTCCTTTCCGGCTACCCATTTTTATCGCAACAAAATATATGCTATTTCGGGGACAGGGCACTAGCGGCTTCGGAGCTCCGGCCTGGAAATCAATTCCTCTGTATAGGAGACAATTGCATCGATAATTTGTGTTTCGATCGCCTGGCCGCTCAGCTCGCCCGCCAGTTCGACATAGCGACGCCAGCACTTTTGCTCGGCGCTTCCTATGAAACCGGAACTCTTCGATTCGACGGAAGCCCGAATCTTCTCGGGCGCAAACTTCTCCAGGTGATGTCGAGCATAAGTCTCGCCAACGGCACCGATTGCCGACAGAATGCCTCCAGTCAGTTGGCGTGTTTTGTCGAGCATCTGGCTTACCTGAAGGGTTGCGACCTCGCGGTCTCCGGCAAGATATCTGCCTACGATTCGTCTTAGATTGTCGCTGCTCGCGTCGCGTCTCACGATGGACTTCGGAGCGATGTTCTTCCAAAGATTCCAGATCAAGTGATCGAGTGAGACGACCAGTTCAAGAAGGGCCGTTAACAGCTTTATCATCCGCTCTTCGTCCAAGGCATCTTTTGGGCTGATGCCGAGTTTGCCCAACAATTCCGCCGGAAGTTCGAATCCCGTGGTTGGCACTACGAAGAGGCCGAGTGCCTGCAGTTTCTGAGCAAGCACCGCTTTTCCCTCGCTGGAAAGTTCGCCAAGACGCGCAACCAGTTCGTCGGCGATCTCTTGCGCACTCTTCTGGACCTGTTCGACCGTGGGCGGTTTAAAGTATGGCGCATCGATTCGTTCGGGCCCTGGGAATCGCTCCATCAAGGCGCTGAGATACTCGGAGCGGCGGCTCGCTGAAACCTCCTTAAGGGAGCGTTCGATTTCTTCGACCAGATAATCGTGACGCGTGGCCGGCGGATCATCAGCAAAACTGGTTTGCAACATCCAAAGCCGGGTAGCGACCTTTTCGGCCCACGCCCGAGCTTCTGGCACAGGTTGCACGACCACGAATTGCTCGGATTTCTGAGATGTGCCAGGCATGCGGCTATGATAAACAATAGTATGTTGCGTGCGCTTCGCAGCGCAACCCAAATCGCGGTTGTCCGTTGGCTACTAGTCTAGCCAGCGTTCACAAGAACCTGCGGCTTTTATGACTTGTGCAAGGAACTTGAAACCGGTCCAGCGGTGCATAACCGTGGCAGGGCCGCATCTCCGAGCCGCCAGCCGAGAATAGCGATTTTCGTCGATGTTCGCCTATTTATTGGAGGGACGGTCTCCGTGCCGTCCCATTTTTTCTCTATCTTACCCGAATTGAAAAATAATTAGTCGGACGGCACGGAGGCCGTCCCTATCGGGAAATGAACCGCGGTCCCTCGCAACCGCCGGCAGCCGACATCAACACCCTTTCACGCCGCCGACGGAGTGGACGCCGGGGAATCGGCCAACAATAGCGTCCATTACATGAAGGTTTAACCAGGCAGGCTCATTTGTTGATTCCGGTGGTGTAACGGAGGCAAATACGTGCAAGCGTAAAAGTGAATATGAAATACCGCAGACTTGGCAAAGCCGGGGTAAAGGTTAGCGAACTTTCTTTTGGATCCTGGGTCACTTTTGGCGACCAGATCCCTGACGATGTGGCTGAGGCTCTCATGATCAAAGCGTACGACGCCGGCATCAATTTCTTCGACAACGCTGAAGCGTATGCTTCCGGGCGCTCCGAATTGGTGATGGGTAAAATTCTCGGCAAAGTCGGTTGGCCCCGCGACACATGGCTGGTATCCAGCAAAGTTTTCTTCGGCTCTGCGAGCCAACCTCAGAAGCCGAACCAGTATGGTCTGAGCCGGAAGCACGTTTTTGAGGCATGTCATGCGGCATTGAAGCGATTGCGGGTAGAGTATTTGGACTTTTATTTTTGTCATCGGCCCGATCCCGAGACCCCGATCGAAGAAACCGTGCGCGCGATGTCCGATCTGATTGCGCAGGGAAAAGTGCTTTACTGGGGAACGAGCGTCTGGAGCAGCCAGGAGATTATGGAAGCGTACGGTGTGGCGCGCCATTACGGTCTCGTACCGCCAACGATGGAGCAGCCGTATTATAATCTGCTCGAGCGTCACAAAGTCGAAGTTGAATACGCGCTTCTGTACGATAGGATCGGACTTGGTACAACGATCTTCTCGCCGCTTGCGAATGGCTTGCTGACCGGGAAATACAATGACGGCCTGCCTTCCGATGCACGTTTGGGACTGGAGCGTTACGGTTGGCTGCGGGATTGGGTCATCAAACCCGAGCGCCTCGAAAAAGTTCGCAGCTTCGGTAGGCTGGCAAAGGAACTCGGCTTTTCGCAATCCGTCCTTGCGCTGGCGTGGTGCCTTTCCAACCCAAATGTAAGTACCATGATACTCGGCGCATCTCGCGTCTCTCAACTGGAGGAGAATCTCGCCGCTTCAGACGCCGCAGAAAAGCTTACTCCGGAGATACTGAAAAGGATTGATGAGATCATGGGCACCAAGCCACAAGAAGGGGACAATGGCGAGAATGACTAGCGAGGCTGCGCAGAAGCAGAAGGCAGAAGAAGATGGTGTTGGTTTACGGCCGGCCACGACTGCGAGGGACCGCAGCCCTCCAGGTCGCTACCGATTATCGTTGCCAGGAACCGATGGTCATTGCTGGGCGATCCCATCGAGTCATAAGGCATACCGCGTCGATGCACTAGGACCCGTGCGCATCCGATTTTTGCGATTGGGCAAGGATATAATCGTGGATCGTATTCACTGAAGCCAGAGCAACACGCGCGGTCTCTGAGTTCGGCACTCCCACTCCAAAAGTCTTCTCCATGCTTACAACCAACTGCAGCGCGTCAATTGAGTCCAACCCAAGACCGTCAGGGCCG
>DASZHC010000198.1:0-6021 GCA_035938215.1 Chthoniobacterales bacterium
TCGCAGATCGTGAATAATGGAACTCACCATCGTCCCCAGAACCGTCAATCTCTCGTTGAGCAATAACTCCTCAATATAGCGGGAATTAGTGTACCGAATACGCTCAACCATGATCCGCGTGAACGTCAGAGGCAACGTACCCGGAGCGCTTTCCATCAACGCAGTGAATGTCCGATGATCGACTTCCCCTATTAAGGTCGGCTCCAGAGCAATAGCGCGAGCAGACCTCGGTCCGCGGTCGATCACCGCCAACTCACCGAAAAAGTCATTCGGACCAATCGTTGCCAGCGTTTCCTGATGTCCTTGCCGTCCCGCCTTTGAAATTTGCACCCGGCCGTGCCCGACTAACATCAGCGTCGATCCCCGGGCTCCTTCCTCAAAAATGACCTCACCGGGTTGGTATTCCTTCTCGATAATCTCGACCGCGCGAAACGCTTCCGAAGGCAACCCTTCAAATAAGCGATTGGAGAGGAACGCTTCGTTCATGGCAACTGAATCTAGAATCGACGTGTCCATTCTGCAGCACCGTATTTTTCTTTCGCGATGCGCGCCGTGGTTTCCATGATCGACCTGGAAGGCGTGAATTCTTCGGTCTGCTCACACAGCGCCTTCGCGAACATCGGTGCAAAATAACCCGGTATTTCGATGCGTTGAATACTTCCTTGGAGTAATACGCCTTTGCGACTACGGCGAACCGCAGCTCCAGCGATCTTCTCACCGTAAACCTTCAAGTCAAACTCAACCGCTTTCTCAAAGCAGGCATTCGACTCCCGAAGATCCGGGAATTGTGAAACCTCAACCGGATGACCGTATGCTCGCAGGAGTTCTGCCAGCGCACGATGGATGAAACGATAAAGTTCAGTATTTGTTGCCGAGTTCTGGCCGGGAAAAATGACCGAATACGTAAAGTCATTTCCATGTTCCACTATTCCTCCCCCTGTCCATCTGCGTACGGCGTCTCGTTCCGCAAAGCGTTCAATAACCAATCTCCAGGGCGTGAAGTAGCCAAACGAAACCGAAGGCCGAATCCAACCGTAGGATCGCATCACCGGAGAAGTCACCTGCAAAAAAAGCGCTTCATCGAGCGCCATATTTTCGGCGGCGCCCCTGGCTTCGGTATCTTCGAAGAGATGCAGACTCGCCAGCATCATGAAGCCTGTCCGATTACGGCCGCCGGAGGAACTTTATGCCGCCGGAACCGGCGGCATGCCAAGATTGTGATCCAGGCGAAGGCGCCTATTGCGGTAATCGTCCAGTATCCCGATCTCGCTTCGAGGGTCGCCACCTGGCGGGTTAAGAGCCCCAGAAAAATTGCCCTGAGCAGGCGTTCCAGAGCGCTGTAAAAAAGAGTCACTCGCCCCATCAATTCGTTCGGAACCGTCTCAAGGGCAAGGGTGCTCCGCGCGACTCGCGATCCCGCATTCCCCCATCCTTGCAAGACCATCGAGACCAGTAGAACGGCGATCGTGGGGAATAGCGGATTGGCTGCAACCGCGACCGTGTATCCGCCGACGGTTACAAGAAGGGTCGAAACCAAACCCAGTCTTCCGCTTATCGAAGGAATCGTCAAACCGGCTATCACTGCGCCAAGCGAATAAAAGACTTCTCCCAACCCATAGACTTCCGGACCTGCCCTTAGAACATCCTTTACAAAGATCGGCGCCAGATAACCTGTAAGCATTACGCCGAGGAACGGCAGGAAACTGCTGAACATCACAACGGACAATCTCGGGCGGCGGCGCAGATAACTGAAACCTTCGAGCATCATCTCCCAGGCAGACGGAGGGTTGGAGCCAGATCCGGGATGCTTCTTATACGGCACAAACGAGATTACAAAAAGGCCTGAGGCAAAAGTAAGCATGTCAAAAAGCAGAATAATCGTAAGCGGTACGCGATTTATCAGAAATGCCGCAAGACCGCCGGCGATCATTGCCCCTGCTTGCCATTGGACTTCGATCGCACCGCTTAAAGCCTTGTATTGATCGCGAGAGAGGACCTCCTGATTGAAGGCGTATTGTGCCGGGTAGTAAACGCTCGCGCCAAGAGATCCGAGACAGGTGGAAACGATCAAATGCCAGGCAGCCACGTGACGTTGGATAAGAATCATCGCGACAACAAAAAGATTTGTTGCGATTCCGAAAAGAAAGAAGCCAACAATGACCTTCTTCCTGGAAGTGCGATCAATGACCTTTCCAAGGTAGGGCAGGAGAATAAAGATCAGCAGCGTCAATACAGCATTTGAAATCCCGAAAAGAGTCTCCCCATCTCGTTGATGGATCAAAAGCCAGGGCACGGCGATCCAGGTGATGCCGCTTCCAACAACCAGCAGAAAGTTGGACAGCAAAATCAATCGAGCTTTGGGATCCTGCCATAGACTCACTAGTGTACCGCCTCGCATATAATGGTGACGTCGCCGCAGGTCAGTTGGCTGTTTTTCAAGGCGCGAGCGAAGCGCCCATATCTGAACTGATACGGGCCGAGCGACCAACGCGGAAAAACAGCCAACTGGCCGCGTCCCACAGAGTTGCGTTGAAAATGGGCCGGCGGTCGCGTTGCTCGTCGGTTACGTCCCGCCCCACTTTTACGCAGCCCGGGAGAGACCAAGAGCACCAGGAATATAGAAAGTGGAGCGGGATGTGCCCTCCTCGCGCCTTGCTGGAGGCCCATTTTGAACGCAACGACGTCATCATTATATGCGAGACGGTACACCAGTTCTTGGAAGCATGTTCCGGCGCAAATTGCAAACGCGGGGGGATTCGGAATGCAGAATACAGAACTCCGAACCCCAAAACGGGTCAACATCGGTCTCACGCAGAGGGACGCGGGGGAACGCGGAGATGTGTTTGAATCGGCAACCGAACTCTGCTCCGATGCTTGCTTCCCTTCTATGACGATCATGTCTTCGTGATCTTTGCGTCCTTCTGTGCGGATCCCCTTTGGCCCGAATTGGTAATGAGTGGTTTGCTACCGGGCTTTGGATTTTCTCAGCCGGGTGTTTCTGATTGTCCGCTCTTAAACCACAGCGTTCCACCGCCACCTCCGCGTGATGCTTCTTTCCTTTTGGCCCGATACGAGCATATGGTTGGGGCTTAGCCACTCCGCGACCACCGCCTCCGCGTGAGCTTTTCTCTCACATCAAAAATTGTCAGTATAGAGCTCTCTTGACCGGTTGCCGTGCTCCGAACCGCGAGCGGCGAACGACGAACGGTTATTGATTTCGCGGGTGCGGTCCGTTAGGCTCAGAGAGCTTATGGCAAAGGTTGTTCTCGGCAAAGGTCTCGGCGCGCTGATTAGCGCCAGCAAGCCAGCCGCTCATACGGTAGAACCGGGCGAACAGATCGAACGCATCGCAGTCTCCGAGATCGTACCAAGCCCGTTGCAGCCAAGAAAATCGTTTCGAACCGATCAACTCGAAGAGTTGATTGAATCAATCCGAGAGCACGGAATTATTCAGCCGCTCATCGTCCGAAAAGTTAACGGCAAGTGCGAAATCATCGCCGGAGAGCGCCGATGGAGAGCCGCCAGCCAATTGGGACTGAAGGAGGCTCCGGTGATCGTCCGTCAGGCTTCTGATCGCGACGTCCTCGAATTGGCTCTGATCGAAAACCTTCAGCGCGAGGATCTGAATCCGATTGAGGAGGCAAATGCCTATCGGCGACTGGCTGAAGAGTTTGCCCTCCGGCAGGAAGATATTGCGCAGCGCGTTGGGAAAAGTCGTTCTGTCATCGCGAACTCGATCCGCCTGCTCGATCTCCACAGCCAGGTTCAAAGTTACCTCGCGCAGGGGCGTTTGACCGTCGGCCATGCAAAAGTCCTGCTGGCCATCCAAAACCAGGAGGAACAACTTATGACGGCAGAACTCGCTATCCGGCAATCGGCTACGGTTCGTATGATCGAAAAGCTCGTCGCTGCGCAGCTTGGACAACAAAGGCTTAATCGAGCCACCCGGAGCGGGATTCGGGCGCCTCAGGAAGAAGTCGCAGGGGTACGCAATGCTATAAATAACATTGAAAACCGGTTGCGGGAACGCTTTGCCACAGATGTCAAAATTCATCACGCCGAAAAAAAGGGGCGCATCGAGATCGAGTACTACGGAAACGGTGATCTCGAAAGGATTCTTTCCATACTTGGAATATCGGCTCAGTGAGAATTAGTTTATTTGCCCTGGCGGCAATCTCGATTCTGCTTCTTTCCGGTTGGAAGCGGACAGAAACGACGGGAAACGAAACTGTCGAACATTCGTCAGATTTGATTCTTGTCCGGAACCCATCCTCACAGAATCGAGAGAAGATCTGGAATGATTTTGACGGGAGCAAAACCCTTGCGGAAGCCAACGCTTTGGCCGCTTATGGTCCTCGCCCTTCGGGATCAGAGGCAAATATTCAGGTGCGAGCCCATCTCGTTGAACGCCTCAAGCAGCTAGGTTGGCAAACGACCGAACAACGTTTCAGCGAGCATTCGCCGGATGGCAAGCCGATCGAATTTTGCAATTTGAGCGCCCGTTTTGACGAATCCTCCCTTTCTTCCAGCCGCATTTTGATTGGCGCACATTTCGATACAACGCCAACGCATGAATTCAGGGCCATTGGTGCAACTGACGGCGCCGCAAACAGCGCGATTCTGGTGGAACTCGCACGCGTTCTTGCTTCCGACCCAACGCTAGCCGCTCAGGTGGAACTTCTCTTCCTGGATGGCGACGCCCCCTTCAGCGAGCTGAATCTCAGCGATGGCCTCTTTGGGAGCCGGTTCTATGTGCAAATGCTCAGACTCCATGATCACGCCGAAGATGTTCGCGCAGCGATTCTTCTGCGTAACACCGGCAGCGGAATCCTGAACTATGCTCCGAACGGAGACAAAGCTATCATCGACCAGCTGAAATTGGCTGCCCAGGTGGCGGGCTTCAGTCTCGAACCAGCCAATCGGCTGCTCCTCGCAGATCAAATGCCTTTTCTGCAAGCCGGCATTCCCAGCGTCGCATTACTCGAGGCGGATTCGCCCATATTGAACACGGCGGATGACACAGCCGAGCGACTGAATATCGATTCACTTGCGAAAACCGGAAAAACGATTCTTTATTTCGTCGCCGCGACCACAACACCAAGGTGAGTGAGCAACAAATTGATGAAATTATACGTTAAAGCCGGCTGCCCCTGGTGTATGGTAGCCGAACAATACCTGAACAATCGCGGCTACAAGTACGAGAGCGTCGAGATCCGCAGGAACCGCGCTGCCTACGATGAACTCGTGGCCGTTTCGGGACAGACATCTGCGCCAACCCCTGTTACCGGGGAGCTGGTTCTCTCGGATTTCGGTCCTGATGAGCTTGAAGATTTTCTGAAGGAGCATAACATCCGACCCTAGTGCGCCGTCTCACATATAGTACTATGCGCGAGACGGCGCACTAAAATCCTTGAAGAGCGAAACTGCTTGCAGGCGATTCAAGTTTTTTCTGTATCCGCAGATTGATGATTCGGGGTTTTGCTTTTCAAGGATTCTTTAGGCTAAGCTTCGAAGATCACAATGTTCTCATCTATTTTCCTGATACTTGGGGTCGCTGCCCTGGGGATTGCTTTTCGCTCTTTCCGTCACCCGGTCATGCAAAGGCTCGGGATCATTTGTCTACTGATAACCTCTTTCCTGGTCGGTTACCTACCATCAGGAAGCTGGCTTGCAGGTCTTGCGGTCGCCTCCATTTGGATATTTCTCCCGTGGCTTGAGATCCTCACTCGAATCAGGGCCCTGCGCATGCCGGCAGAGCGCGAACTTCACCTCAAAAACCCTCCGGGTCGGGATCTGTTTCCGAGGCTGGATGAATTAACGGATGAGATTCAGCAGGAAGGATTTGAACTCGTAAATGATCTCGGCTGTGACTGGGATGCGCAACAGCAATTTCTTCGACTATTTCATCGCGGCAACGACCAGACCCAGGCAGCCCTCTGCCTGATCGACCAAGGCGAGATGGTATTCTATTACATCAGCCTCATGACCCGCTCCCAGGATGGACAGATTTTTACGACATGG
>DASZHC010000199.1:0-19933 GCA_035938215.1 Chthoniobacterales bacterium
ATGCGATCGGCATTGACGGGGAGTAATTTCGGAATATGCCGAAAAGCTGCTGGAACGTCTGGAAGGCTTTTTCGGGTGCGGTCCCGACCGCAAGGTCATTGTCGCCAGCGTAAATGATCACGGCCGATGGCTTCCGCGGTAAGACCAGCCGATTTGCGTATCGGGCACAGTCGGCGAGCCGAGACCCGCCAAATCCGCAATTAAGAACGGAATAGTCAGGAAAATCCTGGGAGAGAGATTTCCAAAGCCGGATCGATGAACTTCCGTAAAACACGATCGGTTTCGGAGTTACGGGAGACTGTGCCAGCCTGGTCTCCAGGGCGGCAACCTCAGACTCGAAAGGATTGCCCGGCAGGGGACTGGCTTGCGGCGTTGCTGATGGAGCAACGAGCGGGGTAAGCGGCATCGTTTGAGCCGGCTCGCCCACCGAAGTGAGACGCATCGCCGCCACGGCCGCCAAAACGACACTTGTTTTTTTTAAGCGAAACTCCTTAGCGGATGCCGGGCTCATACGCGCTGTATATTCTCTAGCAAAGGTACTTAAAACTCCACGTCGCCTCGGAATGTGTCGTCCGAAAAAGCGTAGCGGACTAAACTACGATGTTATGCCGCACTCTGCAAGGAGCCGCACGAAGCGGAGTCAGCGCTTTTTTTGAAATCTTGCCACACTTCAGGCGCTCGTCTAAAAGAGAAGTCCCACAATGAGCTTCTTCCAAACTATCCTTGACTCGATTGAAAACCCAAATCATGCCGGTAGCCAGCAGGATTTAAGCGGCTTGCTCAATGTCGCTCAAGCGCTTCCTCTCGGCCAAGCTGGGCGGCAGAATCTTCAACCCATTCTTTGCGTATTGGGAGCGCACCTTCAGGATGTACTGAACCAGCAGCAGCAGAACAGCGGGCAAGCCGCCGTTCAGCAAACGGTGACAAATCTTTCGCAACCCGGGGTCGGCGTTCAGCAGGTTCAGAACCTTTTTGGCCAGGAACGTTTCAACGGTTTGATTGACGAAATATCGCAGCGGACAGGTCTGAACTCTCAACTTGTTCTGGGACTGTTGCCTATGCTCATTCCCGTCTTGATGAAATTGCTCGCGACGGGCAATCATCAGTCCGACCCGCAAGCGCCGAATCCGGTACTTGACAATTTTCTGGGTTCAAGCCAGAACGGCGGCGCCTTGCTGACCGAGGCGTTTCAGTTAGCCTCGCGCTTTCTGCAGCGTTAACCTGCAAAATTCGTGCAAAAGCCGCAGCGACGAGCTCAATTGCGGGTTAGCGCTGCAGGTTCTTTCGGGCGACCTTGCTGCGTTCGATATCAGGCAGAAAGCCGGTGAGCAAACCAAGCAGCGGGAGAAAAGAGCAGACGTGGAACACATATTCGACGCTTGTATGGTCGGCCAGCCGGCCCAGGACCGCTGAACCAATGCCGGCCATGCCAAATGCAAAGCCGAAAAAGAGCCCGGCGATCATTCCTACCTTTCCAGGAACGAGTTCCTGCGCATAAACCAGGATCGCAGAAAAGGCTGAGGCAAGAATGACGCCGATAATCAGTGTCAATACCGCGGTCCAGAAGAGATCGGCGTAAGGTAGCAGCAGCGTGAAGGGCGCCACCCCGAGAATGGAGATCCAGATGACATATTTTCGGCCAAAACGGTCGCCGAATGGACCTCCGATGATCGTGCCGGCAGCTACAGCGGCAAGAAAAAGGAAAAGGTATATCTGGGCGGTTTGCACTGAGACATGAAACCTGCCGATGAGGTAAAACGTGTAGTAGTTCGTCATGCTGGTCAGATAGAAAAACTTTGAAAAGATCAGGGTAATCAACACGGACAAGGCCAGGAGAATTCGTCCTTTGGACAAGATCGGATGGCCGCCTTTACCTCTCGCGTGAGAGCGCCCTTTAATCCTGTTCATATTGTGCCTGTACCAGACTCCGACTTTCCATAAGACGCCGATTGCCAGAATAGCGGCGAGCGAAAACCATGCGACGCTGGGCTGGCCTCCTGGTACAATGATTAAGGCCGCCAATAAGGGCCCCAAAGAGCTTCCGGCGTTTCCGCCAACCTGAAAAAACGATTGAGCAAAGCCGTGCCGTCCACCCGAGGCCATCCGAGCCAGCCGCGAAGCTTCCGGGTGGAAGATCGAAGATCCCATTCCGACCAAGGCTGCTGAACAAAGGATCATTGCGAAATTGTTTGCTTTGGAAAGAAGCAGCAGACCGACAAGCGTAAATCCCATCCCGATCGCCAGCGAATAAGGTTTTGGTCGATGATCCGTATAGAGTCCAACAAACGGTTGGAGAAGCGAGGCGGTGAGCTGGAAAGTCAGAGTAATGAGCCCGATTTGAGTGAAATTCAGGTGAAAGGATGTTTTGAGGATGGGGTAAATCGCCGGAATGACGGACTGAATCGTATCGTTGAGCAGGTGAGAAAAGCTGATGGCTACTAAAACCGCAAAAACGGTATTTTCCGCTGGGTGACGGCCTTCAGCCAGTCCAGTTGCCTTGCTTTGCGTTTCCATGAAGGCTCCAAAAATTATTTTGGGACAGGAAATAAATCGTAACGGCTCGAATACGAATGCGCAACCCGGAGTCGCTGCGGCGATGAGTTCGCCGAGACTCGGCCGTCGCGAAATTCGGTTCTTGATTGCGTCGGGCGGACTGCCTAAGAGACTGCGGATGACGTGGTGGGGTTACGCTCTTCTTTCTGCTGCGTGCTGGGGAATGCAGTATATCCTGCTCGAAATCCTTTTCGGGAAGCTCGAATTTGCTGCCGCCTATTCGTTCCTCAGTATTGCTAACGGCGTGTTGGTGGCCTTGATTTTATTCGTGATTTATCCGAAGCAAGACTGGAGCCAACTGTTGCAGAGTTGGTCGATTTTCGGATTGATCGCTCTCTACCTTCTTTTCGGGAGCGGCGCGTACCTGTTCAACGCGTACGCGATACGCGATAAAAATGCAACGTTGGCTTCGCTCCTGGAGATTGCCTATCCGCTTTTCATCATCCTGTTTACAGCATTGTTCCTGCGCAAAATTCATTTGAACCTGGCGGGATTTCTCGGGGCCTTGTTGATCGTAGGGGGATCCATTCTTGTTGTCGCGAGCCGGTCGAAATGAGCAGGGTGCGACTTAGCCCGAGACTTAGCCCGTTGTACGAATGAGGACTAAAATCAAAAAGCGGATTTGAGAGGCGTGGCCTCGCTAGATTAAGATTAATCTGGGGGCTGCGCTCCCGTCGCAGCCGCGGATAGCCGACATCGACACCATTTCATTGCGCCGACGCGGAGCGGACGCTCTCTAGGGCTTTCGTCAACATTGGTCCGCAACGACTGGGAACGCCTGCTGTTGCTTAATTATCCGCGCACGGTGATGTTCACTCAAATGTCTGAGAAAATCCATATCGTCATCGCCATCCCTTTCGGGTACGCGGATCGCGATAGATTGGTGCAGTTTATCGAGTCGAAGTTTCCGGAGGCGGAGATTTCAGTGGTTCACGAAGAGGTAAGCAAGCCTCGAGTGGCTGAAACGCTGGTCGAGCATGACGCCTCAGCGCCCCCGGCTGAAACCGCCGAGGAGATTGCGTTTCAAGATTCGAGGTCCGTCATGCAGAAGGTTGCCGACGCGTTATCCGGATTCACTCGCTCCGGGGGCTCATAGCAACCGTTGTTGCGATCAGAGAAATTGGATTTCAAACCTGGCTGCAATTTCTCCAATTACTCTGAGATCCGGCTGCGGCTTTTTCCACTCCTCTGCGCACTCGGCGAAGAAACGATCGTGTTTTCGGGCCCGGCAAAGAAGCGCAAGAGACAAAACGCATTTCCGGACTGCTCTGAGCTGATCAGGACGTGGGCTTCCTGACCGAATGCGCGTAGTATCCCTCTGCCATTGTCACTATTTGGGAGATCCTTGATCATAGCTTGTTGGATATAGCAGGGAGATTAGCATCAAAGCACGACTCCGCGCCGCTGTTCCGGGGCAACGCAAAAGCAAGGAAGCAAGGGCGAAGTTTTGAGCTTAGCAACTGTTTCGGAAGTCAAGTGGAGGTGATGGGACTTTTCGTCCAACCCAAGCCGACTCGTCGATGGGCTAATGTAGCCAGGATGGTGTCGAGAATATGATCGAGCCGTTTGCCCGCATCTTCCGCCAGAAATCGCAGGACGAAGTATCCATTCTTCTGTAGCATTGCATCTCTCCTCCGGTCGCGTCGGTAAGCTTCGGCATCAGCCAAATGTTGTGCTCCGTCCAGCTCGACTACCACGCGTGAATCCGCGCAAAAAAAGTCCACCTCCATTCGCCCCCAGGCATCAAAGGAATTGGCAGTTCCGCATTTAATCGAAAGCGACCTGCCGTTTCCGGCAATGTTTCCAACCGGCGATACAGGAAAGCCTCGCTGGCGCTCCGGGCACGATCGGCCCCCTCGGCCTCCGCGGATGGCGGACGCGTGGCGTGGAAAAAAAGGTTCGCCAAAGGCGTCTCCACCCCATCCCGAATGAGCCGGCGAACACTCGCGGCGTAATCCCGCTTCCACTCCGGATCAATCGGCAGGGGCACTTCGACTGGCCATCCGGGGACGGCGCTTGCCGGCAGTAGCATCGTGTAGCCGAGCGATTCGTAGCCACGGCATCTCCTATCGAACATCCTGGCGAGCATTGGAACGTTCAGGTCCGCATAGTCATAAACACGGACTTCGCGCTTGCCTCCATGGAGACGATGCAGGCGCCCCAAATATTGAGAGATCGTTCCTCGCCACGAAACAGGCAAAGTTAGAAACAATGTGTCCAAGCGGGGATCGTCGAATCCTTCGCCGATGTAGCGCCCCGTGGCCAGAATTACGCGTCCGACGGTGTCTGGAATGTGAGCAAGGCTATCCAGAGCGCCTTGCAATTCTTTCCGCCCCATGGCGCCCTGCAAAGTGATCACATGTGGAATCTCGTCCGACAATCGTTGAGCGAGGCGCAGCACATGTTCAATCCGTTCGGTTAGGAGCAAAGGGGAGCGACCCTCGCGCACCGCGCCCAATACATCGGCGCAAATCATTTCGTTCCGCGCATCTTCATTTCGCAGCGCCTCACAGAGCCTGTGAAATTCCATGCGAGGATCATCCTCGGGCTCCGCCGTGGTGCGAAAGCCGGTCGGGCGGACAAATACCCGGTGAGTGAAGGGCCTGGCCGCAGCTTGCCTTTTCGCATCAACGCGATGCCGCACCGGGCCGCATTGCATGAAGATAATCGGGTGATGGCCGTCTTTGCGCGTAAGAGTGGCGGACAAGCCGGTCACGAATCTGGCTTTGGCCCGGCGCGCGACGAGTTCAAAGCTCCGAGCGGACACGTGATGACATTCATCAACCACCAGGTGACCGTAATCTCCGATCCGATCATCGACTGCGCCTTTGTGGGCCAGACTTTGCACGAGGGCCACATCCAGCATGCCGGTGAGCTTTTTTCGCCCGCCTCCAAGGCGTCCGATGGTCTTGGCTGGCACGCCGAGAAATTCGGACAAACGCTCGATCCATTGTTCCATGAGCTGGCGGCGGTGCACAAGGACGAGGGTGTTCACGCGGCGTTGCGCGATGAGCCAGGCGGCCAGCACGGTTTTCCCGAAAGCCGTCGTGGCGGCCAGAACGCCTGTGTCGTGCCTGAGCATTGCCTCCGCAGCCGCTTGTTGTTCCAGCCGCAACGCGCCGCAAAACGACACATTCAGTGGAGTGCCGCCGAAGCGTTCATCGCGGACAACCGTCTTGATCTTCAATTCCTGAAGAGCGCGCTGCACCTCATCAAGACAGCCACGCGGCAGCGCTAAATGCAGTGGGTGCTCCTCCGCGCAGTGGATGATTCTCGGTTTTCCGTAAGTCGGAAGGCGCATCGACTGAGCCCGGTAGAATTCAGGGTTTTGAAACGCAGCCAGGCGAAGCAAACGATTTCGAAGCGTGGGCGGCGAGTTCTCCCGAGCAATATAGATTTGATCCGCAAGAATCAGCTCCAGGCTCTCCGGCAGCGGCTCAAGGATAGGTGGCTCATAATGGCGCGACGGCGGCGCAGTCCACGGCCTATCATCATCCTCATCAGTCACAGCCATCGGCACTCCGATGACTCGTCCCTTGGCTTCCGCATCGCGGACCAGAGCTTCGACGGTCGCTCCGCTTATTCTTCGCAGCCCCGCCAGAAGCGACCACTGGTCGGGATAAGGCTTGAATTGCTCGTCGATAAAGACGGTATTTCCCCGTTGCCGCGCCTGCTTTTGCAAAGGCAATGCAATCAGATTTCCAAACCCTCCTTTGGGCATCGTATCCTGATTCGGAAAAAGCCGATCATAGGAGCCGAAACCGATCTCCGGACGACGCTCCATCGTCTCGGTGAGAACATGTGAACCCAGTTTGCGCGCAAGGCTCGCAGAGACGGCGTCTTCAAAGAAGAGCCAGACGTGGCAGCCGTTCCCGGAACGCGAACGCTCCAGGACAGCCGGCAAGGAGAACCGGCGGCATGTGTCGAGGAAAGCGCCCGCGTCTTCGCGCCAGCTCTCCTTGTCGAAATCGGCCGCCAGGAAATGACACGTCTCGTCGAGAAGCATCGGATAGACGCCCATGACGAAATCCCGGCCTTGACTATCTCGTCCTGAAAGATGCCATCGAATGACTTCATCGGTGACTGGAATAAAACGCCGGTTTGGACAATCCACACACCTGATTCTAGGCTTCTCACAGACGCCCCGAACCCATTCGTTTGCGCAAGCTGGCGAATAACCCGCCTTTCCGGTTCTTTGGCTCTCGAACCGGACTGGGAAAACGTCCGTTCTCCCGCGAAACAGAGACCGGAACAGCTTTATCTTAGCCCCCGGCGAAGAGTCATGGGTGACCGATTGGTCGTTTTGATCCAATGTCTCGGCCGCCTCCCGCTCTCTATGCTCCGAAGTGGCAACGTCAATGGGCACATCGCTACGGTAGGTACGAACCCGCACGGCGTCTACTCCGCACTCACCAGCTAATGCGCCAATAAGCGGCGCGCTAAAATCCTTCGCCGTTGATCAAAGTCTCGAGCATCCATTTTTGTTCTCCTGCCGATCTGGGGGCTCCCGTAGCCGGAACAAAAATGGAGCGGGACGTAAGGAGCGAGCAAACGCGGAAAAAACAGCCAACCGGCCTGCGGCCCATAAAGGTGCGCGACCAACAGCTGGCCTTCCTGCGCTCGCAAACGCAGCGTGATGCCGCCGGGCCATAAATCAAGCTGTGGGGTTCGAGTCGGCTCGGTACTGACGGTTTGAAGATCCGTCACCTTGTCCGTATGGGTTGGACAGTTGAACTGGATGGAATGAAGCAGAGGCGGGAGGCCGGGGAACTTAGATGTAGCGAAGCTTGGCGACCCTCGAAATTTGACCTGTCCCTCTTTTACTCCGCATGCGAATCCTGGATCAGCACAAGAACTATCCCCCAATGGCAGAACAGGAGCTGGTCGCGAAGGCCTTGCAGCGTATGGCGGGAGTGCTGCCGGACCAAAGTCATCGAGACCTGCTCAAGGACTGCGAGAGCCGAGGTTTAGCGCTTTCCTTGGCAAACGCAACAGCAACGAGTAGATTTTTTGTATGCCGACTGCTGCGGAACAGCTTTACCAGGAGGCTTTGTCTTTGCCCTTAGAAGCCCGTGCCGATCTCACAGAGCGCCTTGTCGGCCGAGGAGATTCCCAGCGAGATTGCCCGTGCACAACTCGACGAGGTGCATCGGCGGGTTGCTCAAGTCGAGTCAGGAGAGGTGGCGCTTGTCCCAGGCGACGAGGCATTGGCGCGAGTCCGCACACTTTTGGCTGAGCATCGGGCTACAGCCGAGTAGCGGATGACGAGCTACGGTTTTCACCCGGACGCATTGGTGGAGTATGAGGAAGCTACGCGCTACTATTTGGAGCAAGCTTCCCCGATTGTCGCCGCCGCTTTCGTCGCGGCGGTCGAGTCAGCCATCCAGACAGTGCTTGCTTCGCCAATGATTTGGCGAGTCGTCGATGAGCCTGGTGTGCGCCGTTCTTTACTAAGCCGCTTCGCGACGCCGATGACGATCCCAGGTTCTCGAGCCTCATCCGGAAAGCTCTTCCGGGGATACCTTGAGTTTCGGATCACCAAGATTGCAACAAGGCATACCCGCTGGCAAATGCCAGGTCGCTACTCGACGCCTCTCCCAAGACGTGGGATGCTCTTGTCTGCGGCTTCCCGAAGAACCGCAAAAGCTTTTGAGACTTTGTTGGTGAGCCAAACAGGGCGATTTGCGTTTTGGGTGATGCTGGATTGGAGTAGATATAAACGTTGTCGTTGACGATCAGCGCGTACTTAGTGAGGCAAGGGCGCCATACTTGGCGGGCAGCTCGGAGATCTGCCCCATAAGCGCTAACTTGAGTCAGCGGATAGCCAACAAACGCGCTCCAAGGTAGGCGCGAACCGTCTCGGTTTGCACGGCTTTGAAGTGTGCAAAGCGGGGACGCTTCGCTTACTATGCGCTCAAGTTAGCGCCGCGTTTGCAATTCATCCTCGGATGCGCTCCTTTATGTGCGGCGCCCGGATTCGGTCACCGCAAGTAACAAAGAATGAGCTTGTCGAACATGAAACCTGGCTCGATACGACTTTTAGCTCAATCCACGCACAATCCTTCCCAGAACAGAGCAGCCGCCTTGGAAAGGCCAGCAGATTGGAAAGCATTCGGTGACGATATTAGCCGGAAGTTATGGGTTTTGCGCAGTGAGGTGCTTGGCGCCGAAGCGAGGCGTCGGACCCGATTAGAGAATTTTGGGGATCCGTCGATTGAACCAGCGCTCACGGTTCTTGTGAACAGCCTTGAGCATGAAGCCAACCTTCACCCCCTGGGCCGGCTCTTTATGCGGATTCATTTGCGGGAACTGCTCGAAACCCGATTGCGGCTGAATCATGCATGGAAGGAGCGGGCAGAAGCCGTGGAAGCCTCGGTAATTCAACAACCCATTTTCATTACCGGCATGCCGAGAAGCGGATCCACTTTTCTGCACGAATTGTTGGCTGAGGATCCCGAAAATCGGGTGCCTCGCGTTTGGGAGGTGATGTTTCCCGTTTCGAACGGATACGGGCCATCAGAGAAGGCCAGCGTGCGGAAAGCCGAAAATTCCTTATGGTGGTTTCGCCGGCTCGCTCCGGGAGCGGATTCGGTATACCCGATACGCGCTTTGACGCCGCATGAGTGTGTGGCTATTCATAGCTATACGCTACTGTCCGAAGAATTTATCTCTACCTGTCATATCCCGACCTACGAAGCTTTTTTGCATACGGCGGACCTGGGTCCGGTCTATAACTGGCAGAAGCGATTTCTTCAACATTTGCAGATGGGCTGTTCGAAGAGGCGCTGGGTTCTCAAGTCTCCCGACCATGTCTACGGCATGGACAAACTTCTTACGGTGTTTCCTGACGCGTTAATCGTGCAGACTCATCGCAATCCCATGGATGTGGTAAGGTCTTCAATTCAACTGAGCCGGCTCTTGGAGGGATTGTATGCCAAGCCAGGCGACCGCGATCAACTCGGAATTCGCGAGGCGCGTAAGATTGGAGAGATGGTGGGCCACATCACCCGGTTTCGAGCTGAACGTCCCGAAGCGGCAGAACAGTTTATCGACGTGAAATATGGCGAATTGGTGTCTGATCCATTGGCGGTCGTGCAGCGCATCTACGAGCGACTCGACATACGGCTGACGGGGCAAACCGTTGAACGAATGCGCCGGCTGGCTTCGAATCGTTCGCGCTATCGAAGATCGCGGCTCA
This sequence comes from Chthoniobacterales bacterium, assembly GCA_035938215.1. Taxonomy (GTDB): domain Bacteria; phylum Verrucomicrobiota; class Verrucomicrobiia; order Chthoniobacterales; family JAFAMB01; genus DASZHC01. The sequence continues at coordinate 9,752 of DASZHC010000199.1, forward strand.
AGCCCGACAGTTACAGATCTCGGACCTACGGTGAGTCTAACATTCATCAATTTCAGGATTATTGTTCTCGATTCGGGATTTCCTGTCCAAACAGTGAACCGAGATAACTTTAATGAGTGCATTTTGAAGAGGCGATAAATCGCTATTGTCCAAATGCGCTTCCGACGTTCAGACTTAGCGGGAAACCAAACCGGGGCAGATCTTTGAGCGTGAAGGAGAGAACGACGGCAACGCTCTGTTTGCCCGATCCATTGTTCCTGATATTCAATCCAAGAGCAGCGACCCAACTGCTCAAGTCACGATGGATCGCATAGGTTTGCTGATTCAACAGGCCTGTCTTGAATGCGTAGTCTTCGAATATGCTGAAACCCCAGTTGTCATTAAGGCGCAGGTAACTGTAAAAAGATACCTCGCTGACATCTTGTAAGAAAGGGTTGCTTTGCAGGTATTGATACCCGATCCGCACCTCGATATTGGAATTTACAAGCCAATCCGCAGAGGTGTTGATCTCCCAAAAACCCTTGTTCAAAAGCGGAATTTGGGAGTCAACTGCGAGATAAAGCCAGGGAACCGGTTGTAGTCGCACCTTGTTGAAAACGTTTGAAAAAAGCTGCTTTGATGGTGCCAATGGATTCGTGCGCGAGACGGACAGGACTGATGGCGGAATTACCTGCGCGAGCGGATTATCAAAGTTGACGTCGAAATAACTGTCAATGTCGAGCCAGTTGATTGTCGAATTGTCCCGGCGAGTCTGAAGCCTATTCCTCACGCCGAGCCGCAAGATGGTCCATCGATCGATCGAGTCCGTTGACACAAACTCCGGAAAGTTGATCGCCTGCAGTTGCGTGCTCGGGATGTATTGGTCAAAGGGTAGGATATCAGACGAGCGAACCGTTGGTTCGGAAACCCAGGAGAAATCGGCGTATGGCTGGATGACGTGGCGAAGTCCGTCCAGGCCAAGCCAACGTTGTTGCACGCCTTCGAAAGCTCTGGATAACTTGAAGGAAGCCTCCACGCCCGCATTAAGCGTAAACCTGCCCCGCGCTCCGTGTTCCGTAAGCAGTCCGTGAGGCAGCGGGTTACTGATAGTAGATTCAACGAACGTTCCGGTGCGATCGTAATAGGTTCCTCGGAATCCGACGTTCGGGACCACCGATAAAAACCCGAAATAAGTATGGGGATACAGAAATTGGTGAAACGAATCGATGCGAAAATTCATGTAGTCCGGGTTGAGCGCACCGTTCTGGATATCGAGGTTCTGGATGCCGGTAGGCGATTCAAATGCCCGATGCAGGGAAGCGAAGCTTGTTGTCGCCTCATAGAAGATCGGTCCGTTGAACAACGGCGTCCTCGCAACTTCCCAGCTTAAGTCCGGGAGCCGCTCAACTGTTTCCTGGAAGTTATTTACTTGAGGGCGAGTGAGAGCTGTCAACGTGTATGCTTCGCCGCGTTTTCCGAGTTCGGTATAGGTATCCGGTTGTGGATCGTAGCTGAACAGGCCGGGATAAAAATCCTGCAGGAAATATCGGTCGCTCAGCTTGTTGAAATCGACGATTGCCGATATATCACTGGTGATGTACGTCCTCGATTGATACAGGAGCCGGTATCTTCCAGCAGTGATTGGTGCCCGACCCAACGCGGTTTCGTTGATGTTGGGATTGAGATCGTTCATGCCGTAGATTTGTACTCGGCCCCAATACCGCTGATCACCGCCGGAACTGTAGTTCACATTCAAACCCAGTGCCGGTCCACGCGTGCTTCGCAGATCGAGTTCGACTGTGCCGCTCACATTTTTCACGATTGGAAACGTAATCGACGTATTTAAATACGCGCCCCAGGTTGAGTTGTAACCAGGTTCAAGATTGTAGCTGAATTGGCTATTCAGGGACTGGTAGATGTAGGGAAACCAGAAAACGGGTGTTTGTCCGAGAAATAAAGTTACGTTGGAGAGGATGATTCTATCGTTTGCATAAATTCGCATTCGCCTGGCACGTAACTGGTAATCCGGCTTTGACGAATCGCTGGTCGTAATAAAACCGTTTAAGATCGTGTATTGGTTCTCGGTGAACGACAGCAAATCGTCACCCAGCACCTGGAACGGCTGTTTCGGCCCCGCGAAATCAGTCATTTTCAGCTCTTTGGTCTGGGTATTGTATATGGCTCGATCTGCCGTGAATGCGTATCTAGCCCGATAAAACCGGACATTGCCCTTCAGCAAAATGTCATGGGAGTCCGGGTTGTACTCGGCATGGTCGCAATACATTGTGACATCACCGATGCGGATGACGACATCGGTGTCTGCCAGAGCGACACCGCCCGAATAATAGGTGTTTACGGCATTGATCTCGAGAGGAATTTGGCCGCCCTTCACACCGACCTCGGGAGGCAGCAACGGTCCGAACTCGGAGGGCTTTTGTTCCCGGGCAGATTGAGGAAGCGGGGCTGTCAAGGGTGGGGTCGGTGTCGGTGCGGGTGTTGGTTGGGCAATCAGACTCGGCAGAAAGACCAGGAAATACAGACCTAGTGCGCCAAGTCCGAGCCTCGTATAGCTGCGCCGTTGCAGAGTTGGCGATTTTGGAAGGCGCGAGCCAAGGCCCATCCTGTCCCATCTTTGCCTCTTGCTTGTATGGTTTTTCCGCAGTCGGCGCAAAAATGGGGCGGCATGCGCCCTCCTCGCGCCTTGCCCGCGGCTCATTTTGAGCTCAACGCCACTATACCAACCTCGGACTTGGTGCACTAGTAGCCGTAGCCTCATGACAGATGGTTGACCAGATTAGACGAGACAAAAGCCAACATCTGGCGCTATGAAAAGCAAGGAAAAATGCCTCGCTTTCAAGCTGTCGGCGGTGTGGCTTGTGGATTCACCGGGCAGCGTATCGCGTCTCCGCAAGGAATGTTTTTCCGTGGACAGGACAGTGCACTAGCCAGTGTCCACAAATGCCTGCAGCTCTGTTACTTGTGCAAGGAACTTGAAATAGATCCGCGCGATACGCAACCCACGGTCACAGCAGATCCCGAGTTGCTCGCCGATAAGGGCCATTTTCGCCGATGTTCTTTATTAATGGGAGGGACGGCCTCCGTGCCGTCCGACTAATTATTTTCAGTTCGAGTAGGCAGGAGAAAAAATGGGACGGCACGGAGACCGTCCCTCCCTAGAAATGAACAAATTCACCGTCACGTGAGTTTCTCTCCTCTCTCCTCTCTCCTCTCGTGATCGAGTTCGACCACGCGGACGAGAACTTAGTCCTGATAACCGGCAGGATGCGCACTGTGCCACCGCCACGCACTCTCGACGATCGCTTCAATATTTTCGAATTGAGGTTTCCATCCGAGGGACTGCCTCGCTTTTTCGGAAGAAGCAATCAGGCGGGCAGGATCGCCCGCGCGCCTAGGTTTTTCGATCGTGGGAATCGCATGCCCGGTGACCTTTCTGCACGCGTTGATTACTTCTCGAACGGAAGTGCCACCTCCCGTGCCGAGATTGTAAAAGCCACTCTTGCCCGTCGACAGCGCTAGAATATGAGCGGACGCCAGGTCGCGAACGTGGATGTAGTCTCTGACGCAGGTTCCATCCGGGGTCGGCAAATCTGTCCCGTAGATCTCGGCATTCGGCCGATGCCCGAGCGCAACCTGCAGGACCCGCGGAATCAAGTGCGTTTCGGTTCGATGATGCTCCCCGTATTTCTCAGAGGCGCCGGCAACATTAAAATAGCGGAGCGCAACGAACGCTAGCCCATGTACCTGATCAAACCAGCGCAAAATTTTTTCGAACATGAGCTTCGATTCCCCGTACGGATTGATCGGATTCTGAGGCGTATCTTCATCGATCGGCACCCGATCCGGTGTCCCGAACGTTGCACAGGTCGAAGAAAATACGAGGCGGCGGACGCCGTTTTCGACCATGGCATTCAACAGGTTGAGTCCTCCGCACACGTTGTTGTGGAAATACTTGTACGGGTTTTGCATCGACTCAGCAACGAGCGCGTTTGCCGCGAAATGCATGACCGCATCCGGTTCCGACGTGTCGATCGCGAGCGAAATGGACTTCGAATCGTTGAGATCGCCTTGAATGAACGTTGCGCTTGGGTCGATAGCTAGTCGGTGACCTTCCGACAAATTGTCGAACACAATGACCTCATCCCCTCTTTGGAGAAGCTCTTCAACGCAGATGCTTCCGACATAGCCCGCGCCGCCTGTAACGAAAATCTTCACCAATCACAACCTGTGGTCGACCTTCTTTTCGATGGCTTCAACCATTCGTCTGACGCATCGAAGCCTTTGCCGCGTTTTCAGAACCTTCAGGCTGATAATATATGAGCCCTGTTCAAGCACCTCAATGGTGACTTTGCGCGTGCCCCATTGATTCATTTGGCGAATCGATGGCATGTACAGATCGATCGTATCAGTACCGACCAAAGCGGAACCGTAATCATCAACTACGTAAACTTTATTATTCTCAACAATCCGGAACTTTGTTCCGACGGGAAATTGGGACCAATCCGCTGCGGCGCTATTGATCTCTCCCGATTCGAGATGGGAACCGACTGCGTTTTTCACTCCCCATCTGCGATGGGTGAATTCTGAATCCGTATACGCGGTGGTCCGAATTGATTTCCATTCGCAGACCTTGTCTTTCGCAAGACCAGAGGCGATTTTCTCCGCGTTTTCTGCGCAACCCCCACAAAGGAGCGTTAGCCCAAATGCCAGGGGTCGAAAGGCTTTGGTCATTAAGGTGCCGTATCTAGACGACTTGCGCCGGATGATCAAATGAAAAAAACGTGCCCAGGGTAGCGAGGCGGGCGTTTGGATAGCGAGGCCGCTTCGCCCAATCGAGGCTTCTCCCAACGCGACCTTGAGATGCTTACATCTCGCCGGTCTGAGACGCGGCCTCGCTCGATAATCACTCTTCTTCGGTGGCAGCTGCTTCGCTCCTGACCTCTTTCCAGCGTACCATCGGACAGATACCTCGCTTCGATGTCGCAACGAAGTTCCAGAATGTCATTGTTTCCGGCGGCCAGGTCCGTGTTGCGGCTTCTTCCAACGCCTGCTTCGAGTTCAGTCCCCGCCGGTAAAGCAACGCGAATGCGCTCTTCACTTCGTTGCGCAGAGAGGGACTGAATCCCGCCCGCCGCAGTCCAATAACATTGATCGCGGCGATGCTATTCTTGCCGACCGCGATTGAGAAAGGAGGGACATCTTTTCCAACTGCGGTGAGTCCCTGCAGAAGTGAAACCGCTCCGATCCGCGTGAATTGATGGACGACACTTCCGCCGCCGATAAAAACCCTGTTGTGAATTTCTGCGTAACCGCCAAGCAATACGTTGTTAGCCAAGATGACCTGGTCAGCGACCCGAGCATTATGCCCGAGGTGTGCGCCGACCATGAACAGATTATTTGAACCGACAACCGTATTGGAACCATCCTTCGTGCCCCTATGGATTGTGCAGTACTCGCGAATCACGTTGTTATCCCCGATCTCGACCCCCGAAGAGGCATTCGGATCGAAGCTCAGATCCTGCGGAAAGGATCCGATGATTGCTCCGTAACCGACGCAATTGTGTTTTCCAATGCGAACGGAACCGGTGATCACGGCGTGCCCTTGAATCTCTGTGTCGGGACCGATCAGGACGGGCCCAACAATCAGGGCATAAGGTCCGACGGTCACATCTGAGTCGAGTTGCGCCTTTGGATCGATAGTGGCAGTGGGATGAATCATCCCGAATATTAAGCAGAAAAGCGACGTCCCTTGTCTATCTTAACCTCCGGATCCCTGGTGTACACGGCAGCATGCGGGCCGCCTGTTCAGGTAGAAGGTGACGAACCAGGCCGACGGTAAAAGAGCGCGCAACGGGTGCCGTCCAATGGATCGCGAGACTGAAGTCATCCTTCCACAATCGATCCTTCAGCAGAGCAAAGATCGCGGCCGCGGGTTTTCGGTATAAAGAAAATCAGCATGCCTGCGATAAGAAGCATGACGAGGTTGATTGCTGCAGAAATGACGAATCCGTGCGCATAGTCGACAGGCGTTGCACCATGTTTCGGGATGACACTGAACACAGCGGCACCGATGAGCGCAATGCCGACGGAATTTGCCAGCTGTGGCATCGTCGAAGTGACGCCCGACGCAGCGCCTGCATCTTTCGGTGGCACTCCGCTCAGGACCGTGTTGAAGAGAGGCGATGTAACAAGACCACGACCGATCCCGTACAGGAAACAGGTGAAAGCGAAACTAAACGTCAGATGGGTTTGCGCCCCGCTCGCTTCTATTGCAAGTGCGCAAATGCCGACAGCGAGAACCACGACCCCCAGATGCAACGAACCTCTGCCGAGGTAGCCATTGATTTTTCCGGAAACGGTTGAACCCAGAAGGAATGCAAACGAAAAAGGGACCAGCGCAAAGCCGGCATGCATCGGGTCGAGTGAGAGGCTAAACTGTAGATAAAGACTTAGCACGAGAACCATCGACGTATGACCCGCGAAGTAGATGCAGGTCACCAGCAGCCCAACGACAAATCCTCGGTCCTTGAACAGCTTTGGCTCCAGCAGAGGGGATTGATTCCTCGCCGATTGCCGGCGTTCGAAAAGGTAAAATACCCACAAGACCGGGAAAGAGGCTAGGAGACACAACCATCCCCATAACGGCCATCCGCGATCCTGGCCGTCCATAAATGGGTAGGAAAAAAGCACGAGACCCACCGTGAGTATTGCGACGCCAGCCAAGTCCAATTTCGGCGGATTGCCTGCGCGCGATTCGCTGAGGGCCATCGATGCGGCGACAATCGTGATAATCCCAATCGGAAGGTTGATGAGAAAAATCGGCCGCCATCCGAGTCCAAACAGGTTCGCCTGAATCAGGAATCCGCCAAGGAGTTGGCCCACAATTGAGCCGAAGCCGATCATCGCTCCATAAAGGCTGAATGCCAGCCGTTTTGAGGATCCCGAAAAATTAACGTGAATAAAGGAAAGGGCTTGCGGAAACATGAGGGCGGCTGTGCAGCCCTGAATCAGGCGGGCGAAAATCAGCCAGCCCGCAGTGGGTGCCAATCCGCAGAACGCGGAAGTCACCGTGAAACCTGCCATCCCGAGTATAAAGGTCCTTTTTCGCCCGAAGATATCTCCGAGCCGACCGCCAGTAATGAGGCAGACCGCATACGCAAGACCATAGCCCGCAATGATCAATTCGATCTCGCTGAATGACGCGCCTAAGGCTCGCCGAATAGAAGGAACGCCGATATTGGCTATGAAGAAATCGATGACCCCTAGGAAAGGGCCAACAAGAATAATGGCCAACGCTATCCATTTATTGGCCCGCGCTTTCCTGCGAACTGCTCCGGAACGCGGTCGAAGAATCGTTGGGGCCGGCCTATCCAACCGCTCCAGCGAAAGAGTGGAAACCTCGGAATCGGAAAGAAGAGGGCCGGATGCAGTCGAAAGTTTCATCGCTTCCAAGTAAATAGCCGAAATTAGTGATAAGAAAAATAGCTTGTTTTGCTAGATGCAATCTGATTAGGTGATAGACGAGATTCTCCTGTTTCCCCGCTGCATGGAGCTTCGGCACTTACGTTATTTTATCGCGGTTGCGGACGAACTGAGTTTTACCCGCGCTGCCGCCCTTTTACGGGTAGCGCAATCGGCGGTCAGCGCCCAGGTTCGGTTGCTGGAAGCAGCGGTCGGCGTTGAGCTGCTGGAGCGAACCAGCAGGCGTGTGCAACTTACAGGAGCGGGACGCATCTTCCTGCAAGGAGCAAAAAAAATCACAGCCGATCTCGAGGAGATCAAGAGGCAGGCCCGAAGGATTGGGCGGGCGGAGACGGGGCATCTGGCGGTGGGTTTTATTGGAGCGCAGAGCCATGAATGGATGCCGTTGGTACTGAAGCGTTTCCGTCAAAAATATCCCGATGTTGAAGTGACCCTTAGCGAAATGGTGCCATCGGCCCAGTTGGAAGCTCTTGTGACACGCAGGCTGGATGTGGGAGTCGTCGGTGCGATTGATGGAAAACCGCCACACGGATTGCAGATCGCTTGCATCGCGGAGGAACAACCGATGGTGGGAATGCCGAACGACCACGAGTTAGCGAATCGAGCTTCCATCCGGTTGCAGCTGTTGAGAGGGCAGAAGTTTATCTTGACCTCAAGGGAAAATGCACCCAGCTATCGTTCCTGGCTCGCCCGCCTCTTTCTGCACGCAGGCGTCGAAACTGATGTTGTCCAGGAGGTAGACCGCGCCAGGACAGCTGTCCAGTATGTCGCCGCAGGATTTGGCATCTCCATTTTTGGTGAACACATCACGCGGCAGCCGGCGCCGGGAGTTAAATTCGTGCCTCTTCGCCCCTGTCCGCAAAAGCTACGCTACGGCATCGCATGGCGAAAAGATCCATCCGAAGCATTGGTCCATCGATTTATCGAATACGCAAAAGAGCGGCTCGAATTGCCGAAGGACCAGGATTCTAGCAGGAAGAATGATGAGATTCGAGAAGCCGAGGAATGATATGCAAAGCAATTTAATAATCACGGAGTTCGGAACATCGGCTGAGGGCAGCAGGGCCGACCTTTACACGATCAGCAATGGTCGAGGCGCCGAGGTGAAGGTAACAAACTACGGCAGCATCGTCACTTCGATCAAGGTTCCGGATCGTCGCGGGAAGCTGGGAGAAGTTGTGCTGGGCTTTGATAGTCTGCATGAGTATCTGGGCACCCATCCTTGCTATGGCGCAACAATCGGGCGCTACGCCAACCGGATTGCGAAAGCCAGGTTTTTGTTGAGCAGCAGGGAATACCGGCTTGCAGCGAACGATGGCTCAAATCATCTTCACGGAGGATGCAAAGGGTTCGATAAGGTCTTCTGGGAAGCGGATCCGACTGGGGAAAACTCAGCGCTTCGGCTGCGCTATCTCAGCGTCGATGGTGAGGAAGGGTATCCGGGCAATCTGTCGGTCAGCGTGATGTTCAGCCTCAGTGAGGATAACGCGTTGAAAATCGACTACACAGCGACCACGGATGAGACGACGGTTCTCAATCTGACGAATCACTCCTACTTCAATCTGACAGACGGCGGCTCAAGCGATATTCTCGACCACGAGTTGCAGATTGAGGCAGACTACTATCTTCCGATAGACCGGGAAGCGCTTCCACTCGGGGCGGTCCGGAAAGTCGGTGGGACAGCTTTTGATTTCAGGAGATCAACGGCGATCGGCCTCCGGATTTGCGATAGAGACGAACAGCTCCTCTTTGGGGAGGGATACAATCATACGTGGGTGCTACGCGAAACGGAGGAGACGCCCGCCCATGCCGCTACGGTATGCGACCCGGAATCCGGCCGCATGATGGAGCTCTTTACAACGGAACCGGGGGTTCAATTGTTTACCGCAAATTTTCCCGGCGACATGTTTCGAGGAAGGGACGGATCGTTTTGTCGATCTCACGGCGGTTTTTGCCTCGAGACGCAGCACTATCCGGATTCTCCCAACCATCCTGAATATCCTTCCACGGTTTTAAACCCTGGAGAGGTCTATCGGCAGACAACGATTTACAGATTTTCTGCGTGACGGGGTCATGTCTCAACTTTCAACATTCGCTGCTTAGTGCGTGGGCACGTCAAGTCTTGTTTGAAAGTCGAATGTTGAAAGTTGAGACATGACCCCGTCACACCGAAAATCTGTAAATCGTTGTCTGCCGATAGACCTTTCCAGGGTTTAAAACCGTGGAAGGATATTCAGGATGGTTCGGAGAATCCGGATAGTGCTGCGTCTCGAGGCAAAAACCGCCGCGGGATGGACAAAACGATCCATCCCTTCCTCGAAACATGTCGCCGGGAAAATTTGCGGTAAACAATTGAACCCCCGGTGCCGTCGTGAAGAGCTCCATTGTGCGGCCGGATTCCGGATCGCATACCGTATCCTCACTAAAGCTGAACGTCACGCTGACCGACAGATTGCCCGGATACCCTTCCTCACCGTCGACGCTGAGATAACGCAGCCGAAGCGCTGAGTTTTCCCCACATAAGATCGGATCCGCTTCCCAGAAGACCTTATCAAACCCTTTGCATCCGCCGTGAAGATGATTTGAGCCATCGTTCGCTGCAAGCCGATATTCCCTGTTGCTCAACAAAAATCTGGCTTTCGCAATCCGGTTGGCGTAGCGCCCGATTGTTGCGCCATAGCAAGGATGGGTGCCCAGATACTC
>DASZHC010000200.1:0-25041 GCA_035938215.1 Chthoniobacterales bacterium
AGTGATTGACCGACAGCATTCCAACTGACGGCGTCGGGTCCGTGACTGTCCGATTGGGTATGGCAGACTGGCTTCCGGAAGGTTTGTAATAGAGTTGATTCAGATTGGACGGATCGCTTCTTTGGTTGTCTTCCGCTTCAATGATGACCTGGTATTGGTCCACCGGCGTTTTGATCAAATAGGTGTAGTTTTGTGAATAGGCGTTCTTTAGCAACTTCTCCACGTCCGTATTACTCAGCTTGTAGGACTGAAGCTGGAGTTGATTCAATCTGATTCCAAGCGTTGGCGTATTGGCAAAATAATCGGACGACACACTTTGGAACCCCTCGAATTGTCGGCATTTTGCTATCATTGCCTGAGCAGCTTGATAAACCTGCTTAGCGTCCACTCCCGAAATTGTGAAAGCGAATTGTCCCTGACTGTTCTTGGTTGCTCCGGTGCTGATTTGCAGCACGGGGTCGGGCCGTACCAGAGGGATGATGCCAGGGATCTGGCCTAGTTCACGAATGAGTTGACCTACAACGACTTGGATGGGCGGGCGGCTGCTCGGATCCTTTAGAAAAGCGAGAGCAAGCATTTGATTCGACGAAAGACCCTTAGAAAATCCTGAGAGTGTAAAGGTCTCATTCACCGCACGATTCCTTCGAAGCACGTCGTCAACCTCACGCTGAATCTCGCGGAAGCGTGCCGGCGATATACCTTCCGGACCCAGGATGATGCCGCGTATAAATCCGCTGTCCCCGGCCGGGATGAAGGTCTTTGGCAGAAGGCCGAAGACCCAGAGGGTAATACCGAGGCACGCGACCCAGGTAACGGCTGATATCCAACGATGGCGAAGGAAGAAATAAAGGCTGCAGCCGTAGGCGGTCGTAACGCTTTTGAATAGTCGCCCTACTGTCCGTTCCATCCACGTTTGTTTTCCATGCCCGCGATCGCCGGTCAGTAAACGCGAACACATCATGGGTGTGAGTGTGATTGAGACAAGACCTGAGGCAAAAATCGCAACGATAATCGTTACAGAAAATTCCCGAAAAATTCGTCCGATAATTCCGGTTACCATGACAAGCGGCAAAAACACAACAGCCAGCGACACGGTCATGGCGATGATTGTAAAGGTGATTTGCCGAGCACTATTAATCGAAGCTTCAAGAGGATTCTGCCCCGATTCAATCAGGCGAACCGTGTTCTCGAGAAATACAATGGCGTCATCCACAAGGAACCCGATCGCCAGGGTCAATGCCATCAGAGTGAGATTGTTTAAGCTGAAATTTAGCGCGCTCATCGCTAAAAAGGTGATGAGCATTGACAAGGGCAGAGCAACAACGGGTATTAAGGTATCCGCAGCGCGTCCCAGAAACGCAAAAATAACGAATACGACCAGGCCAAAAGCGATGAGAAGTGTATGTTCGACGTCTTGGGCATTCGCAACGATTGTCTGCGAACGGTCGTAGAGCGGAATGAGGTTAACCGACCCGGGCAACTGCTTTCGGAAGGTAGGAAGAAGGTCTTTAACTCGCTGGGCAACTTCAACCGCGTTGGCGCCCGCCTGTCGATTAACCGCAAGGACGACCTCGGCCGAAGCCTCGCCGTAGTCGCGAGCCCAGAAATCACGATTGATTCGCTCGTCTTCCACAGATTGCACGACTTTGGCTACGTCTTTCAAGTAAACCGGTTGGCCGTTTGGTCGACCAATAATGACATTTTCGTACTCCCGAGGTGTCGCCCTTTGTCCGTCGGCAAACAAAAGATAGGTTCGATTTGCACCATCCAATTGCCCCGCGCCAAGATAAGCCGTGCTCTGGCCCACAGCATTTGTGACATCGGTCATTGTCATTCCCAGGGACGAGAGTTTGTTGACGTCGGCCTTGATTCGGATCGCGCGCCTTGCACCGTAGACGCTGACCTGGCTGACTCCGTTGACAATCGCGATCTGCTGCCCAAGTTCAGTATTGCCGTAGTCGTACAGATCACCTTCCGGCAAGGTATCGCTCGTAAGCGCGATGTAATAGATCGGTTGATCGTTCGGATTAGTCTTCTGGAATGAAGGCGGTTGCGGCAAATCCTGAGGCAGAAAGCCCTGGGCGCGCGAGATAGCTGCCTGCACGTCGGTTGCGGCATCCCCCAGACTTTTATCGAGCGAGAACTGCAAGACCAGGGTCGACTGGCCGGTTTGACTTGTGGATGTGGCCAGATCAAGCCCGGGGATTTGCAGAAACTGCTTCTCGAGCGGCGTCGCCACCGTATTTGCCATGGTCTCGGGGCTTGCTCCCGGATAGCTGACCTGCACCTGGATCACCGGATAGTCGACAGCCGGGAGGTCATTGACGGGCAATTGCTTGAATGCCTGTACGCCGAACAGAGTGACGCTGATCGTCAGCAAGAGCGTCATGATCGGACGTCGAATGCAAAGCTCCGAGATGTTCATAAAACCGACCTCTGTCTGAACCGCGCCTGAGCCACAGACACGAAAGAAACTTGATTCATTTGCGATCGATTTTGCTTTTCAAGGATTCTAGTTCGGCTTTTCGCCGGCAGACCGCGATTCTTTACCATTGTTCGCGCTAAGCTCCGGCTCGGGCCGCACCGTTTGGGTTGCCGAACGGTACGGCATCGGATTGACCTTCATCCCATTCCCAAGCGCCAGCTGCCCCTCAACCACAACCGTCTCGCCGACGCCTGCTCCCTCAGAAATAACGACCATTTCGCGATACCTTGCGCCCTGCTTGACCTGGCGTTGTTCAACCGTGTTATCCGATTTAAGAGCGAAAAGGTAATCCCCTTTGCCACCTACCTGAACAGTTTGATTCGGCACGACCAGAGCCCCCTTCAAAACTTGGAGCGTGAGCGAAACATTGACATACTGGCCCGGCCACAGATAACGGTCGGGATTAGGAATCGTAGCGCGAAGCAGGACCGTGCCGGCCTGCGCCGAAACACTGTTATCCAGGAAACTGAGCGTTCCTTCCTTGATAACATCGGGCTTTGAAGGCGTTGTCACCTCAACATTAAGCCGGCTGCGCGCCATATTCTCGCGCAGGCGCTCCAGGTCGTTTTCGGAAACCGTGAAATCGATGTAAACTGGATCCAACCGCTGGATGTTTACCAAAACCGATCCGCCGGTGCTGACATAGTTCCCGGGGTCGACCAGGCGGCGGCCGGTCCTGCCGTCCAAGGGCGATCTCACCGAGCTGTATTCAAGGTTCAGCTTTGCCAGATCAATGGCTGCCTGGTCTTTCGCAACCGCGCCTTGAAAATTTTCCACCTGAGCGCGGTCATGATCGATCTGTTGCGCCGACACAAAACGCTGCATTTGCTCGTCGCGTTGAAGATCTCTTTGATTCATTACCAGTTGTGCCTGGTCAGACTTGAGCTGTCCCTGTGATTGTTCCAGATCAGCCTGAAAAGGGCGTGGATCGATGACAAAGAGCAAATCACCCTTCTTAACTTCCTGACCGTCAACAAAATGAACCTCAGTCACCCGCCCGCTCACTTGGGGTTGTATGTTCACGGTTTCGGGCGATGAAATCCTGCCAAACTCGCGAAGCTGAACCGGCACATCCATTGTCTGGACACGCGTTACAAGGACGTTCTTAGGCGGCGTGGATCGAGTGACCTCAGTCTTTGGGCCGCAGCCGTCTAGAGCCGCCGAAAGAAAAGCCGCTATCAATGCAAATTTCCGCATCGGCTGTGAAGCACGTGGGGAAACCAATTTAGCGTCGATTCGTGCTTTTTGCAGCACGGCCGTTGCGTTTTGCCGGTGCCTGGCGCTTCCAAAAACCCATCGATTAATGACCAAAGTTGTCAAAGGTGGCTGCGGCAAAGTTGATTTCGGGGAAAGCTGCGGGTACGGCCTGGCTATCGCACCAATAAAATGGCGGGCGGTCACCAATCTCAAGCGATCTCGGGTGAGTATCAGCGATATTCGTGCCAAGCTAAGTGCCAAACCGAATGCCCGCCTGTTGAACCTCCTGATACGGCAAAAGCCATACGAGGGATTCGTCATGGAGGTCAACGACATCAATCCGGTTGCCGAATGGGTCCCGGAAAGCACACCGAAATCCTGGGATTAAGTTCAACCCGTACTTCTTTGTGACTTTGTCTCTGACTTGAGCGAGTTGCTCGCCGTCCCGGACGATTAGACCGAAATGCCAACTCCCTGGCGAGCGAAGATGATCAACCTGGGTCATCGCGAGAAACTGATGATTGCCGAGTTGAAAAAAAGCGTGTCCTTCGCCACTGGATTTAAGGGCCAAGTTGAACACGTCTTGGTAAAACGCTTGCGCTTTTGCGAGATCGTCAACTTCGATAGCAACATGGTTGCAACCATAGACTTGAACATTCATCCCCGTATAATAACGCTAATTCTTCGGGCATCGAGTCTCAGCCGCCGGAGGGGCGTTGCTCGCAACGCCCGGAGCCGCGGTAAAAGATAAAATGCCTGGATTTGGCGAATTCGCGGGGAATTGCAAACACTCCCCTCCAGACCAGCCGGTAGTCAATCGCCGATTTCAAGTTCCTTGGAGTGGTGCATGTACAAGGCCCGGTTCGGGACATTGTAGGGTCCGATCTCCGAGCTGCCCGCCGAGAAGGGCATTTCGCTGATGTTTCGTCTATTTAATGGGTGGGACGGCCTCTGTGCCGTCCGCCTAGTTATTTTCGATTCGAGTAGGAAGGAGAAAAATGGGACGGCACAGAGGCGGTCCCTCCCTCCTCAATTCGGAGGTGAAATCTTGCATTCCTTCTGCGGACTTCGATTGTGCTGCCGAACGCTGCGCTCATGGCGCTTGGTGTGATCACTTCCTCTATGGCTCCTTTTGACAGGATTTCTCCACCACGCAGAAGAAGAGCCTTGTTGAAGCAGGGCAAGATTTCCTCCACATGGTGGGTCACAAACACGAGATTGGGTGTCCTACGCCGAACGGCAAGCCGGCTTACAAATTCAAGAAAGCGCTCCCGGGCCACCGGATCCAGGCCGGCGCAGGGTTCATCGAGGATCAGAATTCTGTGCTTCGACATCATTGCCCGGCCGATCAAGACCCGCTGACGCTCTCCCTGAGATAAGTAAGCCCAGGGCCTGTCCCTGAGTTCCAAACCTTCCACCTTGCGCAAATTTCTAAGAGCTTCCCGACGCAACTCCCCGGCTGGCGCGCGCCACAAATTGAGTTCGGCGTTGCGCCCGCTCGCGACCACCTCAAGCGCGGTCTGATGATCCTCGATCCAATGGCGGATGCTGGAACTCACCAAACCCACCTGTTTCCGAAGTTCGCGCCAATCCGAGCGTCCGTATTCGTTTCCCAGAACCTGGATTGTTCCGGACGACGGCGTGACATACCCGGTCACACAACTGAGAAGGGTTGTCTTGCCCGAGCCGTTCGCTCCCAGGATAACCCAATGCTCTTCCGGTTCGACAATCCATGAAATACCTCGCAGAATCTGGGCACCCCCGCGTACGACTCGAAGGTCACGAATTGAAATGATGGCCATGAGTCTAAAGGTTCTCGCGAGCCTGGAAATTTCGCGAGCCCTTTAGCTCGTGAAATTCCAGGCTAGGCGCCCTTCTGATCAGCATTTCAAATGAATTTACAATCCAGGGCCAGAGCCTGCTTGAGTAAACGCATATATTTTGGCCGCGCTATTTCGACGGCGCCGAACGTCCGCAGGTGGGTGGTCACATATTGGGTGTCGAGAAGCCGGTAGCCTCGCAGGTTCAATCGATTCACCAATTCAACCAGAGCAACCTTGGATGCATCGGTAACCGTATGAAACATCGATTCGCCAAAAAATGCTCCATGCACGCTGACGCCGTAGAGCCCTCCCACCAATTTTTCGTCCATCCAAGCTTCGACGGAGTGCGCGAAACCAAGGTGATGAAGATTGATGTAACTTCCGACAATCTCTTCGCTGATCCACGTCTCGGTACGTTCGCTGCATGCCCGTATCACCTTCTCAAAAGCGGTATTCAAACGGATCTGAAACCTCCTCTTCTTCAAGACGCGCCGTAGTCCGTGAGGCACATGAAAACCGTCAAGCGGAATAATTCCGCGCGGATCAGGCGAGAACCAGGCGATCTCACCATTCTCCATAGCCATCGGGAAGACGCCCGTGCAGTAGGCTTCGAGAAGGAGAGAGGCCGGAATAATTTTCGATCTTCTTCTCTCACGCACCGCGACAACAATCATATCGCTGAATCCTGCTGTGATGTAGTGTACCGTCTCGCATATAATGGTGGTGTCGTTGCGTTCAAAATGGGCCGCCGGCAAGGCGCGAGGAGGGCGCATATCTAAAGCGATACGTAACCGACGAGCAACGCAGCCGCCGGCCCATTTTCAACTCAACCCTGTGGGCCGCGGCCAGTTGGCTGTTTTTCCGCGTTGCTCGCTCGACCCGTATCCATTCAGATATGGGCGCTTCGCTCGCGCCTCGAAAAACAGCCAACTGACCTGCGGCGACATCACCATTATATGCGAGACGGTACACTACGGCGAAAAGTATCAAATTCTTTGTTAGTTCCGACCTTTCTGCCATAGTTTTTCTTTGCTCAAATGCGTAGCGACGAAGCGTTTCATGGTTCAAAAGTCGTCATTCTTGATTTCGGCTCTCAGTACACTCAGGTCATCGCTCGGCGCGTCCGCGAGAGTCGTGTCTACTCCGAGATACTGCCCTTCGGTTCGTCTTGTAAAGAGATCCGCGCAACTGGAGCGCGAGGGATCATCCTTTCCGGCGGGCCCGCCAGCGTCCTGTCCCCCGGCGCCCCGCAAGTCGATCCTGGAATTTTTAAACTGGGAGTTCCCGTCCTTGGAATATGTTACGGCGTGCAATTGATGGCGTACCACCTCGGTGGAATCGTCGAGTACTCCGACCGCAGAGAATACGGCGCGGGTACGTTAAGCTTGTCTGGGAGTAGTCCTCTCTTCGAGGGCTTGCCTACTAAGCTGCAAGTCTGGAATAGCCACGGCGACAAGATAACGCAGCTTCCATCGGGCTTTGAGTCAATCGGTCACACCGAAAATTCGGCGTACGCAGCGATACAACATCGCCGGAACTTGTTGTTTGGGCTTCAGTTTCATCCCGAAGTCGCTCATACGCCGTTAGGGAAAGAAATTCTCGAGAATTTTCTCTACCGCGCCTGCGGTTGTTCACCCGATTGGACGATGGGATCGTTTATCGAACAAACGTGCCGCGAAATCCAAAATAAGGTGGGCAACGCCAAGGTGGTACTCGGGTTGTCCGGAGGAGTTGATTCCTCGGTTGCGGCCGCAATCATTCATCGCGCAATCGGCGATCAACTGACTTGTATTTTTGTCAACAACGGTCTCTTAAGGGCACGCGAAGCGGAAACCGTCCAAAAGATATTTCGCGGCCATTTTCGTATCCAGCTCAAGTATGTCGACGCCTCAGACCGCTTTTTGAACCTCCTCGCCGGCATCACTGATCCAGAGAAAAAACGCAAAGTGATCGGAGCGGAGTTCATACGTGTCTTCGAAGAAGCAACAAAAGAATTAAAGTCCGAAAATATCGGCTTGGGCCGCTACCGTTTTCTAGCGCAAGGAACATTGTATCCGGATGTTATTGAGAGTATCCCAATCTCCGGAAATCCTGCCGCCCTTATCAAGAGTCATCATAACGTCGGCGGATTGCCGGAAACGATGGACTTTGAACTTCTCGAACCGCTTCGTCAGCTTTTCAAGGATGAGGTTCGGCAGGTAGGTCTCGAACTTGAGTTACCGCGCGAAATCGTATTTCGCCAGCCTTTCCCCGGTCCCGGTCTTGCAGTGCGAATCATTGGCGATATCACCAAAGAGCGCCTTACTATACTGCGTCAGGCGGATGAAATTGTCGTCAGCGAGATGAAGGCCACCGACTGGTACTACAAAGTCTGGCAATCATTCGCCGTTCTTCTGCCGGTCCGCTCGGTAGGTGTGATGGGCGATCAGCGCACCTACGAAAACAGTATCGCGCTTCGCATCGTGGAGAGCCAAGACGGAATGACTGCCGATTGGGTGCGTATTCCATACGAAATTCTGGCGCGTATTTCCACTCGAATCATCAACGAGGTTGGTGGCATCAATAGAGTCTGCTTCGATATATCCACCAAACCGCCTAGCACGATCGAGTGGGAATAGTTCATGCGCCGAGCAATCTATCCAGGTAGTTTCGACCCGGTTACGAATGGACATCTGGATGTCATCCAGCGAGCAAGCCGATTGTTCGACGACTTGATTGTAGCGGTTGCATTCAACGACCAGAAGCAAAAATCAACCCTCTTTTCGACCGATGAAAGGATCGAATTGCTGCGCCAAAGCTGCGATGATATTCCGAACGCGCAAATTGTGAAGCTTGATGGACTTCTCGTCGATTTCGCAAAGCAACAGGGCGCTGGCGCGATCGTGCGGGGACTTCGGGCAATATCGGATTTCGAATTCGAATTTCAGATGGCACTCATGAATCGCAAAATGGAGCCGTCGCTTGAAACCATTTTCATGATGCCAAAAGAAGAATACACCTACATCAGTTCGCGTATTGTAAAAGAAATTGCGCGATTGGGTGGCAACGTTGAATCGTTTGTGCCACACTGGGTCGCCCGTGCGTTGGCAGATAAGTTTCCTGGCAAGCGCTCGGGCGAATATACTCCGTAACCGCGGAGCTCAGCGCGACATTCGGTCAAAGCGGTGAAGTGTATCCTGCCGTTACGGAAAACATCACGAGGGGAAGGAGGTAAAAACCATGAAATTACATCTCAAGCAGATTCCTGCGGAAGGGATTCACCTCGAAGGCAAAGAAGCGCGCGACATTCTAGAGCTTGAGGATGATCAGGTGCATCCGATTGGAACCGTTGAATACTCACTCGACGTTGGAGTTTCAGGATCGAGCCTGTTCGCGACCGGCGAAATAGGCATGCATTTTGAACTTGTTTGTGTGAGTTGTCTGAAGCGGTTCATTTATCCGGTACATATACCCAAGTTTGCCGCTCAAATCGAGTTAACGGGAGCCGAATTGGTCGACTTGACGCCATGGCTCCGAGAGGATATCCTCCTCGCTCTTCCCGCCCATCCGCATTGCGACTGGGATCGGAAGAGCGTGTGTGTTGGGCCACGGTTGAAATATCAAAAGGTCGAAAAGGAATCAAATGGGCCTAATGCGTGGGACATCCTCGACGATCTGAAGCTGAAGCGAAGAAATTGAGCCAAAATGGGAGTACCAAAAAGAAGAACTTCAAAGATGCGCTTACGCACGCGGAAGGCGGCAAACCGATGGCACGCGGTACAATTGACAAAATGCCCGCAGTGCGGCAGCCGTGTGCGCGCACATATCGCGTGTCCGTCTTGCGGCTACTACCGCGGCCGCCAAGTGTTGACTATCGAAGTTGCCTGAACCGACCTTTGATCTGCGGTTCCAAATTTCTCGAGATCGATGCATAGACCGCGGTCCTAGGTGATGCGTAGGGCCTGGGAGCTGCAATTGAGACCTTGCGGTACCCGGCACTAATTTCCTGTTGATCGAGCTTCCTTCTTGCGTTAAGCAGCCTTCCTGCCAAGAATATTCGGCGAAATGCCGAAGCGATGCGGTATGAGGATCGCCTTAGACGCAATGGGGGGTGACTACGCTCCCAAAAACACTATCGAAGGAGCCGTCCTGGCACTCAAGGAGTACAGCCACATTGGGAAGCTCTATTTGGTCGGCGATGGCGCAGCTGCTGAAAACGAACTGAAAAGACTTAATTTCTCAGATCCGCGGATGGAGATTTTCCACGCTTCGGAGGTGGTCTCAATGAAGGAATCCGCGGCGAAGGCTGTTCGCCACAAGAAGGATGCATCGATCTGCCGCGCAGTCGATCTGGTAAAGAATGGGTCGGCGGATGCGGTCGTATCGGCCGGGCACACCGGAGCTGCAGTTGCTGCCTCCGTACTGAAGCTTCGCACATTGAAGGGGATCGAACGTCCCGCCGTCGCCTGCCTTCTTCCGACCGAGAGCAAAGTTTTTGTGCTCATTGACGCCGGAGCAAACCCGGATTCAAATCCGCAAAATCTTGTCCAGTTTGCAATCATGGGTTCGGTCTTTTCGGCTCAAGCCCTCGGTTACAGCAATCCTTCTGTTGCTTTGATGTCGATCGGTGAGGAGGACAGCAAAGGCAACGACGTCACCAAGGAAGCCTTCAAATTGCTTAAAGCAAGCGGACTCAATTTCCGAGGGAACATTGAAGGGCACGATCTGTTCGAGAATCCCGCGGACGTGGTAGTGTGCGACGGGTTCACCGGGAACGTTGTCCTCAAGACGTCGGAGGCAATCGCCCACGCTATATTTTCCTGGCTGAAGCACGAGTTATTCAAGAATTCGATTCGCAAACTCGGCGCAAAGCTCGCAGAGGGCGCGTTCAGATCGATCCGGAAGAAGACTAACTACGAGGAGTACGGAGGGATGCCGTTGCTCGGCGTAAACGGTGTGTGCATAATAGCTCACGGTGCCAGTTCGCCGTTGGCTATTAAAAATGCTGTTCGGGCCGCCACGGAATCAATTAAACAGGAGATAAACCCGCAAATTCTTCGGGAATTCCAACGCTATAATGAAAAGTCCGCCCTCGCAACCGCGCCGGTTCCGTAAGCCCTATAGGACCGTCTCGGTCATCGGCACAGGGAGCTATGTTCCCGAGCGCGTACTGACCAACCGGGAACTCGAGAAGATGGTTGAAACATCTGACGAGTGGATCCGAACCCGCACGGGCATCAGCGAGAGGCGAATTGCCGGCCCGGACGAGGCAACGAGTGACATGTCAACCAAAGCCGCGCTCGCGGCTATGCAGCAGGCCGAGGTTGCACCGGAGGAGATCGACCTGATTGTTGTCGCCACTGTAACCCCGGATATGTTTTTTCCAGCTACGGCGTGCTGGGTTCAGAAAAAAATCGGCGCGATCCACGCCGCGTGCTTTGACGTTTCAGCCGCTTGCTCCGGGTTTCTCTACGCGATGGAAATCGCCCAGCAATTTATTTCGACCCACGTTTATAACACCGTCCTTATAATTGGGGCTGATAAACTAAGCTCGATCGTGAACTGGTCGGATAGAAACACCTGCGTTCTGTTCGGAGATGGCGCCGGGGCTGCGATCCTTCGCAACCGGGCTGACTCGCACGGAGTCATAGCGACTCACATGGGAAGCGACGGCGAATTTACTGACATTTTGTTTATGCCTGGCGGTGGAAGCCGGTTCCCCACAACTCCGGAAAATATTCATCAGAATCTTAACACTATTAAGATGCTAGGTAAGGAGACCTACAAACAGGCTGTGACAGCCATGTCCAATGCCGCTGACCGCGCTCTTGAAGCTGCAGGCTTGAAATATGACGACATAGCCTGCGTAATTCCTCACCAGGCCAATATGCGCATCATCGAGGCGATCGCTCATCGAATGAATTTGCCGATCGAAAAATTCTACGTGAACCTGGAGAAGTATGGAAATACTTCCGCAGCGGCTGTAGCCATTGCCCTCGACGAGGCGCACCGCGCTGGTCGCTTTCGCATAGGCGACTATATTCTGTTAGTAGTCTTCGGCGGCGGTCTGACCTGGGCGAGCTCCGTGATTCAATGGTAGGACAACTCTGCGGAAGCCGGTCCTTCTGCCGTCACAGGTTTAGCCGAGAAGATTGCCGGGTGCATTGATATGCTGATTGATACTCACGCGCACCTCGATTTCCCCGAATTCGTTTCGGATCTGGACGACGTCATCCAGCGGGCGATCGACGCCGGAGTAGATCGGATCGTCACCATAGGAACAACCCGGGAATCCAGTCGCAAATCAGTTCGGTTGGCGGAACGCTATCAGGGCGTCTATGCCTCGATCGGTGTTCATCCAAACTCTGCGTTAGAGGAACGCGGTGATTTCATTCAGGAATTTCGCGAACTCGCACAACATCCCAAAGTTGTGGCCATCGGCGAAACCGGGCTCGACTTTTGTCGACTCCCAAGCGACGCGGCTGCGCTCGAGTCCGAGAAAGCCGCGCAAACAGCTGTTTTCGTACAACACCTGGAACTCGCTGCGACCTGCAAGAAGAGCCTTGTTGTCCACCAACGCAATTCCTGGGACGAAACCCTGAGAATCCTCGAAGATTATGCAGGACGGATTCGGGCCGTTCTTCACTGCTTCAATGCTTCGTCGGCTCACGCCCGGCAAGCTTTCGAACTTGGCTTTTTCGTTTCTTTCACGGGCATCGTGACTTTCAAAAACGCAAACATGGTTCGCGAGGCCGCTGCTGTCGTTCCCCTCGACAGAATCATGGTCGAGACAGATGCTCCCTACCTGGCGCCTCAACTCTATCGGGGCAAACGCTGCGAACCGGCTTTTGTAAAAGAAACCAACGCTCTTATTGCCCACTTGCGAGGACTCAAACCCGAGGCTTTTGCCGCGCAGACAACACTTAACGCGGAAGGCTTCTTTGGGCTAGAATCCTTGAGAAGCAAAAGTGGTCGCAGATGACTCAAACACATAACGGGATAATTCTCCCGGCTCGCCGGTAGGGTCGCATCCAGCACGAGTTTCTAGAGGACTCAGAAGGATGGATTCGATGTCATTCAGCAGAAACTGGTGCGGGATCGGACCCTACCAAAGCCATTGTTATCCAGTTCGTGGATCCGCGGAAATCGCATACTTGAAAATCGGTGGCGGTGCACCATCGTTTCCAAGAACATCTGCTATGGTTAAAATTGAGATCCAACACCGGGGCGGTTTTCACTCAGAAGCCCTTCACACGGAGTCAGGTACCAGAATTCAAACCGACGCTCCATTGGATAACGGAGGAAAAGGGGATTCCTTCTCCCCGACCGATCTGCTTGCGACCGCGCTCGGCACGTGCATGACGACCACAATGGATCTCTACGCCAGGAAGCACGGTTTCAGCATCGACGGGGCCAAAGCCGTTGTCTTGAAGCACATGGTATCACAGCCGTCTCGTCGAATTGGGAGACTCGACGTCGTGGTCGAAATGCCGCTTTCCGGAAAACATCCTCAACGCGAGGCTCTTGAACGAGTGGCTCTAAATTGCCCGGTTGCAAAGAGCTTGAGTCCTGAGATTCAAGTGCCGGTTTCCTTCTCGTGGCGGGATGATTTGTGAAAAAGCTGCTTGAAACACGGCCAAACCTGCCGTAGGCGGTAAACGTATTTAGAGTCTTTTTCGTTCGGGGAACTGTCAGCTACCGTAACCGTTGGCATTCAGTCCAGTAACGGACGCGCCTGCTCGAGGAGGCTTAATTTGGAACCGAAGATATGTCCGTTAAACTGTACGTTGGTAATCTTTCTTTTGCGACCACTGAGCTCGATCTCCAGGATTTGTTTGCTCAAGTCGGAACTGTTTTAGACGTCAAAATAATTCAAGACAAATTCACAGGGAAGTCGCGCGGGTTCGGCTTCGTCACGATGGAATCGCCAGAAGAGGCTAATAGTGCGATCAGCCGCTTCAATGGGTTCTCTCTCGATAATCGGCCTTTAACCGTGAATGAGGCGCGTCCGCCGGAAGCCCGCCAGGAACGCTTTTACGACAATGAACCGTCTCGAGGAGGTGGCCACAAGGACTCCCGCCGGGCAGGTGGCAGGGATTTCCGCCGCAATCGCTAAACCGTAAACACGAATCACGCTTCAATGGCGGTCAGAATCTTGACCGCCATTATCTTTTTGGGGCGACCCGAGCCTTCCCCGTGGTGCCCCAACGTGGAACGTTTGCTCCTGTCCGCACCGGCGGGCCAGTTCTCGATCCGCCCATTGCACATCCTCAAACGACGCGCGGCGTCGTTGATACTTTCGGAAAAGCACTTCTCTAAAGCTTTCCAAGTCCTCAAAGATGGGCTCATCGTAATACTCCCAGCGATCCTGGTCCCCACACTTCGATTGGAACCGCCATGCTCCTTGATTTTTGATAACGCGAATTTCGCGTTTTACTCCGTTGGCCGTTCGATCCGTCCAGGCATGCCGATTGTGCATAGTGCAAAACTTTAGTTTGCGGCGATCTAACGTCCACGCTAATTGCTTTCCTCTTGAGCGCCGGCCTAAAGATTCTCCTCTATCTGCTCGCGACAGTTTTCCTTGGCGCAACGCTCGCGCCCTGGATCTTTTGGGCGGGCCAATATGTTTCAAATTTCAGATTTCTTGGTTTTCTGGCAACCACCGATTTTCAGCGTTTTTTTAATCGCTCCATCCTAATCTCGGCGCTTTTTTTACTGCTTCCTGCTTTCCGGTGGATCGGAGCGAAAAGGTTCAGCAATCTTGGCCTGACGAGCAATTCCTGCCGAATGGAGCATCTCGTGGGTGGGTTCCTGGTGTCGTCGGGAACGATAATTGCCTTGGGCGGTCTATTGTTGGCGCTGGGTGGCATGGAACTCAAGAGCCCCATTCCATGGCATTTGCTGCTTCGGGTCGCGCTCACGGCGGTCTCCGTTGCGATTATAGAGGAAATTCTCTTTCGCGGAGCGATCCTTGGGTTGCTTCGCCAATCATTCGCGCCGGTTCCGGCAGCCGTTTTTACATCGGCTCTGTTTTCAATCGTCCATTTCCTCAAACCCGCGCGAGAAGAAATGAGCACTGTCCATTGGTATTCGGGATTCGAAATTTTGCCTCATGCGTTCTGGCAATTCTCAGAACCTCTCCTTATGGTTGGAGGATTCGCAACGATCGGAATACTTGGCTTGATTTTGGCTCACGCTACGATGCGGACTTCGTCCCTATGGCTCGCTATTGGTATTCATTCAGGGGTAGTCTTCGGAAAAATGGGCCTCAACAAACTGACGAGACGGCTCGAAGACATGACGCCCTGGTTCGGCGGCGATGTTACCGTGGGCATCGGAGCGATTGCCGCGCTGCTCTTCTTGTGGTTTATCATCTGGTTCATCTTCCTCCGTGGCCAACCTGACTCAACCGCTGCTTAAGACCCTGGTCGAATTGTTTTACCCTTCGAACTGTGTCGGGTGCGGATTCGCGCAAACTCCGGGCGTATTTATTTGTGACCAGTGCATGGCTTCGACGCCTCGGATCACCCCTCCTTTTTGTCATTCCTGCTCCAGGCCGTTCGAAGGTGCAATTACCGGACAATTTTGCTGCCCGAACTGCGAAGATCGTGCGTTAGCATTCGATTGCGCAGTCTGCGTTTACCAGGCCAAAGGCCTGCTCAGAGATCTGATTCACCGGTTCAAATATGGGGGCCAATACTATCTGCGACCTTTGCTTTCAGAAATCCTGTTGGAAGCGATGCGCGATGAGCGAATTACGGCTACCCCGGTCGATGCTATCGTGCCCGTTCCGCTTCATCCTGCTCGCCGAAGAGAGCGCGGATTCAACCAAGCTGAGGCCCTCGCAAAGTGGGTCGCCAAACGAAGGGCTATACCCGTGCTGGACTGTATCGAGCGTCGTTCCTACACGCTGACTCAAACGCAATTCGATCGCTCCGAGCGCATGAGGAACTTGCGTAATGCCTTTGCGTTGCGCAAGAATAGCGCTGTGGTTGGAAAAAATCTGGTGTTGCTGGACGACGTGTTAACTACAGGCTCAACCTTGCACGAATGCGCTGTTGTGTTGCGCAAAGCCGGTGCTGAATCCGTACGCGCAATCACAGTTGCCCGTGGATAATGAGGCCGTACGCAGGTCAAAAATATGCCCATCTTCCAGAAGCCAACCTTGAAGCTCCCAACAAATAAGAAACGGGAAATGCCTGAGGGACTTTGGCAGAAATGCCCCGAGTGCGGTGAGGTTGTTCATAACCTTGAGCTTGTGCATAACCTCAAGGTCTGCCCCAATTGCGACTATCATTTTACCATGCTGGGCAGAGAGCGCGCCGACAGTTTGCTGGATGCCGGCACGTTTGAAGAATTCGACTCCAACATGACATCGGTTGACGTTTTGAATTTTAAAGGTGTCGCAGGTTACATCGATCGGCTGAAAAGCTACCAGGAAAAAACCGGTATGAAGGATGCCGTGCTGACCGGGACCGGAAAGATAGAGAACCGCACTATCGCGATTGCTGTAATGGACTTTAGTTTTCTTGCAGCAACGATGGGCTCCGTCGTCGGGGAGAAAATAACCCGGTTGATTGAGAGAGGCACAAGAGACCGTCGGCCAGTGATTATCGTTTCGGCTTCGGGCGGCGCCAGGATGTATGAAGGCATGTTGAGCCTTATGCAGATGGCCAAGACAAGTGGAGCTCTCGCCCGCCACGCCGAGGCGGGATTACCCTATGTCTCGATCCTCACCCACCCTACAACCGCCGGCGTTATGGCGAGTTTTGCTTCCCTGGGCGATATCATCCTGGCTGAACCGAAATGCATGATCGGTTTTGCCGGTCCCCGCGTTATCAAGGAAACGACCCACCAGGATCTTCCAGCCGGATTCCAAACGGCCGAATTCCTTCAGGAACATGGCTTTATTGACCGGATCGTTCACCGCAAACAGTTGCGTGCTACGGTGATTTCGTTGCTCAATTATCTGACACCGTCGAAGTAGTTCGCCGGAGGTGCAGTTGAACGCCGCTTACGACATAGCTGTCGAATGGCTTTTCGCGACGCAGCAGCGAGGAATGAAGTTCGGTCTCGAGAATATGCGCCGCTTACTGGTCGCACTCGATGAGCCGCAAAAATCGCTCAAGGTTATCCACGTAGCCGGTACGAATGGCAAAGGCTCTGTTTGTGCAATGCTCGATTCGCTTGCCAGGTCCGCAGGAATCAAGTCCGGACTTTTTACCTCCCCTCATCTTGTTCGATTCAACGAGCGAATTCAGGTGGACCGCAAGCCGATCGGTGACGATTCGGTAGTCAGCGGCCTTCATCGCATTCGAGAGCAGCTCCACGACGATTATTATCCGACATTTTTCGAGATAACAACTGCGCTTGCCCTGGATTATTTCCGGGCCGTGAACGTTGATCTGGCTATTCTCGAGACAGGTCTCGGTGGCCGCCTTGATGCAACTAACATTGTTACCCCCCTTGCTTCGGTCCTCACTTCGATCGATCTCGACCACCAGAAATGGCTAGGCAACACCATTGATGAGATTGCGCTTGAGAAGGCCGGAATTATCAAACCCGCAGTCCCCGTTGTTTCAGTTCCACAAATCGCGCAAGTCCGGCGCGTTATCGAACAGGTGGCATTGGAGCGCTCGGCTCCGCTTTACTACGTTAATCGGCCGCTCAGCGACATGTTCGTGGGTTTGCCGGGTTCACATCAGCGAATAAACGCAGCGGTCGCATGCGAGACACTGGTCCATGCAGGCTTCCATTTGACGGAACAAGAACGCCGGGAAGGTCTTGCAAACGTTTTTTGGCCCGGCCGGTTTCAGCGCTTGGGCGCACGAATTGTTCTCGACGGAGCTCATAACCCCGCCGCTTCGCAGCGGTTGATTGAAACCTGGAAAGAATGCGTTGGAAAGGAACGCCCCACAATCATCTTCGGAGGCCTTGGAGAGAAAGATCTGCTGCAGATGCTGTCCGTACTGAGCAAGATCGCAGCTCGTTTTTACATCGTCCCGGTGCGGAGTCGCCGCGCGGCGGCAACCGATGAAATTCAAGCGCTGGTCCCGGCGAACGTCCCCTCATCGACTTTCAACTCTGTTACAGATGCGTTGGAGCTCGCTCAGGAATCCGACGAACTAATCCTCGTAACCGGCTCGCTTTTCCTCGTCGGCGAAGTATTAGCACTCCTCCAGCCCGCCCAAGGCAGTTTCCAGGCAAGCAACCAGTAGATCTTGACTACATTTTCTACAAATGCTCTCATTTCGCGCGTGGTACGATTTTGCCTCGGATTGCCCGCTTTTGGACGGTCCAAATGGGCATCGACATTCGACCATGAACCGGCGATAGCCTTTTGCTGAACCCCTGCAAGCCTCCTTCAAATGCTCCCAATCCCGCGTCTTCAGGACCAGCCATACCTCTGCCATTCGGGGTGTCAAGCCGGGATATCTTGTTCGTTCGAACTTCAAAACCCGATACGGACCAAAATCCTCCCTTATTCTCACCTTCTCTGTATCGATTTGCTGGGAGATCGGCTTATAACTCTTCGATACTCGTTTGCCGACGTCGAAATTTCGATCGGCCGCGATTTTTGCGGACGCGCCCAGTTCGTTGACGATCTGGCAAATTTTCGAGTTTCAGCAATCCGCGAATCGAGGAATGTTAAGATCCGGGTAGTTACCGAGCAATACTCAGAGAAGACCGAGGTTTACTAAAGCCGGCTTCAGGAATCTGTTCTTTGGCGAGGATTTTTTCGTCGTCCTCGTGCTCGTGCTCGTTTCCACAGATTTCGAGAGGACGAGGACGCAGATCAATTCTTGATCTCGGCTGATCAACCCTATCACAGGCCCCAAGGTCATATCACACCGGTAGGGCGAAGCTCCTGCTGAGCCGCCGCCGTTTTGACCTCTAAACCAAAGGCGGCTCGCCGGGAGGCTCGCCCTACCGATCAACCGATCAACCGGCCCCAAGGTCATATGGCACGGTAGGGCGCTTGAAGTGAATTGATGTACGTTTTCTTCGTTCATTTCAGGGAGGGACGGCCTTGCGATCGAAACCAGGAAATGAGCACGAGGACGAACCTTTGGTTACCGCTACGTCACGCTATGACAGATGCGGGCTACGGCAGGCTGAGCCTGCGCCCCTTGACCTTCCCCTACCTCGCCGGCGGAAATCCAGTTGCGCCCCAACGGTTCATCATCGCGTTATTGATTGCCCAGCGGATCGTCGGATGCTGCGTGGCAATCCAGAAATGTCGCCAGGGAGAATACTCATCATTGATCAATCCGGCATCCGCAAGACTGCGGATTTGCGCTAAAATATCCTCACCGGTCCAGTTTTGCAGACCCGCCAGGATTTCCATTGTCTCCGTAGTTGACTCCGCGATTTGAAGCCCGTACGCAATAACTTTTGCGACCGTTGCCGGAGCAAGATAGCCAGCTTCACCAATCCGTTTTGGATCAAGAACGCGAAGAAAATTCTCCAGGCTGAAGTCCCGGATGGCCCATTTATCGCAGGGATCCAATCTTGCCATGGGAAAACGGGCATGATCGATGAGATCGGCAAGAGACCACCGAATTTCAGGAGACGGCGGCTGGGCAAAATTATAGGGAAAATTCAGCCTAACATCCCGGATCGCAAGGATTTGGTCCGGACTGAGATGCTGAAACGGAGGCAGTCGCTGGCGGTCGCGTTCGTCGATTTTTGATCGTTGACGAAAAAGTTGCAGAACGCAAATGGTCAGTTTGCCGCTGTCGAACCATTGGACCTCGACTTGCGTCGCTTCTCCTTAATTTCGAATGCGAGAGACAACACACGGCGGTACTTCGCCTGCCCTACTGCCACCAGACGAATACTGAGATCCGTCTTTTCGTTGATTTCGTGTAAAGCGCGATCGATCGCCCGCTGCTTGAGATTCGGCCAATGAACCAGGCACTTTTCACTTAGGACATTCCCCTGGGGATCCCGTACTTCATCCACGCCAAGAACCTTTCTAATCTGCGGAATCGATATTCGCTTTAACCCTATATTTCTCCACTTCCATGCCCACTCGTACAGGCGAATCGAATACTGGCTCGCCAGTTTCACGCTGGCACGTTCGGAATCCTCCTTTTGGTGGTCTTTCAAACGTTCCAGGTGAGGCACCAAACCCGGATCAATGTGAAGGGTCATCCTCTTTTCGACTATCGTAATAGAACTCAGCCAACGCGCATAGAGCACCGAGTTCTGTCGATCGCCACTATGCAGCACCAATCTATGATAAGTCAGCAGCTTCATCGCGGCCGTCTGTAGATCGAAATCATCGAAGTCATATGCGGTCACTGAAGCTTTCAGTCGGTCCACAATGCTCATCACGATTTCCCTTTCGTTGGGTGTAAGCTTGTAAAACGCCTCGATCAGGTCATCGCCAAAGCCCAGTTGCTCAACCGGTTCGGGAACTGGTAACGTACTGAAAACTTTGTTGTGTTTGCGCACTTTACTTTCGGTCTCTTAGGGTGTTACAGAAAATACATATCAAATTTTTTCGGGAGAAGCACTAAAAAATGGTTACCGCGAAGGAAACTAGGCAAACGGCGGCAGAATCTGCCAAATGGTCGTTCTCGGCGGACGGCGGGCCGCTTTCGATCGACGATTTCCTCGAGACATACCGCAAACACGGCATCTTCTACGAGGGAAAAGAGCAATGGCTTAAGGGTGTCTCCAAGGTAACATGGGATAACTTTTTCCTGGTTTGTACCGAAGAGCTCGATGACATATCCCAACGCGCGGCAAAAATGCTCGTAAGCTATTGCCTGGAAATAGTGGAAGATGTCGCCTCGCGTATTCGCGGCCCCGTGACTGCGGCGAAGATTTCCGACGCGATGAAGAGGGAATTTGATGAACAGTACGACAATCGCGTTTATCAATTCCAGTGGGCGATGCGGCATGAAGCCGTACGCGACGCGGTAACAATCGCCGCGATGAACCGATGGGGTAAATAAGCTGCGACCGGCTTGGGGCGGCGGTTACGTCTAACCCTATCCTCTACTCCCGATCGATTTCGAACCAACGACCTCCGCTTTAGCGCCGTCGCCCATCAGAGAGGGACGGGCTCCGTCCCGTCCCATTTTTTCGCCATTCCGGCGCCGATCAAAAAGAAAAGTCGGACGGCACAGAGGCCGTCCCTCCCAAATAACGAGCGTCGCGTCCCGAAGGGACTAGAAAGACTCGGCGCCGGCCCTTCTGTCCCGAAGGGACTGGAGCTCTCAGCCCGATATTAGGAACTTACCCGAAGCTTCGAAATAAAGTTCGATTACTACTTGACAACATCTTTTTTATATGTTTTTATAATCCTGTGTTTGCAACCGATATTCTGCTTACCAGTGAATTGGGCAAGAATCTTTATTCGAAGCGTCCTTCCGATTCAATGTCTATTCTTAGTCCTGATGGCTGCCTTCTGCGGCTGCCGGATTACTCGAAGGCGGCTGCACCTATCAAACTGATGAAATTCGAAGGTTACGAAATCCGAGGCGAAGCCCTTCCTCCAATATTTCGTCAGAACTCCGATGGCATCCTCAGCGTGCCTCGCTTTGCGATCAGGATCGCACGTGGCGAGCGGACGGTCCATCACAGAAGATACGCGGGTGATGAAGCCACTTTGACAGAAGCGTCTGCTGCTGCGGTCCATTGGATCCGCCAACACAGGCTCCGCTTGAAACTCTCCTACATTTGTTCTATTCCGCTGCTTCTTCTCTGGACCATCTGCCTGGCGCTTGGCTGGTTCTTTGAGCCCGTTGTTGGATGGATCAGTTTTCTGCCCCTGTTTGTCAGCGTGCCTATCGGCTGGTGCTTCGCGCCGCCGAGATCCAAGAGGGCGACCACCGCTTCTCTTGCTGGATTCGTTTGGGATCGCAACGACTTCTGTCGAGGTTGGCTGATCACCGGCGACACAGGCTCAGGCAAGACGTTCGCGATAAACGCCCTCATGCATTCCGTTTTCCGCCATGAGCCCGACTGGGGCGGGCTTTGTTGCGACGAAAAGGGCATTTATTATGAAACTCTGGTTCGCATGGCCAGAAAGTATCATCGGCAGGACGACCTTCTGCTTTTGCAAACCCGGCCGGATCATGCAGATGAAGAATGGATGCCCCTTGCCCGCTTTAATTTATTATCGGATTCCACAATTCCATGGTCAACGTATGCAACCGTAATCGTTGACACGGCGTCCGCACTCAATCCTGGCTCTGAAGACAAGGGGTTCTTTAAGACCCAGGCGCATGCAAACATCGGCCGAGGGATTCAGCTCTTTCGTCTTCTGAATGTTCTTCCAACGATGCATGATCTTCTCGAAGTGCTGCAGTCTCAGCCTTTGCTCAAGGCAATGCTTCAGAATCTAGAGTCGTTAAAAAACCGCGGAAATGCGGATGCTCAGGATTGCTATGAACACTTTATGAATGCTTATCTTCGCCAGCCCCCTGAGCAGCTCGGTGGAGTTATTTCGACGATTTACAATTACCTGAACTACTTTACCAACCCTGACATTATCGAAATTTTCGGCACACAGGAAAATACCTTCGATTTCTCAGCACTCGACAGCGGCGCGATCATTTGTCTCTCCATGTCCCAAAAATATCAAACAGAACGCCGATACGTTACGACGATTTTAAAGCTCCTCTTTTATGCTCACGTACTCCGCCGATTCGATCCAAGACCACCTGGGAGACGGCGGCCCGACGAAGACAATCTGTTGATCTGCTGGCAGGATGAAGCTCAGCGTTCGATGCTGATATTCACTGCTGATCGGCTTCCAAACTAGATCCTCTGGTTTTTAGTCTTCCAACATTGGTCTAGTCAGAACATTTTCCGTCACATGGACGTTAGCGTTCGTGTGCGTTCGCTAGTGTAGCCGAGCTGTTTTTGCTGGCCGATTAACTCAGGCGATTTTCTCCCGCGACTCAGGAACCAAGGCAGCGCAAGGAGCCATTGTTTCTTTCAAACTGTCCGCCTGGACAACTTTGGATCCAGGTGGACTTGTAAAATTACTTAATGAGTAACTATTTTTGGCTCTCTTGATAGCGCATAAAGGCGTCCAAGGCCAGCGCCTGCTCCCCTGTCGGCTGCCGCTTGGGATCTTGTTTCTTGGCTTCCGAAAACCAGACGCTTATATGCTGAGGCGCAACGCCCAGGTATTCAGCGAGGCGCGTTTGCCTTCCGCGCTCTTCCCGGCACCACGCTTCAGCCTCTTGTAGTAATCGCTTCAATCTTGCGCCCATCTCAAGATCAAGCGGATTTTTTTCTGAGAAATCCATAATTTCTCTTGCCATGTACTTTAGCAGTACAATACTGTGCAACTGAAAAGAGAAAAAAAGAGCCTCAGAAATGCGATCAACATCTCTGAGGCCTTAAGAACAACCCAAGTAACCGATCAAAGTTTATGAGCCGTTTCGACTCTGAGAATACATCATTTCGGTCCGTTCTTCAACGCAATCCGCTTCAATCCCACTGGAATCGTCAGGCGGTATTAGCCAGGCGATCAGCCTTATCCGCGGCGCTGCAAGCCGGGAAACGCTCCTACCGCCAAGAATTAGCGGACGCGTTTCGAGAAGCGATCGATAACCTCGAGGACGCCCGATGAGCGAGGAGCGACACGCTTTCAAGGTCGGCGACGTCGTCACCGTATTCAATCGCACGCTCGGCGGGAAATTTTACGATTTGCCGTGGTTACCATGGGTGTTGTTAGCCCTGGCGGTAGCGGGTGCAATCCTGATGGCGATCATGGAGGGAGGGCATCTTTAAATGAAGCTGCCAAAGTTCCAGCAGGCGGGGAAACCGCGGGTTAAACGAAAGGTCCGATGTCGCCTTAATCTAGCGGGGTTTGGGGCCGGCAATGAGGCCCCAAATCAAAATCCAAACGCCGAAGGCGCATTCTGTCTGATGTCTTCTTCCCGGGAGGTTAGGCCATGAGCACCCGGAAAAGCATCTTTCTCAAAATGCTGCCGGGAAAACGGCCTCGAGGCGGAGCTGGCCAGGCGCCGGGCTGTGCGTTGGATGGGAGGGAAATCGTGAAGCAACAGCTTGCAAAACGGCCTGCGCGCTGTCTGCGGAAACTAAAGCCTGGCGACCGAATCCGATGGCGAATGCCGTTCGTTGATAGCGTTTGGACCGGATCGGTATCGGGCGTCAACTGCGAGACGTTTTCGGTTGAATGGGATCAAGGCGAATCGGGCACATTTGAGTTTGCGAACCGATTGGTTTGGAACCTGCAGAAGATCGAATGAACAAACGCCAATTCTTTCAAAAGGCTTTGCTGGCCAGTTTGCCGATTGCGGCGCGGATGCATTCGCAAATGCCAGAGGATTCTCCGGCAGCATGGACGGAGCCGGCAAGGATAGCGGCCTGCGCCGCGCGCATCGCTGATGAGCTCGTGACCGAATGGGAAACCTACATGGTGATCGCCGATGAGCAGGATGCCGATTCGGCAAATCGGCTCAATCCGGATTACGTCGATAGCCGGCGCCATCTGGATAACCGGACGGAAGGAGGAGAAGCCAGTTGAAGTTAGCCCATCCGGCGCCGTTTCAATCCAAGCTCTGGTCATACGCCGGAGAAATCCGAGCCTTGCGTCTAGGGCGAAAAAGCTGGAGGGAGATTGCGCGCTGGTTGGAGAAAGAACATCGCGTGAAGGTCGCACCGAACACGATCACACGCTGGTTTGAGCGCGGATCGGCCCGTGGGTGGCGAATGCCGATCGGGTTTGAGGGCGAGATTCCGGGAGTGCGGGGCGTCGTTAGCAAAGCGGCGCCCGATCCGTTTTCGGTTGAGGTCATACCGATAGATTCACCCTGGAAACCTAAGTGTAACAAAATGGAACAAGCTGGTTAGGCCAATGGTTAGTTTTAGGGCTAGAACTAACCAGTTTGTCACACTCGTTAGCGAAAGCTAAGGGGAGATTTGAGTCTGGAAATGGAGTACAGAAAAAGTGAGAGAGGTGCACTATGAGCGAATCAGAGCCAGATAGGCATGAGCCAGTGAGTAGGCTGCTGATAATCGATGATGCCAACAGGTGTATCTATGGGAGGGGATTGCTGGAAAGGATCGCGCTTGGCGGCGATAAGGGGACGAAGGTGCATAAGGTAGTCGGCGTATCGGCAGAGGCGCTGATTGTGTACCTGGCGCATGACTGGCCGGAAGTTTGGCAATGCCAACAGGCCATGCGACTGATGGAATCAGGCAAGATTGATTATAATCTGCTGGCCAGGATATCGGAAATCGTCGCGCTTTCGCTTGATGATCTGGAACAGCTTCGAGAATTGCATTTTAAAGCGCGGATTCCACGGAGAGTCTGACAAATGAGACTGGTTTGGCGCTCGGATGCGCTTTAGCAAATCTATAATATGAGAACAAAACTTATACTTCTTGGCGCCCTGGCGGCGCAGGCGCTCAACGCGAGCGCAACAATGGTAGTAATTGATCCGACCAAAATCGCGCAAGACGCGGGCAACGAGGTCGTGAACCTGGCAAAATGGACTAAGACCGAAGTGGACGCGGCGCAGACCGAGATCAACACGCTTCGCACATATGAGAACACGGTGC
>DASZHC010000201.1:0-6092 GCA_035938215.1 Chthoniobacterales bacterium
GCGGCCCTTGGCGGCGAGTTTGTTAAGCTTTTCAGAATCGATTTCGGGCTTGGCGAGCTGAAGGTCACCTTTGAAGACCTTATCGCCGCCTTCCTCGGTTCGCTTCTCGTTATCTTCGCGTGGCGGATTCTTGCGAGAACCGAAGCGAAGGATGCCAAAAAAACTGGACCCAAGCATTAAATTATCCGGCTAGAGAGCTCCATGTAATCTTGGACAATCTCAATACGCATAAACCCAAAAACGATCGCTGGCTTAAAGCCCATCCCACTGTGCATCTGCATTTCACTCCGACTCACAGTTCCTGGCTCAACCAGGTCGAATGCTGGTTTAGCATTCTGAGCCGTGGCGCATTGCAGGGGCCAGTTTCACCAATGTCCGCACCTTGGTGGAGGCTATCGAGGCCTTTATCGCACGTTGGAACTAATGTCGATCCGGTGTCGGATGTCCAAAAAGAGATCGTGTTTCTTGTTTGAATATTCTAGCGTTTCGAACCATGAGCAAACCTCCTATGACGCAAGCAGACGTGGATGCGATCACGAAAGCACTTGAAGAAAAGCACTCTGCCGAGGCCGCGCTCCAGAGAGCATGCCTCGAGCAAAGATCCAACGAGGAAATCGATCAGGCGATCAGGAAATTTCATCAAGCAAGCGAGGCTTACCGTTCGTTAGGCGCCAAGTTTTTCGAGAACTGGCAGGGATGAAGTGAATAGACAATTTCCGCGGCAACGGCTTTCTACCCCTGTGCCTTTTTGTCGCAAGGAATTCCAGTTCTTCCGGTAGCCCGTGTCTAGCGAGGCACGCCCTCAGACCGACGAGATGTAGGGGTAGCAAGGTCGCGTTGGGAGCAGCGCCGATTGGACGAAGCGGCCTCGCTCTAGAATCCTTAAAAAGCAAGGCACCTGATGATTGATGCGGGAGACGGAAAAAACTCGACTCATCTGCAACCAGTTTTGCTTTTCAAGGATTCCAGCCGGCGATACACGGCGTGCAAAAGTCAAGATAATCTTGAATCCCCCGGCTAAAGTGACTCATCTTAGGTCTATGAACGAGGAAGAAATCGAGACTCGTTTCGAGGAGATGCGAAACGAGCTGAAAGCTCAAAAGGAGCAACTTGATGCATTCAAAGAGGACCTAAAGATCCTGTTCAAACACCACTCAATCGCTCCCCGCGACATTCTTGATACTGCGCAACAGCTTGGAAACGCGGCCTTCGACCAGTTTGATGTTCGCAGATGCCGGGAGTTTCTAAAGAAATATGATCTTCGGAAGGGCTTCTAGCTAAGCTAACAAGGCAGGCTCGTAAGTTCGCCAATGCCGCCCAAATTAATTTTAACCAATAGCAGTGCGGCGGACGCTGAGGAGGCAGGGACCCGCAGGATGCAGCGAGAATGCGGCGTTTTTCGTCCATGACCAAACGCAGTGGCTCTACCATTCTTTTCCGATGTAAAGCGCCGAAATGCCGCCAAACATACCAACCTTGCCGCGTAAAGGTGTATCGACAACAAGGACACCATCATCGGAAACCAGTTGCGCGTTGCGACTGTCGAATAGCAACAGGAATTTTACCTCCGTTTGCCCTCGCTGGGTAAAATCCTGGATGTAACCTCTATTCCGTCCGCTATCCAGTCGCCGGAGAATTGGCCCGACTTCACCGGCCGTAAGTACGGCAGCCTCAACCGCCACAACCGGGTTTTGAGCGAGAATAGCTTTCTTTCTGGCGTCGGCCTTCGCAAGAAACCTCTGAAGCCGTTCGCGGGCCAGGGCTATTTCGGAATTATATGGCGTCGCCGACATCAACGCGTAGTCATTCGCAGTTGCGACAGGGGTTTGGGGGGGAAGCACTCCTAACACCGAGCCGACTAACAAAAGGGAAAGAACGAGTCGTTTCATTGATGAGTAAACCTCTAGCATAGAGATCCCTCGGCGCGGGTGCGAACTAAAATATGAGCTGTTCCCCTTGCGAGGAACAGCTCAACACTCCGAAGGAATGCTACGGCACCGCCTAAAAATTCGCTGTTCAGGAACCGATTAAAGTTTACTGGAAATCAATTTCTCCAATTTCACGATGTCTGCGGAAAACTTCCGGATTCCTTCGGCCGTCTTCTCCACCGCCATCGGATCTTCGTTGAATTCGAACCTGAATTTCTTTTCGTCGAAGGTCACGGGTTCGGCATCAGATTTCTTCGCTGCTTCGACGGAAAGCTTTCTTTCAACGGGTTCGGTCGAGTTGCTGAGCTCCTCGAGTAAATTCGGGCTGATCGTTAACAGGTCACCACCGGCCAACTCAACAATCTGGCTGGTGTTGCGGAAACTGGCGCCCATGACCTCGGTTTGATAACCGAATTTCTTGTAGTGGTTGTAAATCTTTGCTACCGACTGTACCCCCGGGTCTTCTGCGCCCTTGTAGTCTTTGCCAGTGTGTGCTTTGTACCAGTCGTAGATTCGACCGACGAAGGGCGAGATCAATCTCACCTTCGCCTCGGCGCAGGCGACCGCCTGTGGGAAAGAGAAAAGCAGGGTCAAGTTGCAGTTGATACCCAACTGCTGCAGCCGTTCAGCTGCCTTGATCCCCTCCCACGTTGAAGCAATCTTGATCAAGACCCGTTCGCGTGGGATCCCGTTCTGTTCGTAGATTGCAATCAGACGGCGCGCTTTATCTATCGATCCCCCGCGATCGAACGAAAGCCTGGCATCGGTCTCGGTTGAAACCCGACCCGGAACAATCTTGAGAATCTCCATCCCAAATTGCACAAGCAGGTTATCCATCACCGCTTCGACCTTAACAGCCCCGCTCAGTGGTGAATCCTTGAGTTCTGCAACAGCCTTATCAAGAAGCGGCACGTACTCGGCCTTCTGTACAGCGGCGAAGATCAGGCTCGGATTGGTTGTGGCATCCTGCGGTTTGAACGCACGCATGGACTCAAAGTCACCAGTATCAGCGACGACCGTGGTGAATTTTTTGAGCTGTTCGAGCTGAGAAACTTTTTCCAATGTAGCGGTGCTCATATGATTATAAAGCGAACGCCTTTTGCCGCCGCAGTTCAACTAATTTTTAGCGCGCGGCGACACTATTATCGTTCAGCGGAATAAGAATGCCTCCAAAACGCCTGCAGAGCAATCTCGTAAATCCGCTTCAACGGCTGTTGGCTCGCTCGCGCGGCCCTGTCGCACGATTCAAATTCAGGTGAGGCTTGGACTATCCGGCCATGCCGGCGGCCAACCTTTATTTGAACGGAGCCTGCCGAAGTCTCGACCTGCACCATTTCGCGCTCAAGCGATACGCGATCTATCTCCTGGTATC
The DNA here is from genome assembly GCA_035938215.1 of Chthoniobacterales bacterium. Lineage (GTDB taxonomy): Bacteria > Verrucomicrobiota > Verrucomicrobiia > Chthoniobacterales > JAFAMB01 > DASZHC01. The sequence continues at coordinate 3,301 of DASZHC010000201.1, forward strand.
GGATCCCAAAGGTCGAGGTCTCCTCAAAGAGAATTTCCTGCATCGCTTCGCGCTCTTGAGGCCGGCAAAGAACGGTAATGATTGTCCCCGGCCGATTTTTTTTCATCTGGATTGGAACGAGAAAAAAGTCTAGGGCGCCGGCCGTGAATAGTCTTTCCTGCGCAGCCCCCAAGATTTCCGGAGACAGATCGTCAATATTTGCCTGAAGTTCGGTGATTTGCTCCGGCGCTTCATCCTTTTCAAGCTCGCCTAGGACTGCACGCAGAACGTTGGGCCTGCTCGGCAAATCGCGCTGTCCCACTCCATAGCCGATTTTCTCAGGTCGCATTGCGGGCAGGAAACCCACCGAATGTTGGAACTCCGCGACGATCGCGGCGCCGGTAGGAGTGATCAGCTCGAACGGAACGGAAATCTGCGAGATCGGGATGCCTTTCAGTATTTCCAGAGTCGCCGGAGCGGGCAGCGGATACTCCCCATGACTGCATCTAAAAGTACCGTGTCCGTCACAAAGACTGGAAAAATAGACGCGTTCAATCCCAAGGGACTCGATTCCAACAGTCGCGAGAACGATGTCGACGATTGAGTCGAGGGCGCCAATTTCATGAAAATGGACCTGTTCAATCGGGACGCCGTGTGTCTTCGCCTCGGCTTCTCCTATTCTTTGAAAGATGGAGAGCGAATGACTTTTGACGAAGTCTGAGAGATCGCTTTTCTGAATCAAATCGCGAATGTCCGGCAAGCTCTTTGACTCTGTCTCCTCGCTGTGCGCGTGCGCAGGGGATTGGTGAGCTTTATCGGATTCATGGTGGTCGTGACGATGGTCATGGTCATGATGCGCATATTTGCGGGGATGCTCGTCCTCTTCGGGGGATTGGCCGGTGTGATGCGCCTCATCCTCGTCGTGCGAATGCTGCCTGCTCTCCACATGGGTCAAACCCGAGTGAACATCAAACTTTATTCCAGCGATCCTCTGGCGGGTCTGACGCTCGAAATGCAGGTGAAAGTTTCCCAGCTCAAGCTTGGAGAGTTCCCATTCGAATGTTGAGGGAGTGACTCCCAGGTCCGCCAGCGCTCCTACCATCATGTCGCCGCTGATGCCCGAGAAGCAATCGACGTAAAGAATGCGCATCCTGGTCTTACTACGTTGAAAACCGGACCACGCAAGGGGCTTATATCGCAGTTACCCCTCGCGCCGTCCGGCAGGAAGCGATTATAATGAATTCCGTATGATTGTGCCAACGTCCGCCTTGTACAAGCTTGCCTACTCGAAATACGCGATCGGAGCGTACAACATAAACAATCTAGGTTCGCCGCATCAATGCCGCGGGCGGCAAATTGGATCCGAGCGCGCGCGGAGTCGATGAAGACGAATATCTGCCGGCTGCCAAGCTTGGAGTGACCAAAATAAACATCGATACGGATGGACGCATGGTCTGGACGCGCGTTCATCGCGAATATTTCCGTGATCATCCCGAGCAATTCGATTTCAGGCCGCCAGGAAAAATATTCGTCGACGAATACGCGAAATTCATAGCACGTAAGAACGAGAAGCTTGGCTCAGCAAACACGTTGCCATCGGTGCGAGAAGCACTTTCGGCAAAGAGCCAGGCATAACGAGTTTCTAGCGGGGCCGCGCCTCAGACCGGCGAGATGTAAGGATTTCAAGGTCGCGTTGGGAACAGCATTTGATCGGGTGGAGCGGCCAAATCCTGGGTTGCCGGAGATCCAACCCTACCGGGTCTGCCCCGCTGCTATCGCCAGTCTGCGGTAGCGGGCAGATCTCCATAAACGCTAACTTGAGCTCACAAACGCGCTACGATGTAGGCGAACCGTCTCGGTTTGCACGGTTTTGAAGCGGGCAAAGCGGGACGCTTCGCCTACTTGCGCCAAGTTAGCGCTTATGAGCTGCCCGCCGAGGAGAACGCCCCCGGAAGTCCGGCCCTGCAAACTGCGGGCACAAGTTGAAAATAAAAAAGGCCGCCGTTTGATGGAAAAGCGGCGGCTTTGAGTAAGGGTGCTCGGATCGACTAGGAGAGCACGTGGACAGGCGCCTTGATTAGTGCGTCGCAGCCGTTCTTATCGAACAGACTGCCGGAGACCTCTTCGAGTTGCTCGTCGCTAATGACTTCAGGATTCTGAGGAGTGATTTCGTTGCTCATGGTAGGTATGGATGGTTGCGGTTGGTTAATTGGTTTCTGCATCGGAAATTGAGCAAGCGATGTGCCGGGTGTCACTGACGCTTTGCAACTTGTTGGATGGCAGCAAGTTACCGAGATAATGTCATTTTGCTTACGGTCCTGGATGCGTTTCTACGATCCCAAGGATGGGATTGGCGATTTCTCGGAATCGAGATGAACTGGAAAATATCAGAGATCCGCATGGCATGCAGTATGCGAAGCTTGAGTCTTATCTCATTGCATTATGCATGATTCACCGGATCTTTTTATTTGGATTTTGGCGACCTGAAAATGTTTTCTCTGCAGGTAATTAGAGAGTTTTGCGCCCCGCAGGCTTGGAGATTGCTAGATCAGCTTTTTTATCCAACTCACTAACGGAGAGACATGCGCGTTTTAATAGTGGACGATGAACGATCAATTCGAACATCAGTGGCGGTCGCTATTCAGGCCGCCGGTCATAGAGCGGAAACGGCGGACAGCGGGCAGATTGCGATCCTGAAACTTCAGGAGGACGCTTATGATCTTGCGTTCCTGGACTTACGGTTAGGCGATGAGGATGGGCTCGAGGTCCTGGAGCAAATCAAGCGTCAACATTCCAAATTGCCCGTTGTTGTC
>DASZHC010000202.1:0-3716 GCA_035938215.1 Chthoniobacterales bacterium
TATGTTGTGGTGATCGGCAAACTTAATTTGCCGGAAGCGACTACTTTTGTTGCCTCAGTCAGTGCCGCTCGCATTTTTGGGAGATACTCTTCGTAATACATCCAGAAGCCGTGGATGTTTAACCTCTTGGCAATGAGGTCGCCTTGCGGAACGTGAATCGGCACACCACTAAGCCACGCATAGATGACGAGATGAGCCCCCGGAGAGAGCATGCTTGCCATCGTCGCTGTCGATGGACCACCTACGGCATCAAGACCCAGGCGTATTGGCATTCCGCCCGTTGCAATCTGAATTTGCTTTGAGAGTTCCGGCGATTCGACGCCAACGAAATCAACACCCAGTGCTTCAATTTCTTGGATAAGCTCGGACCGTCTCACGCTACCTGCAATGTTGAGACCGCGCGATTTTGCAATCGCGATCAGGCATCGCGCGACCTGGGAATTTGCTGCGTTTAACACAATCCAGTCTTTAGGCTTTAGCTTTACAAATTCATCTAAGAGAAAAACAGCGGTCGCGGGATTGATATTTAACATCGAGGCCGTTCTGGCGTCGATTGAAGGAGGAACGACGAAAAGACCTTGGGCTGGAGCAAGGACTCTTTCAGACCAGGTGAATGTTCCAAATGGGATCGTAACACGATCGCCTACCCTGACGCCGGTGACTCCCGGCCCTATCGCCTCGACAATTCCCGCGCCTTCACCTCCAATGACAGTAGGTAGCTTCGGGTTTAAGAGGTAAACCCCGTCCGCCAAGAGGAGGTCGCTGTAAGCAATCGGCGCATACTCCATGCGCACAAGAGCCTCGCCCGCAGACGGCGCGTTTGGTTCCGAAACTTCGACCATCCTTAAGTTCTGAGCTGGATTACCGTACGCGGTGAGATGGATGGCTTTCATTAATGATATTCTCCTCGCTCCAGCAAATCTCGCCCTGCGAGAGGGCCACCTGCTTGCTGGATCAGACCTCCATCGCGAAGGCTTCCAAGATCAATGACGGAGTAGCCAAGCTCTTTGAGTAAGATTTCAACTCGCCTCTTCGCCCCGTCATCGTCTGCAGAAACAAACGCAACTCGTCTCGCCCCATTGACGACCGGATCCGCTTCCAAGTTAGGCACGGTCATGTTGTTCAGTGCCTTAACCACTCGTGCTCCAGGGGCTAGCGCCACAACAAGCTGGCTGGTAGACAGGTTTCCAACAGCGGCCGGGGTGAAATCTCCGGCCTTACCGTGAAAGGGGTTGGTCCCATCAATCAGAATCTGATTTTTCCATTTGGGAAGACTTGCAAGTGTCTCGGGCACGTTGTCCCAGGGCACAGCCAGAAGCACCATTTCGCAGGCTGCTGCCTCTTCCTTGGTGGCAGCCATTGCTCCGGGACCAAGGTTATTGACAATTTCTCGCAGGCTGTCGGGGCCTCGGCTATTGCTAAGCTTTACCTTATGGCCTGCCTTCAATGCCCGTTTTGCGAACGCTTGTGCGAAAGCTCCTGCCCCAATGGTTCCGATTTCCATACGCTATCCTTCCTAAATCGGGCTTTTCAGTAAGACGATCCCGGTTTTTCCCGGGCTAGAGACGTGCTGAATTGCTTTTTGAAAATCGCCAAACTCACACTGATGCGCGACCTCGAAAAGCTCTGTGTGATTTGTTGCGAGACTCAGAGCGAAGTTGAAATCTTTCTGCTTTTCATCCTGGGCCAGACGAAACCAATTCATGATGGAAACACTCCTAAGCGCGACATTATTTGGAACGAGCGAATAAATGTTCGTGCCCGTGTTGCTACCCAATGAGCCGAAGTTAATAATGGTTCCACCGTCATCAACAACCTCAACAAGATCGTCGATCGCCTTTCCGCCGATGGCATCGAAAGCCACTTCGAGTCTATATCCTCCCAACGCCCCGCGAACCTGTTCTTTCCAATGGCTATCGCTCGTCGAAAAAACCGGCGGCCCAGGAAGTGCCGATCGAAGCCTTTCAGCAGACTGATTCGATCTCACCAAACGAATGGGGCGGACCCCGCGATCTAAAGCAACTTGAGTCAGCAGACGTCCAACGCCGGATCCAGCCGCATTCTGAAGAATATAAACGGGAGGCGTAATCGGAGTCTTAAGTGAATTATGACCGGCTTTGATGAGAACGGATGCTGTGATCGTATTTATGAGCATCTGCGCCGCAATCTGATCGGAAATCTCGTTCGGAACTGGCAAGAGAGAGTTGTATCGAACGACCACGTATTCTCCCCAAGTACCATTTGCTGGAAAGAACGCGACACGCTGGCCTTCGCTTAATCTCTTCGCCGCCTTTACGTTTGTTCCGAGCCGAACGATCGTCCCGACGCCCTCAAACCCAGGTACTCTTAGAGTTCCTTCTGGAATGGGCTCGACCGGTCCTCCTTGAGGAAGAGCGGACAGAATCTGGATATCCCCGTGATGGATCGGTCGAGCGATGACCTTTACGAGAGCATCGTCAGCTCCAAGCTCTCCGCTCGTCAATTGGCGCTTCGCAATTCTTAGGACTTTTTCCGGAGCACCATACTCACTTTGAACAATTGCTCTGAATTCGGTTTGCATCAGGAACCTGATTAACTTCTACTGAATTCGGGATCGTCGATGTAGCCGCTCGGGCCGCCTGTATAAAAGAAGGCGCTATCGGGCGCGACGCAGCGGTAACCGCGCGATGCCAGGGAGAACATCTGGTCTTCCCACGCATCTGCACTCAGCGGCCAACCGCGGCTAAAAACGATCGGCTGTTCTTTACCCCAATCCTTGACGTACATTTATGGTTCCATCCTTAGTGGTGATCGTATTCATGTGAGTCAGGCAATTGAGGCAAGCAGGGTCTCGATTTTTGCATCCAATTCCCCGGCGACCTTAAGCGCGTCTGCGTTTTTGTATGCCTTGAGAAAACTCGCCATTCTATCGTAGGAGAGATGAACGCCGTCTGGACGCTCGTCGATCAGAATTGTTACCGGGGCGTATGAACCGGCGTCGGGCACATGTTCAACCATCCGTCGCATGATGAGTGGATTGCCAATGACAAAGCGAACGACCCGCGGCGTGTCGCGACCTGTGCCTTTACGCACAATCGCGCCGTGATCAAACTCTGCAAACAACATCAGCCCTGTTCGCCCGACAGCTTTTTCGATTGTGCTCTCCAGTTCGGCGAGAGACTGCGTGCGATGAGTTGATCTCCAGAATTCCACGATGTCCGGCTGACCGACTGCGGCCTTGAAAGCTGCAATTATTTGATTGAACGGTTTCGAGGAAGTTAGCGTGAAGCGCTCCATTTCGACTTTCCTGTCATCTAAGTTCAAAATTCGTACCACATTTTGAGCGCGGCATTGCCCCCATTTGTTCCGCCTCCTCTGCTATAGTCGGTTTCGACTTCCTCGATCTTCTTCTGGTTCGCTATTGTCCTTCATCTTTTCCACATCATACTTTGCGTCTTGCCTTCCTGTTGCTTCCCTTAAACTGCCACCCGGCCCGGCGGGCATCAGGTACTGAGGAGATCCTCGGGAAGCCGGTAAAGATGCCAAGCGGCGATCTGTACCCCAGCATTGATTACTGGATGCCGCATTAACAACTCAAAATGCTCGTACCAGTTATGCTCCTCGGAGCAGGTACCGAAAGTGCCGCGCGCGAACTCCAAGGCCGCCTGGGTCATTTTCCCAAAATGCGCCTCTTTACCCAACGCCTGGTTCGAGCCTACGTATCCTTCGATAAAGCA
>DASZHC010000203.1:0-3445 GCA_035938215.1 Chthoniobacterales bacterium
GCCATTGTCGCGCCCGATAAAGAATAAGTCCATTTCCGCATCAGGCTTCAGCACACGGGCAATCTCAGCAACAGAAGCGGCCAGATCCGTCACCCAGTGAAAGGCCAGAATGCTGTAGAGATAATCGACCGAGGCCGTTTCCAATGGAATTTTTTCAAAAGCGCCCTGCCGAATCTCCACGTTTTTCTGTTCGGCCGCTTTTTGAGCGGCTATCCTGCACATATTCTCGGCAGGATCGACGCCGATGAGGTGCGCGTGAGGCGGCGCTGCCGAGGCCAACGCGTGGACGGCCCTGCCAGTTCCGCAGCCCATATCGACGATAAGCTTGTAATCGTCACGCAGGCGAATCATAGAGAGAGCGCGTTCTGAAGCGCGGCCCCAGCACGAAAGGAAGTTGGCGTCTTCGTCGTATTCGCGCGCGAGCCGCGAATAGGTCTCCACGATCGGGTTTACGGGGCTTATAGGGTTTACGCCTGTGGACATGGTTGGGCCGCCTGGCTTTTCAGCGCGAGATTGCAAAGACCGCCTACAACGGCAAATTCACTGGGATCGGCGTCGGCCAAATCGACCTGAAGGCCGGTTTTGCCCTCGATATGCATGATCAAATCGAGAAAGCCGAAGGAATCGAGAATTCCGGTACCCAGGAGCTCTGTGTCGCCCGCGATTTCAACGTGATTCGAAGTACGTTTATTGGCTTTGATCCAGTCGATAACGAGCTGCTGCAATTGTTCTTGGCTCATCAATCCTGTTCCTATTTGGATTATTTGCTGCCAAACGAATTAAGACCAAGCGACAACTCTAGCGGGGCGGCGCCATGTTTCTCTGTTCGGCGCCCACATCTTCGCGCGCATCCTCCTCCTGCCGGAGACAGGAGAGAACCAGTTCCACGCGGTTAGAAACCCCGAGCTTGTCAAAGACGCGGAAGAGATAATTCTTCACGGTGTGCTCGGTTAGTCCGAGCTGCTGACCGATCTCTCGATTGGAGAGGCCTTCGACCGCCAGCCGAACTACTTCAGCCTCTCGCTTGGTCATGCGGCTCTCTACGTTGGAATCCATTTTGCGCTGCTTGGAGGATTTCGCGAACGCATTGAGCACGTATCTGAGCTCGTCATTGCTGGCCCAGATCTGACCTTGGGAAACTGCCTCCACGGACTTGCAAAGCAAATCGAAAGGGCTATTTCGGCAAAATACACCGTCGGCACCGAACCGGAATGCTTCGATAACCAGGTCAGGCTCGGGAGCTTCGAGCGCTACGAGCGTCCGCGTATCGGAATTAATGCGGCGTATTTCAGGCAACAGGCGGATGCCCGTGAGCGGTCCATCCTGCAGATTGGCGCTCACGATTGCGACATGCGGGCGAGTCTCCTCGATACCTAAGAGGATCTCACCAGTTGTCGAAGCAGTGGCGACCACCTGGAACCGGTTGCGCACCACGTAGAAGGCCTTCTTGAGAAGGTCGCAATACATCTTGTTGGGCTCAGAAATGAGGACTGTAGTTTGATTTCTTTTGCCCGCTTCCGGCACGGTGATTTGGGTGCGTCTCTCAGATTCTGGTATCAAAGCCGATTGGTTTCGCTTGCTCAGCTCTGGAATGAGTATAGCCGTCTGGTTTCGCATATTTGTTCGGGTAGGGTCTATTGTAGGGAGAAGGTGGGTTGGCACAATAACGTGTTCACCTGAGCAATCTGGGGGGAATATGCTTTAAGGCGCTGGGGGTAAACCCCAAGAAGCCATTCGCCTTAGAGATGACTTGCTTCCCAAGCCGTTATTTGAAGATTAGGGCGTTGTTGCCTGACGCATCTGTCTTCTAGTAGTAGTTCAGCCGATTTTATTAATAGCTTGGCCGATTTCCATTTAACCTAAAGTCAGGCTCAAACAAGTCATATCCCGAAGAGCCTCGCCGCACAGCCCGATTCATCTGGCGAACTCCTTTAGATGGACGCCAGGAATCCTTGAAGAAGTGTCGCGCGATAGAGACTAACCTACCTTCCCATTCAGAGAAAAGCGTCCTGGTACCGAAGGATTTTTAAAGCCCGTAGATCGGGGTCGTTCGTCGCACTCCACTATGGTCATCTTTACAGTTTTTGGCGCAGGCGTAGAGTTGCGGTTGTGCGCACTCACTGCGGCCACACTGGAACTGCGGTCCTAAGCAACACGCCGGCATGAAAGAAACTGTAAAAGAGCGACGAAATTCGAAGCGCTTTCGTCTGCGCCTCGCCGTGGTCTTCACCTGGCGCGATGAGGACGGAATCTTGCAAAGCAGTGACGGCCACAGCTGCAACATAAGCAGCCGCGGTATCTACGTGCAAACGAAATGCGCGCCGCGTCCGGGAAATTCGGTGGAGATGAACGTATTTCTTCCGCAACCCGCAATCGATATTCGCGCGGTCGAGATTCACGCGAAAGGTCAAGTTACACGAGTCGACCAGGGCACGCGAGGTCAGGTCCGCGGATTTGCGGCGATGAACCGAACGGTTCTTATTCGCGAACCCCTGGAGCACGTGCTTGAGCAGAAAGATGGCGCGGTGCAGGGTTCGGGGACGCAGCAGAAAGTCCAAGACATCGGGTTACATCGTTCTTGAGTGTTCTAGAGGGCGGTAACTAAACAGAACTCGCTTCGGGGGCGAGTTGCACCTGAGAAGGGCTCCATGCCCGCAGTCGTAAAGCACAGAATTCTTGGCGTTCAGGTGGCGGACATTGTGGAGAGGGAAATTTGGGACTCAAAGGGCGGTAGCTTGTCCATGGACCTCAATATCGCACGTTCTGAATATGATCGCGAAGCAATAGGGCGTAGCTCTCACCTGCCCTGGTTCGCCGTCCGGGTGAAGTCCAATTACGAAAAGCCTGTATCGGCCATGCTTCGGGGCAAAGGCTTCGAGGAGTTTTTGCCTACTTATCGCGCCAGGCGGCAATGGTCCGATCGGATCAAGGTCCTCGATATTCCTCTCTTTCCTGGCTATTTGTTCTGCCGGATAGATTTGAGCAAGCGCCTGCCACTGTTGACGACGCCGGGCTTTCTCTATCTGGTCGGTAAGGGAATGACTCCGGAACCGATAGACGAAACGGAAGTGATGGGCATTCAATCGATCGTGCGCTCCGGTCTTTCAGCTCTGCCGTGGCCTTCCGTCGTTGTCGGGCAGAAGGTTCGCCTGGAGCGGGGACCTCTGCGCGGTATTGAAGGCGTGGTCACCAAAATCGGCGATCAACATCGGATTTACGTAAATGCAACGCTCCTGCAAAGATCTGTCTCAGTGCAAGTGGATTCCGATTGGGTAAGCACCATGGATGGCCCCAGCTCCGTCCTCGCAGCTTGAACGTTCGGTTTATCTCCAGGGTTGTTGGCACTCGATTACAGCGGCCGATCCGGTTCGAAGAGCCGGAGCAAGCCAGCTGACAAATTGGTGGTGAGGAAAATGCAAAACGCAAAATCAGTGTGCATGACAGT
>DASZHC010000204.1:0-15370 GCA_035938215.1 Chthoniobacterales bacterium
TTTTCCACATGCAGCCGAAGATCAGGCTCAGCGAAAACGTCGTAGCTGATCAAACCGCGACGACCCCCGAACTAGTAATTGTAAGTCGCGACGTGGAAGTCACACGGGACGCAATGCAAACCTGGTGGGGCAGCACAAAAACAATTCGGATGCGCTCCGTCTACAGAGTGAAGGCTGGCTTCGACCTCTCTCACGAACTTCAGGTTCAGCTCCGGGAATCAGGAATCGCCATCGGCGTTCCGCGCGCCAAAATCCTGAGCGTGGAGCCGATTTTAATGAATATCGAAGAACTTCGCGACGGTTTATGGAACAAGATCCAGGCCTCGGACATTGAGAGGGAAGTGAACCGAATGCGCGAAATTGCTCGGGCGAAGTCTGACTCGCTGCCGGAGGAAGCCGAGCAAACTTTTAAGCGATTACTGGCGCAGAAGATAGCCGATCAGAATATCCGATTGGAGTTCATTTCAAGAGCGGTGCCCCCGAAGTGATTCTATAAGCGGGACCGCGGAATCTAAAGGTTTCGGATTTCCACACCACTTTTAAATGACACTTCCAAACATACTTACGATTGGGCGCATCTGTTTGATTCCAGTATTCGCTCTGGCGGCATGCGGGTACAGCGCTTCAATTGAACAGGGTCGTTCGGACGAGCGCCTGAGAATGGCCGCGGCAGGAATTTTTGTTGTGGCGGCTGTCACCGACGCCTTGGATGGATTCCTTGCCCGGCGGTACAATCAAGGGACCCGGCTCGGGAGAATCCTCGATCCGATTGCGGACAAGGGGCTGGTTGCCACGGCTATACTCACGATAGTTCTAGGTCCTTGGCCCAATGCGTTTCCGGTCTGGTTTGCAGTCGCTGTCCTGGGACGCGATTCCCTCATGGCAATCGGATTTTTCATACTTTCCAACTCAATCCGAGGTGTGACGGTTCACCCAAGTCCACTCGGGAAAGTTGCAACCGTGTTGCAGATAGCCGCGATCCTCTGGGTTTTGTTCAGCATCCGGTGGATCTCTCAGATCTATCCGAGTGCTCTTGCAACTTTTTTTACCTTGGTCTCCGGAGTTGGCTACCTTCTGGATGCCTTTTGGCAGACCCGAAGCGCCGGACGACGGCGGCTCTGAAATAACGAGAGGGGTTTATCACTTTGCCAACTGTTGCGATCGTGGGACGCCCGAACGTGGGCAAATCAGCTCTCTTCAATCGGCTTGTGCAAAGGCGGATCGCTATCGTTCATGACCAGCCTGGGGTTACGCGCGACCGTCTTGCGGGCGATTGCAAATTGGGATCGCGCCCTTTTACCGTGGTTGATACGGGAGGTATCGGCGCCCTTGACAGTGATAATCTCTCCGAACGGGTTCAAACCGAGGCCGAGTTGGCCATGGAAATGGCAGATCTGATTATCTTCGTCGCCGATTCAAGGGACGGCGTCACTCCGATGGATCGGGAGTTGGCAAAGAAGCTGCGCACCACCGGAAAATCCGTAATCCTTGCAGTTAACAAGATCGATCACCCCAAGCAGGATTTGGCCGACGCGGAATTCACCTCGCTCGGTTTCGAAAATCTCGTACCTGTCAGCGCCGCGCACGGCCGCGGTATTGGAGAACTGGTTGAGGAAATCGAGCGCAACATTCCCGGGTTAGTCGCGAGCAACCAGGAACCCGTTGAAGCTACGCCCCTCAAGCTTGCAATCGTGGGACGTCCGAACGTTGGGAAGTCCTCTCTGATCAATGCGATTCTCCAAGATAAACGCACGATTGTCAGCGACACTGCCGGAACTACCCGGGATTCCGTGGATATCCCTTACGAACATGGCGGCCAATCCTATTTCCTTATTGATACAGCCGGCATTCGGGCGCGAGGGAAACACGATTCTTCCGTCGAAGTCTTCAGCGTAATGCGATCGGAGAAGAGCATCGAACGGGCCGATGTCTGTGTTTTAATCGTTGATGCTGTGGAAGGAGTTACCGCTCAAGACAAGAAGATTGCGGGCCTCATCCAGGAAGCCGCCAAACCTTGCATTATTGTCGTCAATAAGCTCGATCTCGTCAAACCGATGACTCGCATCAGAAATTTCCTCGATGCAATTCTCAATCAGATCCGAGCAAAACTTTTTTTTCTCAGCTACGCCCCGATCGATATTCTTTCGGCCCATACCGGAGAAAATCTTGATCGGTTGTTCGGCAGTATCGACAAAATCCAACGACATGCGCGTCGCTCAATTGGAACCGGGGTTCTGAATCGACTCTTTCAACAAGCAATGGAAGCGCATCCCCCGCCCCTTCGAGGCAACAGGCGTTTTAAAATTCTATACGCAACTCAGGTCGACAAGGAATCCGCCAGCCGAATAGCTTCACCCACGTTTGTGCTCTTTGTGAATTCTTCGGAACTCTTAACGGACGATTACCGCCGCTATTTGGAGGCAAACATCAGGGAAAAGTACGGCTACTATGGTTTGCCCATCATATTCCATTTCCGATCGCGCCCACCGCGCCGGAGCTGACTTCGATGGCTGGTTTTTCGTGGGAGGGACGGCCTCCCGTCCCATCCGACTGATATTTCCGGTCCCATAACAACGAGAAAAGTGGGACGCCACAGAGGCCGTCCCTCCCTAAAATGAAAATGAACATGGAAATTTCGATCGAGACCTGGAGGGCTACGCCCCGTCGTAGCCGCGGGCACTTCTAACGGAGCTCAATCTAATCTAAGGCGCCGGATGAAAGCAAACCGACCAGAGTTTCACCAGCATCGCCCGGAATCAGCGTGAGTTCCCCCTGCCCCTTGACCAGCCGCTCCACCTCAAGGGTTTCAAAAACCGCGTTCAAAACATCGGCATCCTGTCCGATCTCTCTCAATGCTTCGCCGATCATTTGCGGACGAACCGAACGCGCTTTGGCGAATTCCGTTGCCGCTTGTCTCTCTGCGGAACTGGTGATGATATCCACCTGATTCGCTCCAGCCTGTCGGATCGCGGAAGTGACCTGCCGCAATCGATTAACGACTTTCTGCTCGATTTGCTTGATCATGAGGTCGTCGCGAAAGTGCACTTTCCGGATATAGACCGACCCCAACTGATAACCCCACTCTTCCGCTTTTGGAGAAACTTCGCCGCGGACGACCCGGCTCATCGAATGGCGGCTTTCCAGCATGTCATGCAGCGGCAAATTACTAAGACAACGGACCGTAGCGTTTGAAACGTTAGCTCGAAGGGATCCTCCGGGATCGACGTTTTTGAAAATGTAATCGACTGGGTGTACGACACGCATTTCGTACCAGACGCCTACTCCCATCGGCGTTCCTTCTTCCGAATTGACCGGATTGCTTCGAAGATACTCCTGATCCAGCCGCGCATCGATTTCGTAGACGCGGCCGAAGAATCGAACAAGGGCGGCCTGAGGGCCGAGCCGGATCCACAGAAGATGTAAACCTGGTTCAGGAATCACGCCCAAAACCCGGCCGAAAAGCATATAAACCTTACAGCGCCCTTCCATGATCACCGTATAAAAGTTAATGCCCGCCAACACGACCAGGAAGACTGGAGCGGCAACCCAGCAAAGTACAAATGTGCAGACAAATGCAATGATGAACGTCATCGCTTACCTTTTTCTTTCAGTATCACCCGCCTGGCCTTCGAAAATAGATCGAGCCGGACGTTGCGAATGTAAGCCGGCAGCGCTTGTTCTCCACTCTGTTTCAGTTCCATTAACTGTTGGGCCATCCAGCGCAACGGTTGCACCTCGGCTTGAGCCCGGTTCGTCTCTATCTCTACAGCCCGCCTCGATTGCTCGATGCGCTGATCGGCATTCGCCTGTGCAAGACTGACGTGCGCAGATACCTCGTTATGAGCCGTATTAATGGCAGCCAGCGCCGACTCTATGTCCGCCGGAGGATCGATGCCGGTGATCAGCGAGGCGTCCAGTATCATTCCGTATCTCGCCGCTGAAGATCTGCATTCCAGATCCATTTGTTCGTTCAGATCGTTCAAATTCTTTCGCAGATCGTTGATCGATACCTCTGCTCTCGCCAGGCTCTCATTAGCCTTCTCCAACAACGGTTCTTCGCTATCGGTCGGTTTCGGCGCTTCGTACTTTGCAATTCGCTCTCTCAGTATCGAGATGAAGTAACCGAGAACGTGTAAGATCGGCTTTTTGACGCCAAATAGATACGCATAGAGATTTTGTTCGCTCACTCGATAACGAATCTGACCCGTTAGACCAATATTGAGCTGATCCTTTGTCACCGCCTCCAAGATGCTCCCCTTCTGGTTCGCCTCAGGAGTTTCCGGATCAAAGGCAACATTTATGGTCTGAATTGCAACCGAGACCTTGAATACCCGTTGCCAGGGCATTCGCAGATAGGGACCGCCCGGGCCGATAACGCGAACCTGCGGATAAATATAGCGTTCCCTTTCCTCAGGCAGAAGATGCTCAGCAGTTGGAAGGTCCAGACTGGTCTTTGATCCGATCCGTTCCGCTTTTCCGAAATTTGTGATTACAGCTCGTTCATTCTGATCGATGGTGTATAGGCCTCCCAGAAGGCAATAAAGAACCAGAAATGCTAGGATGCCGGCAAAAGCGCCGATGATTGTCTCCATTAGCAGCGGCTTATAATGAAGTTGCACATGTAGGGCAAGCCGGAATACCGTGACCGGCTATGGCGTGTGAAGGTTACCTGAAGCTGTGCGAACGCTCGCGTGAAGTCTATTTGATTCGCTCCGTTGCGGCTGTGCTCACCTGGGATCTGGAAACCTACATTCCTTCCAAGGCGGTTCAATACCGCGCAGATCAGCTCAGCTATCTGGAAGCAAAAGCGCATATGCTCTTTATCGACTCAGCCGTCGGCGATTGGCTTACGGAATCCGAACAATACGGTTTTCATTCCGACTCGGAGGAGCATGCAAACGTGCGCGAGTGGCGGCGTTCCTACAACCGTGCAATCAAAATACCGGTTTCACTCGTCGAAGAATTCGAGAAGGCCAGAACCTTGGCTCGAAGGGCCTGGGTTCACGCTCGCGACGAAAACAACTTTTCTGAGTTCGAACCGCACCTTGAGAAGATTATCCAATTGACCCGCCAAAAAGCTGATTTGTGGGGGTACGAAGAATCTCCCTACGACGCGTTGATTGAAGACTATGAACCTGGCATTCGGTCAGTGCAGATCAGACCGATATTGGAAGACTTGCGGATTGCTTTGGTCGATCTGCTTGGAAAGACAAGGGGCGAGGCTGTTGCCGAGGGTTTCCTGGAGGGCAACTATCCACGGGCGGGTCAAGAGGCCCTTTGCAGAGAAGTAGCTGCAGCATTCGGCTATGATTTTGATGCGGGCCGCATTGATAAAACGGTCCATCCGTTCGCCACATCGTTAGGTCCTTGCGACCACCGGATCACTACCCGTTACAACGAAAAGCGCTTTGAAGTTTCCTTGTACGGCGTTATGCACGAGACCGGCCACGCCTTGTACGAACAAGGCTTGCGCGCGGATCGAGCGGGACTGCCTCAGGGCGAAACCGTCTCACTGGGAATTCATGAATCTCAGTCACGTTTGTGGGAGAATCATGTCGGGCGTACGACACAATTCTGGAACCGATGGCATGCGGCCGCGTGCAAATATTTGCCTGACTTGAAGCGCTACTCTCCGATCGAAGTGGCAAAGGGCGTTCAGCGCATCGCGCCTTCGTACGTTCGTGTTGAGGCGGATGAAGTGACCTATGATCTTCATATCCTGCTCCGATTCGAATTGGAACTCGCACTTATCGAAGGCCGTATAAGCGTGCAGGATCTGCCTGATGCCTGGAATGCACGATTCAAGGAGTTGTTTGGGTTAGCTGTTCCAAACCATAGTCTTGGAGTTCTTCAAGACATCCATTGGAGCCTAGGCCTTATTGGCTACTTCCCGACCTATACTTTGGGAAATCTGAATGCCGCACAATTGATGTCTGCGGCTGAAAGACAAATTCCAGGGTTACAGGATCAGCTTGCCGAGGGGCACTATCAATCTCTGTTGCAATGGTTGCGCGAGAACATCCATCAACACGGCCGGCGCTATTTACCCACGGAATTGATGCGCCGGGCCACCGGAGAAACAACTCAAGCGAAATATCGCGTCGAGTATTTGCGCAAAAAATATTCCCTTTAGAAACCGGGTTGTTGCCCGCATGGAACTAACGTATCCTGCCTCCGCTGTGTACCAACGTGTAGGAGTTGCCACAACTTTTTCTCCGCGCTTTATGGCTGTCCTGGCGGAAGCAGGACGCATAAGCCGCTCTCTTTCCGCTCCTCTCTATCTCATTCACGCCGATGGATTTGATTCCGAGAAAGAGGAGCGATTCCGGGCCGCGTTGAGGAAACTGATGCTGGACGACAGGGCCAGGATCCACTTTGAGTCTGGAGAACCGTCCGAGGCTATACTAAAGGCTCAGCGAGAAGAAAATATCGACCTGCTCGTCGCCGGGGCGATGGAAACCGAGACGGTGCACCGGAATTTTACCGGAGACGTTGCACGCGAACTCCTCAAACGTGCACCGTGTGATCTGCTCTTATACACCGAACCCAAAGAAGAGCCGAAACCCCCGGAGGCTATATTGGTTACGATCCCCGATTTCTCCGATCTAAGCCGCTATGTGTTTCACCGCGCGGTCGGTGTCGCAGAGCGGAACGGCAGCAAACACGTTACGATCCTCTACGTTCAAACAACCTTTGCCGAAGCGAAGGAGAAAGCTCTCGGAAGCGATTCGCCCTCCCCAGAGGAATCGCTCCAATCTCTACTGTGCGCCAGAGCGAGTTCCAATTTGGAATTGGACTATCACCTTCTGCGGGGCAACACCGGCTTTACGGCTTGCGAGTTTATCCAGGCAAGTGGCACAGACCTTGTGGTTATGCCTTCGCACATGCCCTCCGCGAACCAGGCGACTTTTGCGTCCGCGCTGGATTGGATTATCCAAGTAATCCCGGCAAATCTCTGGGTCGTCCGCAACGTCGTTCCATCCGATACAGTTCCTACAAAACAGTAAAAGCCCCCTGAGGCCGCGCCTCGGACGGCCAGATATAGCCCGCATCGAACGCCTCGCCGCGGTTTTTTGAGTGATTTTGCAGGGCTCGCTCGGCCCGTCCCGCTCCATTTTTGCGCCGACTGTGGAACAGAAGACGGTGCACTAGCGTGCTCGCCTTGATTCTATTTCTGTGCGCGCAGAATATCGCGCAAAACAAACGGCAGAATCCCACCGTTCTTGTAATAGTCCACCTCGATGGGAGTATCGATCCGCAAAACGAGGGGAACAGTCTCCCTCTTTCCGCCCTTGCGCTTGATTTCCAAATCCACGGCCTGACGCGGCTTGAGGTTCTGGTCAATACCCAGCAACGAAAACGTCTCCGAACCGTCGAGATGCAGTGTCTGGCCAGTCACCCCCTCTTGAAACTGCAGCGGAAGCACGCCCATCCCGACAAGATTGCTGCGATGGATCCTTTCAAAGCTCGCCGCTATGACCGCCTTGACTCCGAGCAGCCTCGAACCCTTCGCAGCCCAATCCCGACTCGACCCTGTGCCGTATTCATGCCCGGCGATGACGATTAGCGGCGTTTTTTCCTTCTGATACCGGGTTGCGGCGTCGAAAATCGACATCTGCTCACCGCTTGGATAATGGATTGTCACACCGCCTTCAACACCAGGCACCATTAGATTCTTGATTCGGACGTTGGCAAAAGTGCCCCGCGTCATCACCCGATCGTTTCCGCGCCGGCTGCCGTAACTATTAAAGTCAATCGGCTGCACTCCGCGTGCAATCAGATACTTCCCGGCGGGAGATGTCGGCTTGATCGCCCCCGCCGGCGAAATGTGATCGGTCGTCACCGAATCTCCAAAAATGCCAAGAGGTCGCGCATCCCGAATCTCTTCCATTGCTCCAACCTCCATGGAGAAATTTTCGAAGAAAGGAGGTTCCTGGATATAGTCACTCTTCTCATCCCAGCTATAAAGGTCCCCGCTTGACGACGGAATCTCATTCCATTTCGGATTCTGACTCGCAAAATCAGAATAAAGTCGTCGGAAGACCTCTGGGCTCAAAGCCGATGCCATAGCTTCTCTAATTTCTTCGAGCGACGGCCACAGATCCTTGAGATAGACGTCTTTCCCGGAACTATCCTTCCCGAGTGGTTCCTTCACCAGGTCAAGGTCGACGCGGCCGGCCAACGCAAATGCCACGACCAAAGGCGGCGACATCAAGAAATTGGCCTTGATATTCTGGTGAATGCGCGCCTCAAAATTTCGATTACCCGAAAGAACCGCGGCAGCGACGAAATCGTTCGAGGTAACGGCCTGCTCAATATTTGGATGAAGTGGACCGGAATTCCCGATACAGGTCGTGCAACCATATCCGACAATGTTAAATCCGAGCTGATCCAGATAGCTCTGTAAACCTGTCTTCGCGAGATAGTCGGTTACAACTCTTGAGCCCGGCGCCATAGAGGTCTTGACCGTTGGATTGACCTTGAGACCTCGTTCCACAGCCTTTTTTGCCAGAAGACCTGCTCCGAGCATGACGTTCGGATTGCTGGTATTTGTGCAACTGGTGATGGCGGCAATGAGAACGCTGCCGTGCCCGATTTCCGTTTCGGTTGGGCTGGATGCCGAAGCCCGGAAAACGGGGTTGTCTGGCGTTGGACGATTCTGGATCAATTCCGCCTCGTTTTTCGACAAGCCCTCTTCTGGATGGTTGGCAATTGTGTCGGTGGATGGCATCTGAATGTCAACGGTCGGACTGGAACCATTGATGTGCACCAGGACTCTGAGCGACAGGTCGCTAGGCTTTTTTCCGTAACCGCCTTCTGTCAGAGGCTTTTCGAAAAGGGTCTCAAACGTCTGCTTAAGCTCAGGAAGATTGATACGATCCTGGGGGCGTTTCGGGCCCGATACACTGGGTTCGACAGTTGCTAAATCCAAGTCAATGTCGACGCTGTATTCAACTTCCCCTTTGCGCGGCATCCCGAACATCCCCTGCGCCTTAAAGTAATTTTCGAATCGCTCGCACGCTTCCTCCGAGCGCCCGGTCAAACGCAGATAGTTGACCGATTCGGCATCGACCGGGAAAAAGCCCATCGTGGCACCATACTCAGGAGCCATGTTCCCAATGGTCGCTCTATCAAACAACGGCAGCGACGCGGCGCCTTCACCATAAAATTCTACGAACTTTCCTACCACCTTCCTGGCTCGAAGCAACTGCGTAACGTGCAACGCCAGGTCCGTCGCAGTCACCCCTTCCCTCAATCGCCCGCTCATATGGACGCCAACAACTTCCGGGGTGAGAAAATAGACCGGTTGCCCCAGCATCCCCGCCTCTGCCTCAATGCCTCCAACCCCCCAGCCGACGATTCCAAGGCCGTTAATCATCGTCGTGTGCGAGTCAGTGCCCACAAGAGTGTCCGGATAAAAGATCTCGCCTCGGTCCGTTTTTGTGCTTAGCACGCCCTTGGCCAGATATTCGAGATTGACTTGATGAACAATGCCAATCCCCGGAGGCACAACGCCAAAGGTCTTAAAGGCTTGTTGTCCCCATTTGAGAAACTGATAACGCTCCCGGTTGCGCTTGAACTCCATGTCAAGATTCAAGCCTAACGCCTCCGGCGAGCCAGCAAAATCGACTTGTACCGAGTGGTCAACCACCAGATCGACGGGCACAAGCGGTTCGATGACCTTCGGATCGCTATTCACCTTCGCTACCGCCGCACGCATAGCCGCAAGGTCTACAAGCAGCGGCACTCCGGTGAAATCCTGCAGGACAATCCGCGCTACGACGAACGGAATCTCCTCCTTAATCGGATCTTTGGCATTCCAATTCGCCAGCCTTTGAATGTCTATCTCAGAAACCTTTTTGCCGTCACAGTTTCGAAGCACGGACTCGAGTACGATTCGGATACTGACGGGGAGCCTGGAGATTGTTCCCACACCCGCCTCCTCGAGCACTGGCAATGAGTAGTAAAAGCCTTCTTTACCTTGACCTGCATTAAAGGAACGAAGCGCACTATTGGAAATCATATTTTCTTACCCAAGCTAATTTTATGTAGTTCTGCCTTGATAGCCTCGAATTTTGGAAGGTCTTTCGAGTTGTCAGTGCTTTCGGCGTACCAAATGACGCGACTTTTTTCCAGAATGAAACCGATCGCTGCGCAACTCTTCCCATACCTAGGTTGCGCTCGGGTCCAAAGGTCTCGAGATTTTCGCTCAGCGTTGCTATTTTGAGGCCGTACGCGCCCTTAGAACTAAGGGCGAAATCAGGGGCCTCCGTTGCGATTGAAAGAGCCATAACTTGTATTGAAATGTGCCGCCCCCTTTTCCAATAGCGAATTTTTAACTATAGAAAGGCCGCAATTGGGGGTCAATGCTGAATCGTGCCGGAAGGCCATACGAAAATGACCACCTCGCTCGGGAAGCAAACGTGGCGCGCAAAAAAGCACGGTGCGGGGGTCTCCATGCGCTTTTGCCGGGTTGCGGAGTTCGGGAGTTTTGGGGTTCTAATGCACCGTCTCCTAAATCCCTCTGGTTTCGCCGCAAGTCAGTTGGCTGTTTTTCAAGGCGCGAGCGAAGCGCCCATCCCGCCCCACTTTTATGCAGCCCGGGAGAGACCAAGAGTACCAGGAATATGGAAGTGGAGCGGGATGCGCCCTCTAACGCCAGTCCGGCTCGGACCGTTTTGCCGGGCGGCCCATCTTGAACGCAACGAAGCCCAAGGGATTTAGGAGACGGTACACTGGTGCGTCGAGTCACTCGATGGACTAGGTTCCGTTGTGGGATACAAAAAGCGTCTCGCATCTATGGCAATCTGTGAAATCTGTGGCTCAATTTCGGGCTGTGAGTTCGTTCACCGTTCGCCGTGCGGAGTTCTGGGTTCGGCATCTGTGTTAAAATTTCGGTCCGGCAATAGCCCAGGCCACCTCGCCCAACCGGGCGCTGTACCCAACGCGATCTTAATACCGTTACATCTCGCTGGTCTGAGGCGCGGCCTGGCTAATCAATCTAGATATGCTCGTCGCTACCGCCAGTCCGGCTCGGACCGCCTTGAAAAACAGCCAACTGACCAGCGGCCACGTCACCACTTATATGCGAGACGGTGCACTAGCAAGAGTCTGTTATCGAATTGCTAATGCACGATCCCGCTGCCATCGCATTGCCGGCCGATTGTAATACCCATTTTTAAAAAAGGTTTTTACACGAAAACAAAAACCCGCTAAGATCCAGAATTAGTGCAGCTAACATCTAAACAACTAATGGAGGCCGCCCAGATCGCGGAGCAAATTGAATCGCTTGAGCAGCGTTTGAACGAGCTTTTTCGATCCGGCGAAAGTCAGAAAAACCAGACAGGCAAAACGCCTGTACAACAAGCAAATTCTTCAACCCCTAGGACTCCGCGCGTCCTTAAGGGCGAACGCGGAACGTTAAGACCGGCGGTGGTGGAACTCCTCAAGAAAAGCAAAAACCCGCTCAGAGCAGCAGACATTTACGATGCGCTTCTTTCGCAGGGTTACCGCTTCACATTTGGACAACCAAAGAAGGTACTCGGTATACGATTATACAAGATGGCCGGAGTTCAGCCGCTAGGCGGAGGTCTTTTCAAGGCGAAATAGCAGCTATCTCCCCAATTCAAACTCTCAGCCCGCTGTTCTGAGACGCCCGCTATACAACGGGACAGGACACTAGGAGTGCAAAAACTGCGCTAACCCGCATTTCTCACGTCCCCGTGAGAAATGCGAACGCGGCGCTGGCATTTGTTGTGGCTACCTGCGTACCGCAGAGTGTTTTTTACGCTAACTAAACTAAACGGATACGATTTCGGGGCCGGCAAGCTGCTTCCCAAGCGGCTTTGCGACGGGTGCCGGCCCGTTTTCATCGCAACCTTGCGGGCTGCGACACTCAGGCTAAGACGCTCTTCATATATGCCCGCAACAGTCGAAGCGTTTGCGTATGGATTTGGCAAATCCTGGATTCGGTGACTCCGAAGCAGGCCGCGATTTCGGCGATCTTCATATTCTCGTAGTAGTACATCGCCAGCACTCGCTTTTGTATGTCAGGCAGGTAAGTCATTCGCTCGGCAAGGAGCGCCAGAGCTTCTTTCCTTTCAAGGACGACGAAAGCTGGCAGTCAGGAGTCGTCAGGCACTGTTTCGTGAAGCGATTGATTCTCCGAATCCAACTCATCCTCATCAAAGGAGACAAATTTAAGTTCTCTGACCTCGTCCTGCAGTTCGGCTAACTCTTCAGCTGTCATCTTCATTTCTGTGCAGAGATCCTCTTTGCAAACGATGCCTCCTCGTTCTTGCTCAAGCTTGTTGATTGCTAGGTCAAGCCGCTTGGCCTTCGAGCGTTTTCCCCGGCTCATCCAGTCATTGCGGCGAAGTTCATCCAGAATAGCTCCGCGAATTCGAGTGCTGGCATAGCTCGCAAAACTTCCCGCTTTGGAGGGGGCGTAATTTCGCGCGGCTGCAATCAATCCAGTCACGCCTATACTGTAAAGGTCATCTACTTCAATGTTCTGCGGCAATCGGCGTTTCATCCGGTCGGCGATTGCGCGAACTTGCGGGAGGTATTCTTCAAGGATCCGTTCAAACGAAAACGTGTCGTTTTCAGCTGAGGTCGACGGACTCCCAGAGAGTGTTACGGGGGAACTTACCGACATCGGTTCGCTAATATTAATCATTGCTTGAATCCTGAGCAGCCTTAAGCAGCGTCCGTGCCACGTCATGGAATACGCCTGAGAAAAATTTATAAGTACCTTATAGGTAGACATTTACACCTATATCTAAGTCATGCGGTATCTTCTTTCACTGGGTTCTTGCAACGGGAGTTCCCTTTCATTTCCGGGAAGTTGAATCTCGATAACGGAATCAATCCTCATCCACCACTGAGGCATTCACTTCGTTCCGATACCTTTGAATGGCGATTCGATACTCATTCTCGCCATTTCTGTAGGCCTGGCTCGAGATCGTTCCTTTTTGATACATCGCTTCCAGTCGCGACCGCTTCTTTTCGGCCGCCAGTCTTTGCTTCTCCAGACTCCTGCGCCCTATCCTTCGCATCGCGTCCAGGTTGGCCTCCCGTTGCCCTGTCTTCGAAGGTTCGCGGGCTACAGCCGCGAAAACATCAGCTTTTGTTCTTGGAGCAATCTTCGAGCCGATAGAAGCGCTGAGTGCGTCCGTGGCCCCCTCCTCTGAAGCCGTCGCTCCGTCAACAGGACTTTCCGGAAACAAACGCCGACAACCTTCAGGGGTCGCGTGTGGGTCAACTTCCAACGCTGACGCAGGGGGATGCTCCTCGCCGCGCTTAGTTGCCAATACGTAGTTATCACTGAACGGCCTCGATCCGTCGGAATGCGGTCCTTTTGCGGCGATCAGCCAGATCTGTATGGCCCCCAAGAGCGCGAACATTGTCCCTGGAGCGGTGGCTTTGAGCATGATTTTCGCCGCGCGCCAGCTCAATTTCCGATCAGCGGGATAAGCCTTGATTCGCCGCATCATTAAGCGGTACCCAAAGTAGCAGAGGATGATCCCTCCAACGAGCCCAAGAAGGTCGTGGACCAATGATCCCAAAGCGATAACTGTATCAGGGTCCATTCCTTGTCTATCTGTACAACCTAACGCTCAGTTCGAAGAGGGGTTCCGTTCGGTTCTCCAGCGCGAAAAAGTATCCGGCTTTTGAATCGGTTTTTTCGAGAATACACAGTAGGTTGTGGTAATCAATACTTTTTGATACAATATGATGTGTTACCAACCCGCTGTGATGCGGATCGCGTTGCCCTTGGCCTCTCTGCTGCTGAGTTTAGTCTGCTCAAATGCGGAACCGACGCTTCGTTGGGCGGCAGACCCAAACAGCAACGCTCCTTACACGTTTTATACCTCAGGGAAAACCCTGGTAGGGTTTGAGTACGAAATTATAAATGCCGTTGCCCGCCGCTTGGGTCGCTCGGCCGAATTTGTGCAGAATGATTGGAGCGGACTGATCCCGGGGTTGGACCGCGGCCTCTATGACTGCGTGATCTGCGGCATCGAGATTACTCCCGACAAAAAAGAGCAAGTGATCTTTGGTTAGCATTCCGTACTACTTCACGTTTGAACAATTTGTTGGACGAAGAGGCATGCCGCCAATCATGTCGCTAAGCCAACTCCGCGGCCGAAACATAGGTACGCTTGACCAGACCGCTGCGCTTCGGATGCTGGAGGCAACGCCAGGCGCGATACCAAAGACGTATGACGAAGAATTGAATGCCTACGAAGATATCGTCAATGGACGGTTGTTCGGCGTCCTGCTCGACTATCCGATTGCTAAATATTATGCATCGCCCAATCCGGAACTGGAACTGACCGGACCTCCTTTCGGCCAGATTGCTTACGGAATCGCGATTGCTAAGAGCAATGTTGCGCTAAAGCAGGAGATCGACGGCGCGTTGCGCGATATCATCTCATCCGGGGAACTCCGAAATATTCTTTCGCGCTGGGGTTTATGGACCGGCACGGTCGCCCGCGCTTTCAATCAAACCATTGATCCGTCCGAGCCGGCCACCGAGTATCAATCGTTCGTTTCCGGGCGCGTCGCGAATGCGGATCTTTGGTCTCGAATCCAAAGATACGCAGTTGACGGGCATTTATTGCGACGTGCGGCCCTCCTGACCCTGGCGGTATCGGTAGCGGCGATGCTCGTCGCGGTCCTGGCCGGCTTACTTCTGGCAATCGGTCGCGTTTTTGGTCCCCTGCCGGTCCGTTGGTTTGCAACGGCCTATATCGAACTCATGCGCGGAACTCCGCTTTTGATTCAACTTCTTTTCATCTTTTACGGTCTGCCAAGCATCGGAATCAGGCTTTCTCCATTCGCAGCAGGCGTGCTCGGGCTCGGTTTGAACTATGCGGCCTCCGAAGCCGAAAACTACAGGGCGGGTCTGCTCGCAGTACCGGCTGGCCAATGGGATGCCGCTCAAGCTTTGGGGCTGACTCAAAGCCAATCCCTCCGCCTTGTGATTATCCCTCAAGCAATTCGTTTGGTCCTGCCGCCCCTTACTAATGACTTCATTTCACTTCTCAAGGATTCCTCGCTGGTTTCGGCCCTTACCATGGTGGAACTGACCGGCGCCTACCATCGAATTGCCACCGAAACTTTTGACTACTTTGGCGCCGGCCTGCTCGTTGCATTTATCTATTTGCTCCTGGGGCTTCCTTTTGTCCGGCTCGCCCGTTACTCCGAGTCGCGCCTCGCCAAAGCCGGTCGATCGCAAATACCTGCCATTCAGTGGCTTGTACAATGAAACTTGAAATAGGTTCGCGCGATGCATACCCGCAGTAGGGTCAGATCTCTGCCGGCCGCCGGGGAGAGCCACTTTCGCCGATGTTCGTTTTCATGG
>DASZHC010000205.1:0-4706 GCA_035938215.1 Chthoniobacterales bacterium
CGATTCGACTTAAGCTCGTGGCGCCAGTAATCGACCTCTTCAGGCCTGAACAGGGATAATACCCGAACTGCGCCGTCCCGAATCAAAGCCGTCCTTTTCTCCCAATAATCAGCATTCATAAATCACTCTGTGAAATTTTCGGGCACGAGGAACTGGCTCCCTTGACCTGTGATCCGGCAGAATGGATCACATAACTCATCGGCGGAATTTGGCCGGATCGCTTAGCGCTTAAAATTCTTGCGCGCAAAGGGCGTTATCGAATCACTTTTCGCTTTCAACATCAAACAAAGAGACCTTTTCCAGGTCGAGCTGTACGGTGACTTGCTCACCCAAATGGAACAAATGTTCGCCGTGAATTCGGGCAATCAAGTTACCTGTTCCTGCCCTCAGGTACACAAGCGACTCCGAACCCATCGGTTCGGAAATATCAACAGTCAAAGTAACCGGCACGCTGGATCCCTCCTTCGGCTCGTTAGTGATGTGTTCGGGTCGAATGCCAAAGACGATATTTTTGTCGATGTATTTGTTTGCGATCGGTTCCAGGCGGCCTTTCAGAGGGAACGTTAGAGTGTTTGCGTCGCCGGCTTCCACAAAGAACAAACCACCCCGCTGGGTGCTTATGCGTCGCGCGGTTATCGATAATGAGGTGCAGATCAAGTGCTTAGGGGTTTCCCGGTCGATCTCCTTTAAGAAACGCAGCCACTCGAGATGGGTATGGCACTTCTCGGTTCGAGAGATAATCTTGCCCTCCAGATAACTCAGCGCTGCAAAGAGCGTGATGGTGCCGTGGCGGATATAATCATGGGTCTGGGTGCGTCCGTAACCCTTCTTCAGAGTAAGGGGGCGTTGTGTGCGCTCCAGAGCTTGGCACGAACTCTTCTCGTCGCAACAGAGCGCCAAAGCCCGCTCGGGCGACGTCCCAGAATTTCTCCTCAAAGTTCGGATCATTGGAGATCTTAAAAGTCTCCAGCCGATGTGGCTTATTTCGTTATGGCTCCAAACGATTGTTTGTATTCAAAACTCCGGTGACAGAAATTCAGTTAAGTGTATCCCTGAATTTCAATTTTAGATTTGTTACGGCAGGGAGCGATAAAGCCGACTATTCGTTTCATGATTTAAACCTGCGCTGCGAGCCTTTGGAAACTGAGTACGACGATTACATGACTTACTACCAGAAAATGGAGTTCGAGGATGAATTACCCTCCTTTGAAAGCTTCTTTAAAAAGGCGCATTACAACTCCGACCTGGTTTTTGCTGCTTATCAATCCAAACAGGACTTCCTCAAAGACTTCGAGCAGAAATTTGTGATCAGCAATGCCTACAAGCAAATCGAAATTTTCTACAACCGGGTCTTCAAAACCATGGAAGATACCCCACAACTTTAAAAAAGGTCGCGAGACGATCTATCTGCAATGTGGGGTCCCGCAGCCTGGTCCAGTAGGATCAACTCGACCGAGCAGTCGCCTTTCGACGCAGCCGCTATGTCCAGACCCCCGGAATTCAACTACCGCTCTCCAATTTCTCTTCCCCGGGGACGGGTTTCGGGGACAGGCACCCAAGTATGAGCACCGGAGATTCACCGGCATATTGTTCACGCTGGCGCCAAGACTTGAACTTCCATAGGGGCGAGGCCGACGAAAAGACCTGCAACATCGGCCGCGCCGGCAAACTGCGCTCTCGAGAAAAATCGTGCTTGAGAAACCTTTTTAACTGTTCCCGACCCCCTAATATTGCTGTAAGCGATTTTCATTTGTCGCGGCGAGCGGTTCAGGGCAAGATCCTGCACAACGAACCCATCGAATCGCTGCTGGATGTTGGTATTGGCTACGACAAGGACCTCGATGTCGCTCAGAATCCGCGAGAATGCTATTAACTCGCCCTTTCCGAATGAATGGCCAAAATCGAGGCCATTGCCGGAAACTTCTCGGAAATACAATCGGCCGAAGCGATGCACCTTCTTCGAGTTGGAAGGCGAGCTTTACCCGATGGAACCGATCCTCATCGGAGGCTTAATGGAGCTGTACCAGAATCTCAGCATGGACGGCTTTCGTGTTCTCGCAGTTGCTTACAAGGATCTCAAAACACGTGAAGCATTTTCAAAAGATGATGAGTCGGAATTGATTCTCAAGGGCTACGTCGCTTTTCTCGATCCGCAGTATTCGCCACTTTGCCGCATCGCTGGGTTTCACACATTTGCCAGGCCTGTAGCCCGCGCAACAACGCTCGGCAAGCCTTTGCCAATTGATGGAGTGTCGGATCTCGATCGGAGTCTAATATTCAGGAACCAAACCCAACAACCAAGAGAGGTGTGAAATATGGACTATGAAGTCGCTGTGATCGGTTCCGGGTCGGCCGGAAAAGAGGCTGCGTTGCTCGCGGCAAGAGAGGGCCGTCGCGTGGTTGTCATCGAGAAGGAAACCCTTGGCGGCAGCTGTTTCCACCGGGGCCGCTTTGCCATCCGTACTCTGCGGGCTTGCGCCGATGCTTTTCACAGCCGATTGTTCGCCAGCCGCTACGGCATTGACCTAGATCAAACACGCATCAGAACGACAGGCTGGGCTGAGGTTCGCCGGCGAGTTAGCTCGGCGCTAGCCGAGCAGTTAAAACAGCAATTTCAACGGGCAAACGTCAGCGTACGCTTCGGTAAGGCCACATTTCTCGACGATCGAAACCTGAGACTTTTCGACGCCTACGGATATTGGACAGAATTGACCGCCGAACATGTCGTGATCGCGACGGGCTCGCGACCGCGGTTCTTTGCCCCGGCGGAAACGAATCTGTTAAACAGCGATCAACTCCTCGAAATCACAGAAATTCCAGGCCACCTTTTAATCATCGGCGGTGGCTATATCGGTTGCGAGTTCGCCTCCATCTTCCGAGGTTTGGGATCGATGGTCACGCTCGTGGAGAAACAATCGCGCCTTTTGCCTGACTGGGATGCAGATGCTTCGGCGCACCTCTTGCAAAGCCTCCGCGAAGCCGGCGTCAATGTCGTGCTGGGCGAAGAAGTCAACGTTGAGCGAGTCCCTCGCAATCCAGGCACACCTTTGCAAATGGAAGTCGGCGACCTCACAATCAATCCAGATCTCCTTCTGATCGCGAACGGGCGGCTCCCGAACATTGAGAAGTTAGGGCTCGATGCGTTGGGCATCAAGACAGAGCCATTTCTCGAAGTCGACCAAAACATGCGAACCAACCGTCCCAACATCTACGCGATTGGCGACGTTAATGGACTGAGCATGCTTGATAGCACGGCGCTCGCCCAAGCCCAAACCGCCATCGACGCGATTGGAGGCAAGGAAACCTATTTTGTTCCTTACTGGACGCCGCGCTGCGTTTACACCAGTCCGCAAATGGCGGCTGTCGGATGGATGGAACAAGAGGCGATCGACGCAGGCCTGGATATCACCGTTGGTTCGGAGACGACCGAGTTGCTAGCCGACGAAGAACTCAAGGTGCTCGACCCTTATCCAACGAGAATAAAGGTTGTGCTGGATGCTCGAACAAAGAAGCTCTTAGGGTGTCTGGCGATCGGGGATCAGGCCGTCGACGTTGTTAATCTTTGTTCCATGCTGTTGAGATCAGATACACCGCCTGACGAATTGAACCGATGCCGGTTCATCCACCCCAGTCCAGCCGAAGCCCTTCAGCGCTGCATGAATAGTGTTGCAGCCGGCGTGCGGAGCCAATAGTCACTAACGCTAATGTCGGAGCATATCGATCAACTCTCTTTCGGATTTGATCAGGAATCTAGTATTCTCACCACGAGCGGATTGTATTCTACTCGGGAGAGTTCGGAATCGTTTACATCGAGCCGAATCACGATTCCGGTACAGACTTTAAAGGTTGGTCCGGTCAAACAACTTGCCGACGCTGGCAAGGTCGCACGAAACCCGCTAGGCCCTGAAATGCCATTCCATCCCGCCGAGCCATGGTTTCAGCGGACCGATGTGTCAACCAATACTCCAACTCGCGGTCTAGCCAATGCGACTGAGCAGCGGCTGGTGACGCGAGGAGAATGAAATACTCAGCCTGGTCCAGGGCGTTTTGAATCAAGGACCATAACGCTGGCGTAGCGGAAAGGCTCGTGATATCCCTGAAGATACGGAATGCTCGTATTTGGTGCCAACGCTTAGCAAATGGCTGAAGGGCTTTTTGAAAAGAAGGTGCCAGCCTGCCGTCTGCAGCATGACTATAGGAAATGAAAGTCTTATAGCGCATAGGCCTTTCCTCAACGTGGTGTCGCATAATCGGCTTCCCAGCCGACTTTGAGTCTCACGATGTTAGCGGCCGAGAGACCGGAGGCTCTCTCACCCAGGATCGCTGCCAAGGCTTCACTAAACCCAAAAACCGAAGTTAGCGTGAGGTAAGCGCGCTCTATCCTGGAGATGCCGGCCGGGGCGACGCCAACGAACTCGCGCTGCGGGCAGAAAGTTTGTACAAAGGTGAGCTGGGCGTGGCGGTGCTGGCGGCGGAGTTGGAGAGGCCCGAGTTTGCGGCGATGCCATTTTTTAAAAGGGAGGCGTGAAAGAAAATCAGCGGAGCTACCATTTGGCGTTTGTTCAAGTCGTCGGAAACAACTCCCCCTTTTGTCATGGTTTTCAGAGCGCGTCTGGCGCAAAAAATCGCTCACCGAATTGGATCGCAAACGGCGTTGCCGCCAGCTTCCACGTGACCAGCGGCTTTCCCCCGCTTCAACGCGGTCG
>DASZHC010000206.1:0-3144 GCA_035938215.1 Chthoniobacterales bacterium
GGCCAGGGCGCGTCTCTGCGGCGTCTGATCAATTTTGCTCCAATAAAGAGCGTCATTAGCTTTGGCGATTTGGCAGAACGCGAGAGCAAATTGAGAATCTTTTTTGGTAGCTTCCTCGAGCAGCCTGATCGCACTTAGGAGTCGTTCCCGCTCGTCTCCCGGTTCAAACTGAGCGTCAAGCGCGTCAACATAGATCATCTCCTTTGCACGAAGATAAAGATCATACGCTTCTATGTCGTTAGTAGGCTTTTCTCGGAGCTCCCTCCGTTCCTTTGGCGATAACTGAGCAGCTAGACTGGCGGCAACGTTTTGAGCCACGTCGCTCTGGATAGCAAAGATATCTGTCAGGCTGCGATCGTAGATCTCGGACCAGAGCGTTTTGTCTCTTCGCGCGTCGACCAGCCGAATTGTGAGTCGGACATGTTTACCGTCTCTCCGCACCGTGCCCTCCACCACGTTCGCAACGCCGAGTAAGTCAGCAATCGAACGGAGGTTCCGATTGTCTCCAGGGCGAAAGGCCATCACCGAGGTCCGGCTGATCACTGTTAGCTGGGAAACTTTGGCGAGGTTAGAAAGGATCTCGTCCTGAACCCCATCAGCAAAATAGGTGTCCCTTTTAGTGGCGCTTAGACTTTCGAACGGAAGTACAGCAACACTGCGTTCTTCCGGATTTGCTCGACGTGACCTTGTGCGTCGAGAGCTGACCTTTCCAACCAGCGGCGTCTGCACCTCGTGCTTTTGATTGGCGGGTTCCTCCAGTTCACTCCTAGCTGTCGACAGCGTCTTCAAGAGGTCTGCCGGAGTCTGGAAACGCCGATTCGGGTCCTTATCCAGCAGCATTTCAAGTAACGCCCTTACCTGCTGTGGAGCGCTTTTCAATTGTTTCAGCGGTAAGACTCCGTGCTGATGTTGATAAATCAGCTCAGCGGGAGTACCCCGAAACGGCGGCACGCCGGTCAGCATTTCCCACAGCGTCACACCGAGCGAATATAGATCCGAGCGGATATCGACTTGGACTCCGGCGAATTGTTCGGGACTGGCAAATTCTGGTGTGCCGGCAAAGCCTCCAGGCACCGAAATCGCAGACTCGGGGACTGTTTCACTCACGGCTTTCGCCAGGCCAAGGTCGATTATCTTCGCCGTTACACCACCCTCCTCCTCGAAGCTCACCATGATGTTGCTTGGCTTGATATCCCGATGAACCAGCTTCTGCTTATGCACCGCAGCCAAACCGGCGGCGACCTGCGTCGCGATTTCGAGTGCCAACTTTACCTCAAGCCGACCTGAGCGTTTGATGAGTTTTTCGAGCGTTTCCCCCTCTACAAACTCCATGGCATAGAAGTAACCGCTCCCAGTTCTGCCCAAGTGTAATACGGAGGCAACGTTCGTATGGCGCACCTTTGCTGCCGCGCGGGCTTCCCGCAAAAACCGCAGCCGGGCCGATTCATCGCCGACATATTTCTCGCTGATGACCTTCAGGGTCACCAAAAACCGCAGGTCGATGTCGAACGCTTTGTAAGTGACACCCATTGCACCGCGACCCAGCTCGACCGGTTTCCCGTCTTCGTCCGTGACCAGCTCATAATGCTCGAATCGTTGCGCTGCCTGTTCTGCTGTCGGCTTGACCGCTTCCTCCAAAGAAGACTCTCCGGACTCAACCGTGCCAGCAAGACCCTTGCGAAGCATGCAGACTGGACAGAATTCCACCGCTCCAGAAAGCTCGTTACCGCAGCTCGGGCAGGTGCGTTGGGGCTCCGTCCTCATGGTCCTAAACGCCCTTTGGCCCCAATCTGAGCCGAAAACAACACCACGCTCCACCCCAGTGGTGCGAAATTGGCCAGCATGGCCCCAGGCAAACTGTTGTCGCGTTCCACAAACGAATGCGTTATACTACCGCGTTAAATCACGTTTCGGAACAAAATTCCTGCCGCTGGTGTCATGCGGCGTCCCGTGTTGATAAACGACCTTCAGCGATGGGCATGGCTAGCTTTCGAGAGCATTTCGGCGAGAGTAGTTTTGAGATTTGCTTTCAATCTTCCAGCAAAGCTACCTGATTTCTTTCCAGGATCCGCATGGCTGGCGCCTGCGCATAAAAGCTTATAAGGCCGCTTACCGTAAGCGTTCGATTCTTCAAACTGTTGATCCATTCTTGTTCTTTTGACAGGACGCAGCTGGCCGGAATCACTGACTTAAAGTCTGCTTGCGCGAATCCGAATCGAAGGATTACATCACCTCGACAATTAGCTCCGATTTCGGTCACCGTTCCCCTCACCCGGAGATGTTTCCTTAGATGATTACAGGCTTCCGATGCCTCGATTAACGGCGGAGGAGGCGTTGGTCCAGCCATGATCAAACCCAAGACGTTTTGGAAAGTCGGCCGATTCGTTGTTGCGCGGTCCTTCAGTCTCGGGTGATCCAAGAGCTTGATCTCGCGTCGGGCTCGCTCGTCATTGATAACTATCGAATCCTGCCAAATCGGCGCTGCCTCTCCGTTTTGGCGGATGTATCTTACAAAATTTCCAAGAACGTCGATCCACGAATGGGAAAAGGAACCAGCAAATTCGGCCACCGTGTAGGTCCCGAAGATGGCACCTGGTCTGAGAAAACTATAAACTCTCGAAATGATTTCGCGCGAGTCTTCCAGGTCGCCGACATATACCGAGTCAACCTCGGAGCCTTGATCTGAGAACAGAGATACAGTTTCCGTTCGGGTCTCGGTTTTCAAGATGTAGGGCCGATTGTGACCTTTCATGAAATCATGCAAGGCATCGCTAGATCCAAACAGGATGAACCCGTTGTCGACGATTCGTCTCCCTTTGTATTCCCACCAACCATTGACCCGGTTGTGCGAGAAAGGGTTTGGGGCGACGGGCGCCTCAGCATCGGAACGATTTGTCGCAAAACGAGCAATCGCAGCCCGACTCATCGCCTCCCAGGCGAAATAATCTTCCCTGAAAAGCTTATCCAGTTCCTCCCGATCCTGGAGGGGATAGGTATCGTGAACCGGGAACCCGGAAATTACGCCGTAGGCAAGGCCCGGGTCTTTGAGCATCGGTCGTGTGAGTGCGTTCATTGCATCGATATTAAGAGGTCAAGGAAAATGCTACGTGCGGTATGCGTAACATTTCCTTTGGTGTCGCGTTT
>DASZHC010000207.1:0-8063 GCA_035938215.1 Chthoniobacterales bacterium
CCCAAATCCTGATGCTAGCCAGGGACATTCTGCAGCGCTTTATGGATGCCTTGAGTTGTATCGATCAGTGCTTCATCGCTGATAGCATGCTCGAAGAACTACCGGCTCCATCGTCGGTCGGCAAAACCAAAGTCGGAGGAATCGATTTGAACAAAGCCCGCATGCGCTGGGTAGTGGAAGCACTCATTGCGCTTGGTGTATCGCCATCAGCGCGGGGATTTACGGCTTCGGAGTTAGCCCGCCAGGTCCGGCTACTCAGTAACCAGACCGAATCGGACTATGGCCCTCGACGCGCAGCCTATGACTTGAAGAAACTCCGTGCCAAGAACATCGTCCAGCGAATCGGACAGACACGCAGATACGAATCAACCGCTAGCGGACTCAGGGCGATGGTCGCGCTTGTGGTTCTAAGAAACAAAGCCATAAAGCCCTTGCTAGCCGCCGCTCAACGCCGGCGCAAGTCACGCGGTGCACAAAATCCCAGACCTATCGATAGGCACTACGAAACCATTCGCATGGCCATCCAGGGCGTCTTTGATGAGCTCGGGCTGGCTGCCTAAACATCGACAATTATTTTTTCAAATTTTCGAAGAAGGGCCTAAGAGCATTTTTCAATTGTTTTCGACAAAATGCGCAAGATGCTCATCCCGAATTATCCGCCTCGCAGGAATCCGAAACATGACGAAGTGATCCAGAGTCACTTGTCTCTTGCTTGATTGCCTGTAGAGAACTTCGCGCCGGGAAGCTAACGCAAGCAGAAATTGTCGAGAATTTCATTTGACAGCTTTCGTGTCGAATTTGGCCTGAATTGCTAGGTCACAAGAGTGCAAGAAGGCGCATAAGCGTTCAGAAGCAGCGTCAATTTCGAGAAAATCAGTGTTCGGGAACGCTGCTATCTTAGCTGCATGGAAGGGAAGAAATGTCCTGGCGCGATTATTCGTGGTGACAGGTGGGTGACTAGGAGCTGATGAAGACCGCGAACAATGAGTGAGTCTACCACGCGTATAACCCTGTCCGCCAAGGGACTGATTTTGAAGATCGTTGGCGATGTTTTGATTATCGAAACATCCGATCCCGATGAGCTTCGCCGCGAGGTAAACCGCGCGCTCGGCGATGAACCCCTGACAGTACAAGGGGCAGCGGGACACCTAAAAGTCTCGCCGAGGACGATACGAAACTGGATTAAAGACGGCAAACTGCCAGCCAAGCAGTTCAATGGGGCAGGGTATCGCATCCAAAAGCGGGACCTGGAACAAGTCCAAACAGATATCTGGAGTCCGGCTATTTAAAGACTAAACGATGTCCGCGGCAAATCCTTCAGAAACGGCTCCTGGCAACGTTGCATCGATATCGGAAGAATGATTCCGAACCATCGGAGACCTTCGTCGAAGTGCTTAACGTCCCAGTAGCAGCGCTTAATCATTTGCACCGAATTTCCCGACTCGGTAGACACCAGCGGAATATCGCCGGTAATCGCAATGCGGTAGGAACAAAATGAATGGCGGAGCGCGTTGCGGCGCCACTGAATACCTGTGATTCGCGCCAGCCTTTTCGTTTCGTCTTCGGGTTTTTTTTGATTGATCACCGGACCGAACTCTCGCCGTACTGGCATGAGCAAATCGATCAGCCGGTCACAAAGCGGCACGTGCCGGCGTTCGTTAATTTTTGTTATCGCCGGTTCCAGGTCGATAATCCTCTTATCCCATTTGAAGGATTCCCACCTAATGCGGAATATTTCGCCGTCTGTTCGGATGCCAGCCAGGCCGCCAAGCACAAGCCAAGGAAGCCATTCGGGTCTCACAGCGCCTATAAACGCCTCAAACTCTTCCGGGCTGAATGTTTCAACAGGCTTGCGCTTTGTCTGGTCCTTTTCGACCAGTTCAGCTTCGGTTTTGCGATTCCCGTGGGAGCGCGCGACGGCGGTTCTGGGTGTACCTGAACAGAGTGATTATTTCGGAGCGAAGATTAATGCGCCGTCTGGCGGTTGCTTTTTTTGAGTCCAGAAAATCCTCGATTTCGTCGGACCTGATCCGATCGATTGGCCGGTCAGCGCCAAAATGTGCCTGAAAAAGGCGCATATCGCCGTTAACCTTGTCCATGTATGCCTCCGATCGGTTCGATTTGGCGGCCAGGAACTTCTTGATGACCTCGCCCAAAGGCGCGCCGTTACTGGAACCTTTCGACCTGTGCCACTCCTGGACAGCCTGTAGGACGGTATATCCGTGACTTGTCGCTAGATCGCGCGCCAAG
The DNA here is from genome assembly GCA_035938215.1 of Chthoniobacterales bacterium. Classification (GTDB taxonomy): domain Bacteria; phylum Verrucomicrobiota; class Verrucomicrobiia; order Chthoniobacterales; family JAFAMB01; genus DASZHC01. The sequence goes on from DASZHC010000207.1 coordinate 2,251, forward strand.
CTGAACATTTGGCGATCGTCGAGATCAAACCTGGTCTCCCGGTGTCGCTCGAGGTCCGCGCGCTTTTGCTTCTGAAAAGCTTCGGCCTCTTTCAGCGTCCCGAAGGAGGGGTTTCTTCTCTTTCCGTGCTCATCATACCAGTTCACAATCCAACGCCCCGTTTTTCTCTGAAAGATGGAGATTTTCGAGGTTTTCCCGACGGTGAGCTTGCGGGGCATTGGCACCGGACTACCATTTTTGGGTCCGAAATCGATCAAAAAGTCGCAAAAACTGCTGCGAACTGCTGCAAGCGCGACTTTCTCCTCTGCTCGGGGGGGGACTTGAACCCCCACGCCTTACGGCATACGCCCCTCAAACGTACGTGTCTGCCATTTCACCACCCGAGCGGTTCAGGGGCAGGCAACTTCTATCATGCCCAATGCTTCCCGCAAGCGATTTAAACTACGCCGCAGGAATCAGCGCGGTCTTGATGCCTTTACGCCCTGTATTGGAATTGTCTTGGCGCCTCGGTAATCGATTGCTTTCATTGGCTGGCGAAGGACGTCAGTCGGGAGCGGTTAGTCCCCCGGTTGCTTCCAACCAGTCCGCAATTTGCGTAACGATTCGGTCGATACGCCCGTCTGTGACGTCCACCACGAATTTGGGAAGGATTGACTCGTCCACGAATTCCTGAACGACTTCCTGTTCTCGGATAAAGATGGTAAAATCATCATATTGCGACGGATGGCTCGATATCTTCAACCGTCGATCCCGCGCCTGTTCGAAGGATTCGGGTTTCCTCCAACAGAACACCAGGCGAAACCCCAACCTTACGAGCCGCTTTTCAAGCCAGCTGAAGTCGTATCGTTTGCCTGCGTAGAAGAGGCGGGAGGCTTGAGTTGAAATGTGAAATCGGTCGACAATCCAAGAGTAATACTTATAGAGCTCGAACAATCGAGCCCAGGTCCGGTAGGTTTCCAAAACGATCCCTTCATCCTCAGGTTCAAAATTGATCAAGCTTGCACCCCAAGGCGCCTTGTTGAAACCGCTCCATTCCGCTGAAACGATAGGCGAATGATAGCGATACTTTCGCGAACCGACGATTCGCGGATTCTCATTGAGGCTGAGAGCGATGTCGGTCTTTCCAGTCAAACGCGTACCTTCCAGGATTATTTTCGGACAGAGTTTGGTGACCATGGGAGTGTCTGGCGGCTTCGATACTGCGCGGAATGCTGATACGGCATAGAAGGAAGCCCGGACAAGTCAAGATATCATAGGGCAGCGAGCGGATCGACCTTTGTGCAAAGACCAAACTAAGGCTAGATAATATCCATTCCGGCTATTTATGCAGGTTTTAGGTTCCTGAAAACGCAGTGGACTTTATGAGTAGCACTTCTCTTTGGACTTCACTGAGAAATCCGGTATTCCGGAGACTTTGGATTGCAAGCGTTGTGTCGGGTGTCTGCGTTTCGGCTCATGATACCGCTGCGACTTGGGCCATGAACACACTGACTCCGTCAATGTTCCTGATTTCAGTAATGTCGACAGTAGCTGCTCTTCCCTTTTTCTTGTTCACCCTTCCGGCCGGTGCGCTTGCGGACATGGTCGATCGAAAAAAACTTCTATGTACGATGAATCTATGGCTGGCGGGTTCTGCAGCCTTTCTTGCGATTCTCGGCTGTCTCGGCTCGCTCAACCCCTATGTGATTCTGATTTCGGTTTTCATGATGGGCACCGGCTTTGCCTTCAACGCCCCCGCTTGGAGCTCTGTTATTCCAGAGGTGGTCAGCAAAGAGGAATTGGCTTCAGCAGTGACGCTCGGCGGTTTGCAGCTCAATGTTTGCGGAATCATAGGCCCCGCCGTTGGAGCCCTTGTGTTGAGTCGTTTCGGCGCTCCTCTGGTTTTCGCAGTGAATTCAGTCTGTTTCCTTCTTGTAATAGCTGCAATAGCCGGTTGGCAACGCGAGCAGAAGCAATCGAAACTGCCGTTGGAGAAGTTTTTCGAATCCTTTGCCGGCGCCGTTCGATACGTTCGTTATGCTCCCGGGCTTCAAGTTGTTTTGGCGCGTAACGTTTTGTTTGCGCTCTTTATCTCTGTGATTCCGGCGCTGCTGCCTGTGGTCGCCCTGAAAGAAGTTCACATCGGTTCTGCGGACCTCGGACTATTGTTCACGAGCATGGGCATTGGGTCCGTGGTCGGCGCGATTGTGTTGATCCCCCGGGCGCGCGCTCGTTTTTCTCCCAACACGCTAACAATCCTGGCCAGCGTTTTGCTTGCGATCGTCTTTCTCTTTATGTCGGTAGTCCGTGATGTACGGTTCTATCTGGGAGTGTCAGCACTCGGGGGTGTGGCATGGACCATGGCCGCATCGGAACTCTGGGTTGCCGGTCAACGAGCCATGCCGCCATGGGCACGTGGCCGTATGAACGCCACGCATATAATGCTTTCGCAGGGGGGCATGGCTTTGGGAGGGTTGGTCTGGGGTGGATCTGCAGCATCCCTTGGGGCGAGATTTACTCTCATGGCTGCCGCTGTCCTCCTGCTTTCGAGTTTGGCGCTTGCGTTTCCGCTCTCCATCGATTTTACCGGAAGCTTGAACTTCGATCCGGCGATCCCTCGAGCAGAATACCATGCGATGCTGAATACTCCTCAGCCGGACGACGGTCCGGTGACAATTACGTTTGATTTTCATATCGACGCTGTCAACAGGGCGCGCTTTATCGATTTGATGCGGGAGGTGCGGCTCATGCATTTGCGCAACGGCGCCTTTAGTTGGCGCCTGGATGAAGATCTAGCGGAGTGCCACGTCTTCCGGGTCGAGATGCTTGTCGCTTCGTGGTCCGAACATCTTCTTCAGCACGAGCGGATGACGAAAGAAGAGCAACACATTTTGGAGCGAGCCTGGAGCCTGGATGTGAGACCGGATGGACCGATTGTAAAACATTTTATCTCCGTGAATAAAGAACTTCTGGGCGGCAACCGAGCGGAACCCCGGGCTCCTCCACCTGCAGGCCATGGCCGGCCAGCTCAGCTCGAAGATGCCAGCGCCGAAAGCGTGGTTTAGCCTATGGTTAGGGTACAAGCCCGAAGGGTTGCGATGAAAATGGGCCGGCGACCGCGTTGCTCGTCGGTCACGTCCCGCACCATTTTGATACCGGCGGTAGGGGCAGATCTCCCGAGCTGCCCGCCCAAAACGGCCGGCTCGGAGATCCCGGCCGGTACCTGTCTGCCTGCCAAGAGCGATCACCCCGGAGTGCGATCCCGCCGACAGATTGCAGCTGTCTCTCCTAATCTCCAACTCGTTGCCGCTTAGAAATTTCCTTCAACAAGTTCCTGGGAAGCCCGGAATTAACCTTATTTTCGGAATGTATCTGGGGTTTCAGGCCTCATAGTTCAAACATTCGCTACGCGGTGCTGGCGGCGAGTTGCCGCTATCGACTAATGCGTTGTGCAATGACTAGTGGAGCGCGGCGAAAATCTCTGTTACCTAGTGAGATACTCTTATGAGTGAAAGTTCAACTTGGACTGCTCTTCGGAATCCCGTGTATCGGAATATGTGGCTTGCCAGCCTGATTTCCGGGACTTGTGTAGCCGCGCACGATACTGCGGCAACCTGGACCATGAATCGCGTAAGCGATTCGCCGCTCTTTCTTTCGCTTATGTCGACGGTAGCCTCCCTGCCGTTCTTCTTCTTTACATTACCCGCCGGCGCGCTCGCCGACATGGTGGATCGCAAAAAGATGATGACGATTATGAACGTCTGGCTCGCGATCGCAGCTGGAGGTCTGGCAATTTGCGGCTTCCTCAATCTGATCAATCCGTACGTGTTGCTTGCCGCCGTTTTTCTGATCGGAACCGGTTTTGCTTTCTATTCACCGGCATGGACATCCATGCAGCCTGAGATTGTCACGAATGAGGAACTGCCGTCGGCCGCAACACTTGGGGGATTGCAACTCAACATTTCTGGGATCATTGGCCCAGCGATTGGCGGTTTGCTGCTCCGATTTGTTTCGCCCAACCTGGTGTTTGCATTCAACTCGATCTGTTTTCTGATGCTCCTGATCGCGATCAAACAAGTCAGGAGCCCGAAAGCACCTTCGAATTTGCCGCTGGAAAATTTCCTGGAATCGTTCGTGACCGCGATCCGGTATGTTCGATATGCGCCGGGAATTCAGGTCGTCCTCGCGCGCAACCTGCTTTTTGCCTTTTTTATATCCATCATACCCGCTTTGATCCCCGTCGTTGGCCTGAAGGAATTGCATTTGGATCCCTCGAACCTGGGACTGGTATTCACGTGCATGGGAGCAGGCTCCGTCCTCGGTGCTGTCTTCATTTTGCCGTGGGCGCGCGGCAGGTTTCATTCGAATACGGTTACCTTGCTGGCGAATGTTCTGGTTGCCGCTGTCTTTTTTCTTATGGGAACCGTCAGGGAGCCTGGCCTCTTTCTTGCCGCAGCCGGGCTCGCTGGGACGGCGTGGACTATGGCCGCTTCGGAGCTTTGGGTTGCAGGCCAGCGGGCGATGCCGAGTTGGGCCAGAGGCAGGATGAACGCCACCGTGATCATGGCGGCGCAGGGAGCGATGGCTCTCGGAGGAATTGTATGGGGCTCCTCGGTCTCAATGTGGGGTGTCGGACCGACCTTGATTACCGCCTGTATTCTTCAGCTGGCAACCCTGGTTCTTCAATCCAAACTATCAATCGACTTCGCCGGCGCCCTCGACTTCGAACCCGCGCCCGTCGCTGGAGCTTCGCATAAACTGATTCACATTCCTGCGCCCCATGATGGACCGGTAGCCGTGATGATCGATGTGGAAGTCGATCGGACGCTTGGAAGGGAAATCCTCGAGACTATGCGAGAAGTAAGGTTGATTCACCTGCGCAACGGAGCGTTCACGTGGCGACTTCACGAGGACCTCGGCAGGCCAAATACCTATCGCGTGGAGATGTTGTATCCATCCTGGACGGAATATCTTCTGATGCAGGAAAGACTCACAAAGGCTGAGCGCGCGGTGATAGATAAGGCCAGATCTTTCCATGTGGGAGCCAAGCCGCCCGATTTCAGGCATTTTCTATGTGTTAATCGCGAGCTTCACACCAGGCACTTTGTCGTTACAAGACCCAGTTCGATGCCTGAAGCCCCGCTCAGCGTCGACAGAGCGGCTACTGCCTGATCTCAGCGTCCGCCCCCGATCTCCAAAATTGCCCCCGTCGTATAAGAGGCCGCATCCGACAGCAGCCATATGACGCCCTCAGCGACTTCCTGTGCTTTACCCGATCGCCGCAAGGGAATGGAGGGACTCAATAACCTGGTTACCTTCAACCTAAATTCCGAAGTTGAGAAGTCGTCCTCGTTCTCGTGATCTGGGTTCAAACACGCTTGTGCCCCTCGCCATTTAGAGCCGTCTGTAACGCGTGCCAGCCAAGCGTTGCGCACTTCAATCGTAGCGGAAACTTCTTAACGCCTGCAAAGGCTTGGAGATTCCCCAGCCCTTTGGCCGCAGGGGCATCTTTCGTCAGAAAATCGATAAATGCTCGTTTCAGGTCCAGCGCCTCAGCTGTCGTCTTTCCCTTTAGCAGCGTAGTCATCAACGAGGTCGATGCCATGCAGATTGCGCACGCTTGCCCAACAAACTTTGCCTGCTCGATTTTTCCCTCAGGCGAACGGGCTACGAACACAACGACTTCGTCGCCACAGGCCGGATTGTAACCTTCGCCTTTGGCGGCCGGTGGCGGAAGCTCGCCAAAGTTTCGGGGCCGCTTCGAATGATCCAAGATGATCGTCTGGTACAGTTCGTCGATCTCCATCAGACTCCAAAATAGCGGATTGACCTCT
>DASZHC010000208.1:0-18926 GCA_035938215.1 Chthoniobacterales bacterium
GATGCTATCCCCTTCCTCTCCCCCACTGCGTTCCCTCAGCGTCCTCCGCGTGATGCTATCCCCTTCCTCTCCCCCACTGCGTTCCCTCAGCGTCCTCCGCGTGATGCCATTTCGGGGACGCGTGATTCACTCAATATAAAGCCGCGTCACGCGTTTGGTGATTCCCGTAAAGATCTCCCACGCTATTGTGCCGGCCTTGGCCGCAACCTCGCTCGCAAGAACTTTTTCGTTGCCTTGCCGGCCGATGAGGACCACCTCTTCGCCAGTTTCGACGTTGTCCAGATGGCTGGCGTCGACCATGATCTGATCCATCGTTACTCTGCCCAGCATGCGGCATCGGCGGCCCCTGATTAAGACGTCGTTTTCCTGTCCGGACAAATGCCGGTTGATTCCGTCGCCGTATCCCGCGCTCAGCGTTGCAACGCGCATCCTTGAATTGGAAATGAACGTCCGCCCGTAACTGATGCTGCGGCCTGCCCCTAACGTTCGAACGATGCTGACCCTCGTTTTCAGACTCAGCGCCGGATGGAAATAATGCTGGAATTCGCTTAGCGGCGAAATACCGTAAATTGCCAGACCAACCCGCACCAGTTCACCCGGTTTGCACTGTTTGCCGAAACAAATGACTCCCGCGCTGTTCAGGATTGTTGTCTCGACGCCAGCGCAGCCGAATCGTCTGGACACGGCTTGAAATCGGGCCAGCTGCGAAACGGTATAATCCCGGTCCTCGTCGGCTACCGGCAGATGGGAGGAGATGGCGGTCACACGTATGGCATTTATTTGGTGGATTGCCTCTAACGCTTTGCCGGCTTCCTCTTCATTAAGACCAATACGCCCCATGCCGGTATCAACCGCGAAATGCACGTCCAGTCGTTCTCCGGCAGGTACACACCTGGCGTATTCAATCGCTTCTTGAACCGTTGAGATTGTTGGAATGAATTTTTCGTTAACAATCAACTGGCGTTCTTCGGACAACGCCGGCGAAAGGATCAGGATCGGAGCCAGGGAACCGGTTGCCCGTATCGTTTGCGCCTCAACGAGATTTGCGACTCCAAATAGGTCGATATCGTTACTTAGCCTTAGCGCGACCTCCGGAAGTCCATGTCCATACGCGTCCGCTTTGACGACGAAGATAACGCGGGCCTTCTGCACCGTCATTGAGCGGATGGTTAGGATGTTTCTGCGCAATGATCGAATGTCTATCTCGGCCCAGCAACGATAGGAAGCAGTCATCGATATTTGATCCAAAGAATGCCCGCTAATAAAAGCAACACAAGATTCCTTAAGATAGGAAGGATCGTACCGGTCGACACGAATGTATGGCCAAAACAGCCGCAATCGATATTTAGACCTCTCACCAGGGCGCTAGCCAAAGCAAGAGTAAAGACGCTCAGCATCAAAGTGATGAGCAACAACGCTCCGCGTTCGAACGATTTCAGGAACAAGCAAAGCCCGGCCAGGAACTCCACCCACGGTATATAGTCAGCTGCGGCTGCGCAAATCTTCCACGGAAGGAGTTCATAACGCTCCAGCTCGATGGCGAATGTGGCCGGGTCATAGATTTTGGCTGTCCCGGCAAAGACGAAAAGTCCTCCCAAAACAAGGCGCATAAGAAAGCGGCCTGTCCTTCCGCACCGAAACCCAACACCCATGCGAAAAAGGCTAGTGTCCTGTCCCCGAAATAACATATATTTTGCCGGAAGTCAGTTGGCTGTTCTGGCCGCTTTCCATTCTTCCCAGCCTCCTTTCAGAACGTAAACCGGCGAAATCCCGTTTTGCTCCAAACGCGCGGCGACCTCGTGGCTCATTTCACACGACCTCGAGCTGCAATAAACCACGATCTTTCGCCCGGGAGACCATTGATCCAGGAAACGCGGAAAAAGGCTATCCCATGCTTCCAGATTCAACAGGAGCGATCCGGGCACATGCTCTGCCTCATACTCAAGTTGCGATCTTGCATCCACCCAGAGCACCGCCGATCCCCACGTTAGCACGGTCTTAAGCTTTTCCTCACCGGGCGCCAGCGTCTCTTCGGACCATGGAGGCCGGTGCGGATGAACGAGCGCGCTTAGACCCGCGGGAACGAGCGCAGCCAGTAAGATCAGAAGAGCCTGACGGACCGACATCATTTAACCCGCGCGTACGCATAACGCGTCCGAGGATTTTGCGTTGGGTAATCCGTACGAATCAGAAACGTGGCGCCGGCGGGTTGGCTAAGATCGGTCGGGGTGATTTCGATCTCGTACTCTTTCCCGGGTTTTACCTCCGAGAGTTGAGCTTTGATCGAGGGATTATCGGAGGCGACTGACAGGATTTTTAAAGAGGCATTGTCAGCCACTGTAATCTGTATTTTTTTGGTATTTGGCCGCTCACCAACTCGCCAAAAAACTAGCTCAGGCTGAATTTTAACTGGGTCTTCAATATCAACCAGCAATCGCAGAATCGTCGGCTGCTCCCTTGCCTGGGACGTGGTCACACGGATCGCTTTCTCCTGTTTGCCGATGCGCCCGGCGAAGCTGAATTTTGCTTCAATCTCACCCGATTCACCCGGCGCGTACTCGGTCTTCTTCAAGCCAGCCGTTGTACAACCGCAGGACGTTTGGACATTTTCAATCTTGACCAATTCCTTGCCCGCATTGGTAAACCTGTATTTTGCGATGATCATTTCCTGTTCGGGCCTCGCCTTGAAAGATTGCTCAGGCTGGTCAAAAACCAATTGCCCATATGCCGAGCAGGCAAAAAGAGAAAAAAACAGAATAAAAACCGGGGTTCTCATCGGGTGCTTTCGATTTGATCTGGGAAGATTTTCAGGGAAAAAGAAACCACAGAGTGCACAGTTTCCACTGATTATTTAGGAAGGGAGAATTGATTGTGCTACTCTGAAAAACGGCGGGACCAAGGTCTATGTATCAGATTGTTTTCAATGAGATCAGCGCAGCTGAGATCGCGCGTATCCCTAAGGACCTTCAGCTCGAACTACTTGCGCAATTCCAATTCCTGCCCGACGACCTTGCAAACCTGGACCCTAAGATGTTCGGGATCATCGAGCGGGAAGGAAAGCGGCTCTATCGTTACCGAGCCAGCGACTATCGAATCTATTTTGAGCAAAGCCCTGAAGGCGTGCTTGTCCATCGGGTTCTCCATAAGAACACGATCCGTGATTTTCTCTTTCGTTCGAAGCTGCCAATGGCCGAAGACGACCAGTTGCGCGAACACGCCGGATTCTGGAAGTTGATTGAAGAAGGCGAACAACGCAAGAAGTAGCTACGGATTTCAGGGATTGGCCTCGCTAGTGCACCGTCTCGCATATAATACTGATGTCGCCGCAGGCCAGTTGGCTGTTTTTCAAGGCACGAGCGAAGCGCACATCCCGCCCCACTTTCATGCTACCCTCCAGAACATGAGTACCAGGAGTATAGAAAGTGGAGCGGGATGCGCCCTCTAACGCCAGTCCGGCTCGGACCGCCTTGCCGGCGGCCCATTTTGAACGCAACGACCTCACTATTATATGCGAGACGGTGCACTAGATAATATCGTCGGAAACGAACAAAATCGGCTCGCCGCTTTTCCAATTTGCAGAGAAAACATTTTCATGGCGCATGCTGCGGTTACCGCCCTGCCTCGCGTAGTTGCAGATGCGGTTATTCGGTACGCAGAAGAGAGTGCAGCCGATTTTGAAAATCCTTCCGCGCTCCTCAAATCAATCCAGGAAACACGCGCAGCTTCAGCAAAACTGATTGGAAGCTCGCCGGACGAAGTTGCCCTTATCGGTCCGACGTCTCTTGGCCTCAGCCTGTTTGCTAATGGGATTGACTGGCAACCGGGCGATGAAGTTGTCTGCTACCTGGAAGATTATCCGGCAAACGTCTATCCATGGCTCAATCTGCGGTCGCGCGGCGTCTCGATCCGTTTGCTGCAGCCTGGCAATCCCGGGGCGATAACTCCGGATCTGGTCGCCGATGCGCTCACGTCAAAGACGCGTCTGGTTGCTCTGGCTTCTTGCAACTTCTTGTCGGGATACCGGATCGATCTGGATCCGATCGGCCAGATGTTGCGAAATAGGGGTATCCTGTTCTCGGTCGATGCGATTCAAACCCTTGGAGCATTCCCGACCACCGTTGAATTTGTCGATTTCCTCAGCGCCGACGCTCACAAATGGATGCTCGGACCTCTTGCCATCGGTGTTGTTTACGTCCGCAAGGAATGCTTCGAGTTGTGCCGGCCGACTCTCCTGGGGTCATGGAACGTGAAAGCCCCTGGGTTCATCGCCCAGGAGGAGATTGAGTTTCAACCCACCGCCCAACGCTATGAGCCCGGAGCGATGAATATGCTGGGCATTTTCGGGATGAAAGCGGGGATCGATCTATTGCTCGAAATTGGCATTGACCGAATCGCTAGTCGGATTCTGACAGTTAAATCGCGTCTGGCGGATGGTCTCCAGCGGCTTGGATTCAACATTTTGGGACCGGCCACCGGTCCGAATGCTTCCGGGATAACCACGGTGTGGGATCCGGCGCGAAATATGAAGGCACTCTTCGAGCGACTAATTTCGGAGCGGATCATTTGTTCACCCCGCCAGGACCGTCAAGGCCGCCAGTATATACGATTCAGCCCTCATTTCTATAATACAGAGGCAGAGGTGGACCATATCCTGGATGTGATCGCTCGCGCCAAATCTTAAAATCGTCCTCGACCTCGAACTCGCCCTCGTGATTGCCGTGGAGGGAGGTATACCTCGGATATCAAGGCCTTGTGCTTGCCTGGCCATCGTTCACAAAGACCTGCGAGCATTTGATGACTCGTCGTCGTCCTCTTATTCGAAGATGGCCGCACGTCTCAGTCTTTGCCGTTCAACCGCTCACGCCATCGGTTCCTGGAGGGCGGTTCCTCGCAGCCGCCGGTCGCCGATATCCCCATTTCACGGCGCCGACGGAGCGGACGCCCTCCAGCTCCCAGGGATTCGGCCACCAATGGCGTCCAGTCCCCATAGGGATGTAACCGGTCTGTACAACGAAGCCTTGCTCGCAAATCAAGGCGCTCACTGCTGTCCGAATCTTCCCAGGTAGAGCACGGTCTCGTACTCAAACGACACGGCTCCCTCTACCGCGTTCTCGTCAAACAAGCGCTCGGCGGCAGCAACGATATCTCGATGTCCCGGCTCGCCCATGAGAGGCACAAAAGAACAAGATATCAGCCTTCCGATAAACGCCTCCCGGCCAAGCTCTTGCGCATTGGAGAATCGCTTCACAGTCACCTCCCCCGACTCAAAAAAGGCGCGAATATCTTCGCTCCTCACATTTCGATGATTTGCCTCGCTATACTCAGGGGCCTCACGTCTCAACAGTTCCTCGTATTTCCAGCCAAGCGTCGAGGCGTTCTCCTGTCGCTCGTTCCAGATCAGAGCCGCCCATTTATCCGGTCTTAAAATCCTGCGAAATTCCGCTTGCGCTTTTGCACGGTCAAACCAGTGAAACGCTTGCGCGCCTGTGATCAAGTCCGCAAAATGATCCGGCAGCGACGTTGATTCAGCCGTGCCTTTCACGCTGTGAAACAGAAGTTCCGCTTTCAACGAACGTTCGGCTTCGCCGCGCATCGCGTCGTTTGGTTCGACCGCGTAAACCTCGAACCCGGCATTCAAAAGCTGTTTTGTAAAAATGCCTGTACCGGAGCCTATATCCGCAACGACGGCGGGTGGCGGTACGATCCCGCAAAGAAGCTCCAACGCGGCATCGGGATATCGGGGACGATACTTCGCATAGTTCTCCACCCGATTGCTGAATCGCTCGGTCGGGGTTTTCATCTCGCTGAATCAGGACTTTACTGCTTCTCCAACATTCGCGATAGTGCGCCTCCTTAAAAAATGGATCGGATCGGCATTGGTTTGGCAGGCCTGGGTACTGTTGGAGCGGGCGTCTATAGGCACCTGATCCAGAACCGCGCCATTATCAGCGAGCGGCTTGGACTTCAATTATCTGTCCATCGGGTCGCCGTAAGAAACCCGGAAAAGAAACGCTCCGTTTCGGCTCCTCCGGAGACTATCACCCGGAATTGGGAGGAACTGATAGATGATCCGGAGGTCAATATCCTCGTCGAATTGATGGGGGGGATTGATATTCCTTACATCTTCACAATGCGGGCTCTTGATGCAGGCAAGGTTGTTGTTACCGGGAACAAGGCGCTGTTAGCCGAGCGAGGTGCTGAGATTTTCGAAAAGGCAGCCGAAAAAGGAGTGCCGATCTTTTTTGAGGCGGCGGTCGCAGGCGGAATTCCGATCATTAAATCGATACGGGAAGGCTTTATCGGAAATCATATCGAGTTCATCCACGCTATCCTCAACGGTACCAGCAACTATATTCTTTCACGCATGACCGAAGAGCGAATGGATTTTCCTGTGGCGCTAAGAGAAGCCCAGCAACAAGGATACGCGGAGGCTGATCCGTCGTTGGATGTGAATGGATGGGACGCGGCTCATAAAGCAATCATCCTGGCTTCGCTCGCGTACGGTTTCTGGGTGAGCACCAGCCAGATCCACGTGGCCGGGATTGAGAAGGTAACGGCGTCGGACATACGGTTTGCCGACAATTTGGGGTATAGAATCAAGCTCGTGGCGACAATCCGGGCAAACCGGGACAGCTTTGTCGAAGTCTATGTTCATCCGACTCTGGTGCCGAAGCAGCATGTTTTGGCTTCCGTGAATGGTGTGTTTAATGCGCTCATGGTACGCGGCGATATTGTTGGAGATACGCTGTTCTATGGGAGAGGGGCTGGGCAGGATCCAACGACCAGTTCCGTGATCAGCGATTTGGCGCAGGCAGCAATCTGGTATGACTCCGGGGGCAAAGCGTTCGGATTCACGCCGCACGGTCTTTATGGAAAATGTCTGCCGATCGAACGGGTTTCGTCAGGATATTACCTGCGGCTCACCGTGATAGACGAACCTGGTGTGCTGGCCCAGATCGCAAGCGTTCTGGGTTCTCACAAGATTGGCATCTCCTCGGTCATCCAACCGGAGGGACACGAGGGAGACGCGGTACCGCTCGTACTGATGATTCACGATGCTCCATTCGGCAGGATGCAAGCTGCATTGGAACGTATTCAGGTGTTGGCATGTGTGAAATCGCCGCCGATGATGCTGTGGGTTTTGTCATGAGCACCCTTAGGCCGGCACTCAAACCCAGCGTCGGTGTGATTGAAAGGTACCGGACCTATCTCCCCGTATCGGAAACGACCCCTGTCATTTCTTTGAATGAGGGATCGACTCCGTTGATTCCCGCACCGCGACTGAGTTCTATTGTCGGCCGCGGCCGCCGTGTCTACCTCAAGTTTGAGGGGCTCAATCCAACCGGTTCTTTTAAAGATCGCGGCATGACTGTCGCGGTAAGCAAGGCGGTCGAGCGTGGAGCGCGTCTCGTTGTCTGCGCATCCACCGGCAACACGTCGGCTTCTGCGGCTGCGTACGCGGCTAGGGCCGGAATTCAATGTGCCGTTCTGCTTCCCTCCGGCAAGATTGCGATGGGCAAATTGGCGCAGGCGTTCGTCTATGGTGCCAGAGTTATCGCGCTCGAAGGCAACTTTGATCGTTGCCTTGCCTTGATACGCGAACTTTCCACCGAGCCAGGAATAGCTGTGGTTAACTCGATTAATCACGATCGACTCGAAGGACAGAAAACCGCGGCATTTGAAATCGTTGATGCGTTGGGTGAAGCGCCGCATCTCCACATTCTTCCCGTCGGCAATGCAGGCAATACAGCCGCCTATTGGAAGGGGTACGCCCAATACCTTCGGTCGGGTCATTCTACTCGACTTCCCCGAATGCTGGGGTTTCAGGCAGCCAATGCCGCGCCGATTTACTACGATCGAATTATCGAACAACCGGAGACTGTCGCTTCGGCAATCCGAATTGGTAATCCCGCGAGTTGGAAGATGGCCAAATCGGCGTTTAGCGAATCCGGCGGCGCGATCGATATTGTATCGGACAGTGAAATTCTTTCGGCCCAACGATGGCTGGCATCTAACGAAGGTCTTTTTGTGGAACCCGCCAGCGCTGCCTCCGTGGCGGGATTGCTGAAATGCTGTAGCGAAAAAGATTGCCTCCAGTGCCCTTTGCGAATGCTTCCGGAAGAAGCAACGATTGTCTGCACACTGACAGGCCATGGCTTGAAAGATATCGCCGCCGTGATGAACGAAAACCCCCAGCCGGTCTTTGCCTCCGCAAACAAAACCGAGATCCTCTCCATTTTGAAGAAATCAAGATGAGTCTGATTGTCCAAAAATACGGGGGAACCTCGGTGGGCTCTCCCGATCGTATCCTGAACGTTGCCTGCCGAATCCTCGAAACGCAGCGCGTCGGCAACCAAGTGGTTGCCGTAGTCTCAGCCATGTCCGGCGTGACGGATAGCCTGATTGAACTCGCCCGTCAGGTGGCACCGCATCCGACAGAACGCGAAATGGATGTCTTGCTCTCGACGGGTGAGCAGACAACGATCGCTCTGACGGCGATGGCAATTAACGGTCTCGGTGGTCAGGCCGTCTCATTAACTGGCGCTCAAGCCGGGATTGTGACCGACGGCTTTCACACGAAAGCGAAGATCGCCAATATTACTCCCAAGCGGATCCATTCGTTCCTGGATGAGGGAAGTATTGTGATCGTTGCCGGGTTTCAGGGGGAAAGTTTCGAAGGCCAGATCACGACCCTTGGGCGCGGCGGATCCGATTTGACCGCAATCGCCCTTGCCGCAGCCATCAAAGCCGATCTCTGCCAGATATTTACAGACGTGGACGGCGTTTACACCTGCGATCCGCGGATTGTAAAGAGTGCAAGGAAAATCCTTGAGATTTCCTACGACGAGATGCTCGAAATGGCCAGTCTCGGCTCGAAGGTCATGCAATCGCGCTCGGTGGAGTTTGCAAAGAAATTTGACGTTATTTTTGAAGTGCGCAGCAGTTTTAACGATCAGCCAGGAACAGTAGTGAAACACGAAACAGCCGGGATGGAAAAAGTGGTCATTCGGGGGGTCAGCGTCGACCGCAAACAAGCTAAAGTCACGATCAGCCATGTTCCGGATAAGCCCGGCGTCGCTTCACGAGTCTTCAATGAAATTGCCGTTATCAACGTGAACGTCGACATGATCGTTCAAAATGTTTCGGCGGCCGGCACCACGGACATCTCGTTCACGATCCCCGCCGATGAGTTGCCAAAAATCGAAAAACATCTCGGCCCGATCGTTGCCGAAATTGGAGCCGGAGGATTTGCGGCTCAAGCCGGCATCGCCAAACTCAGCGTGGTTGGCATCGGGATGCGTTCTCATTCGGGTGTTGCCGCGAGGATGTTCGAGCTCCTTGGTAACGCGGAAATCAACATCCAGATGATTAGCACCTCCGAAATAAAGATCTCCGTGATCGTCGATGAAGATCGCGTCGATGACGGAGCTCGAATCGTTCACACCGGTTTTGGACTCGACGAAGCAGAATCCTCAGAAAACGAAATCGGCTTCGTCGAATCTGGCGTTCTGGCGGCGCAAAAACTGCGCCGCTTGGGATAAGGATTTCCAATACCGCCTAACCTTTGACCCCGGGAAGTGTCCCCTCCCGTGGCGGGCTTGCGGCTTTTGACACTCCGGGAACCGGCGCGATCACAGGAGCGCCAGGGGAACCGGCAGGCTTTGCTGCGCTCGGCGCGACGACCGGTATGTTTGACGGATTTACTTCGGATCTGCCTACGAACATCGCTCCAGCCTCAAGTACGAGGCGAGCCGTCTTCAGATCCCCGATCAACTCAGCACCACCGTGAAGTTCGCAGCGGTTCTCGGCGGCAATATTGCCGGTTACCTTCCCTTTCACGACCACGGCATTTGCCTGGATGTTACCGCGGATTTTGCCGTTACCGCCGATAACCAGCGTCCCTCCATGCGACGCCACGTCGCCGTCCAAGGTTCCATCAAACATTAATTCCTTCGAGAATCGGATGGTTCCCTTGATCTCGACGTTACTTAAAATGCTGTTTTTCTCTCCTGAATCCATCATAACAAAGTTCCGATAGGCTAACGGAACATGAGGCGAGCGCAAGGTTTATGCGCGCTCTTCCAAGTCCGTCGTTCGGGCGTGGACCAAATCCGATTTTTCCGTTACTCATCAGGCACAATGTGGAAAGGACGCTTTCATCAAGAGACAGCCCCGAATGTCCAGCAATTCACCGAATCGATCTCCTTCGATTGGCGTTTATACAATGTCGATATTCAGGGTTCGATGGCGCACGCGGCAGCGCTTGAAAAGGCCGGTTTGCTGTCCAAGGAAGAACGCCGACTGATTGAAACGGGCCTGAAAGCCATTGAAGAAGAAATCGCCAATGACCGCTTCCAGTTCAAAATCGGACTCGAAGACATTCACATGAATATCGAGTCTGCTTTGACCGAACGCATCGGTCCTGCCGGTGCCAAGTTGCATACGGCTCGCAGCCGGAACGACCAGATCGCTCTGGACCTTAGGCTTTATCTTCGAAGCGAAACCGATGAAATTCGGGCATTACTTGCAAAACTGCAGCGCGCCCTTGTCCGACTCGCCGAGAAATATCCCGACGCAATTCTTCCAGGCTACACACATCTTCAGCGCGCTCAGCCGGTTCTCTTCGGCCACCACCTCCTTGCATATGTGGAAATGCTGGAACGCGATCGTGAACGTCTCGCAGACGCCCGCAAACGGATCAATTGCATGCCGCTCGGTTCTGGAGCGATCGCGGGTTCAACCATCGAGCTCGATCGTCAATTGATCGCCGAATTGCTCAGCTTTTCGGAGGTCACCCGCAATAGCATGGACGCTGTGAGTGACCGCGATTTTGTAGCGGAATTTCTATTCGCCATTGCCATGATTGGCGTGCACCTCTCGCGCCTTAGCGAGGATTTCGTTCTCTTCGCGACTTCTGAGTTTGGATTTGTTAAACTGAGTGACGCCTACTCGACGGGGTCCAGCTTGATGCCGCAAAAGAAAAACCCGGACGTTTGCGAACTGGCCCGAGGCAAGTCAGGCCGGCTTATCGGAAATCTGGTCTCTCTGCTTTCGACTTTGAAAGGCTTGCCGATGACTTACAACCGGGATTTACAGGAGGATAAGCAGCCTGTTTTTGATTCGATTGATCAGATCAAGCTGGTGCTCGAGGTCTACACCGAGATGCTAACAGCGACAGAGGTCGATCCGCAACGGATGCGAAACGCAGCGAGTGATCCCGGGTTGCTTGCAACAGATCTCGCCGACTACCTCGTCCTGCACCATGTCCCGTTCAGGCAGGCGCACGAAATTATCGGCAAACTTGTCGCCTATTCTTTGGAACAGTATCGAGGATTCGATCAGATGAGCCTCGACGAGTTTCGCCAGTTCAGCGAAAGTTTTGGTCCGGACGTTTTCGAAGTTCTCAATCTCGACCGCGCAATCGATAGTCGAACAGGTATCGGCGCACCGTCGCGAAAAAATGTTGCAGCCGCACTAGAAGCATGGAACGCAATCCTTCGTGAAAACCCCTGACGGCTGGGACATTCGGAATACAAGCACCCTTTTCAAAGACGCTCATCTCGCAGTATTTAGGGAGGAAGTCGTTCCCCCGGGCGAACACCGGGTTCGATATTGGACCGTCGTGCGCCGGAAACAGGCTGTAGTCATCGCGCCGGTTACAGAAGGCGGAAATTTCCTGCTGATACACCAGGCTCGCATTCCTGTCCGAAAATTCCTTTGGGAATTTCCGGCCGGGCAGATTGATGATGCTCATGATCCCGATATGGAAACGATCCGGGAGACCGCCCTGCGCGAGTTGACCGAGGAGACTGGGTACTCGCTGGCCGCAGGTGGCGAGTTGGTATATCTGGGGCACTACTACTCCTCTCAGGGCTACAGCGATGAAACTCCGCACTTGTTTCTGGCCCGGCCCGTGCACCCGACGGGTTTGGGCCATCAACCCGATGATTCCGAAACAATCGTGGAATGCCGGGAATTTACACTCGCTGAATTGAGTTCAATGATTGCCGAGAGTGTCATTCAGGACGCAAATACACTGGTAACATTTGCGCGGATGTCGGCCCGGAAACTTCTTCCATGAAATGGTCCAGAATATTCAAGTTTCGCGAAGGCGACAATGCCGAAGCGGTTAAGCCGTTCCTGGACCATCTGGAGGACTTGCGATGGGTCATCATACGGATGGCCCTCACGCTAGGCGCCGCCATGCTTGTTGCATTCTGTTTCCGCACTCAACTTGTGCACATCCTTCAAGGACCTCTCAAGACGATCGATCCGAAACTCTTGCAATCTCTCGTGTCCCTTGGAGTAGCCGATTCGATGACGATATCTTTCCAGCTGGCCTTTTACGCAGGAATCGTCATCGCGTTCCCGTTCCTGATCTATTTCGCGGGGCAATTCATTCTTCCCGCACTCACTCCACAGGAGAAAAAGGCGATGCTACCTGCCGTTGCAGTTGGCTTCGGCCTGTTTTTGTCCGGTGTCGTCCTTGGATACTACGCCGTTTTGCCTGCAACGCTCCGATTCTTCTTTCGAGATGCAAAATCGCTCGACTGGACGCCCACCTGGACTGTTCGGGACTACTTTTCATTCGTCACCCAGCTTTGTGTCGGGTTCGGCGTTGCGTTTGAGTTGCCCGTTGTCGTTCTGGTCCTCGTACGCCTCGGCGTGTTGTCCGTGGCGCTTCTCCGCCGAACGCGAGCATACGCATTTCTCCTGATTTTCATTGCCGCGGCATTTCTGGCGCCTACCCCTGATGCCGTCTCGATGGCGATGATGGGCACACCAATGTACCTGCTATATGAGCTTTGCATTTTTGTCGCATGGATGATGGAACGTAAACGCAAGAAAGAACAAGCGGCGGAACAGCGGGCAGGCTGACCGTTCCAGGCGGTAACCGACGATGATCGGTTGATGCTTGGCCTGCAGGGCTGCGGTCCCTTGCAGCCGTCGCCGGCCCTAAATCAACACCATTCTGTTCGCTGGCTTGAGGCTTGCGTTTTACTTTGCGTTTGACAGGCCGCGGGTTTTGGGACGGCGCATCGTTAAGAACTTCAGGCTGGGATAGCTCGGCTCCGAGTGCGGTGGATGATTCGAAACGCTCAACCAATTGTTGCAGGAGTCTCTCAATCTCACGGTCGCACTCTTCGATCCGAGCCTGGTAGAAGCGGTAGGCTTGGAGGCTTTGGCCCAACACGAAGAGATGCTTCGGGCCGATAGTCGCGCCTACCAAGGCGGCTTCCATCTGTGCAAGGGTGCTCTTGTACACCCGATGGTCTCGGAGTTTGGCTAGTTGGCTGGCATCGCGCTGGCCGGCCAAAATCGCGTCGATAATGCGCAAGCCCCTCACCCCGGTGATGTCGCTGGCTACGTGATGAAGGTGCAGGTTCATTTGCTGCAAGGCCTTTTATAGCGAATCTGCAAATTCAAGTTCCCATGAGTCAAACCAAATTGGGATTCCGCGTGTGGCTAGATCAACTGCGAGCTGTGAAATGAATTGTTTATCCGCTGACGAATGACTAAGAAATACACCCGGCACGTTTACTCCTAGAGGACCGACCCTCGTTTCCTTCGATCCACCCTCGTCATACGAGTGGGCGTTTCATTACGGCACTTCACAGTCGCGATTGAGAACCTGTCTTCGGGGTAGTGTTGCAACTTTGAAATCGAATTGCAAGTGGGTGACTTGCCGTGCGATGGCCCGCGAGTTGGGAGTCTCCAAGGCGACCGTGTAGCGGGTCTGGAGCGACAACGAAATCAAGCCGCACCTGACGCGTGTCTTTGAGCTTTCGGCCGATCCGGACTTTGAGGCGAAGTTTTGGGATGTCATCGGTCTTTACCTCAATCCTCCCGAATGAGCGGCCTTTCAGCTTAAAGCGCCTGAATCGCTCGGAGAACGAGTTCACTTCAGCCTCGCCGCGCTAAGCCTTGGCGGCTTGGCGTCAGTATCCTATTCTTGGGCGTGACGATCAGAAGATTTCAACGGGTGGAAATGAACTGGCCCCGACGATTCATCGAGCGGCGTTAAACCATGTCTTACCGATAGCATCACGATAAAATTCCAGTTCGTTCGCAGGTCCGCCAGGCTGGTTCGCAAACGCAACTCGAAAATCAATTCGCGCCGCCGTTCGACCGCCGCCAGAACCTTTCGCCTAATTTGTCGCGGCGGGACGCGCCAGAGAGGCTCAAGACTTTCCTACAAGGCAACGTCGTGGAGACTCTCAACGTCGCGGTCCAAGAGCCGGCAAAGAGCCAAACGTTTCTCACTTTGTCACCGAAACGCTGAATCGCGTCGGCAGGCCGACAAGCGCAACGACGAAACATTGGCAATTCAAAATTGGGCAATGAAAAGATTGCTCACAAGAGCCTCTCCTCTTGCTTTCGCCAGATCCTTGCCCTTGCTAGGAAAGTCCCAAGGTGCCCTCGTTGGAGCCGGACGGGAGAGTTTCCTTGTGGTTCAAGAGGATTTGGTTTTAGTGCACCCCGGCTCAATTCCTTTTGCAGTTGTCACAAAAACTGGCTAGTTTTTGTGACGAAATGAAAGCCGCGACAGCAACAGAGACACCCATTGACGCGAAAATCCTCCAATCCATTCGGGCGAATCGGAGCACATCGGTATTTTCGCCCGGACACTTCGCTCACCTTGGAAGCCCGACCGCAGTGCGGAAGGCACTCAGTCGGCTTGTAAAGGCCAGCAAATTGCGGCGGGTTCGCCAAGGACTTTATGACTTACCGCGTCAGCATCCAATCATCGGCCAGACCGCCCCCGATGTCGAGGGGACGGTGCGCGCGTTAATGCACGGAAGCCATGCTCGGTGGCAGTTTTCGGGAGCATACGCTGCGAACGCGCTCGGACTGACTGAGCAGGTTCCCTCCAAAATCGTGATTCTCACCGATGGCGTGCCGCGTGACGTGCAGTTGGGAAAACTCACTTTGGTTTTCCGTCGCGCCGCACCCAGGTATTTACTCGGTGCGGGTCGTCCAGCAGGCATGGTGATTCAGGCGCTCCGATATTTGAAAACGAGCGCCGGTTCGCCAGAAACCATCGCGCGACTGCGCAGTGTGCTGGACCATCCGACAAAGACTGATCTCGCGACACTGACTCCAAAGCTGCCCGCCTGGATGCAGCCCATAGTTCAACAAATCAAGAATAAGTAATTTCATGGACGCTGTACTTGACCTGAATCCGCAACAACGCGCTGAACTTTTTTCGGCGACAGCACAACAGACTGGAATCGGCGCTGTCGTTGTGGAAAAAGATTTTTGGGTTTGCTGGACGCTGGGGGAGTTGTTTGCTCTGCCGGTGATCGGCGGCCACTTGATTTTCAAAGGAGGTACTTCATTATCGAAAGCTTTCAAACTCATCCGGCGCTTTTCGGAAGACATTGACGTTTCAATTGACCGCGTGTTCCTCGGGTTCGGTGGGACGAATGAACCAGAAGCCGGAGCCAGCAATAAAGAGAAGCAGCGCCGTGTGGATGCGTTGAAGTTGGCGTGTCAGAAGAAAATTAACAGTGACTTGCTGCCCGCGTTGGAATCGACAATTCGAGCAAAGGTGCGCGCCGGAGAGCGTTGGTCTCTGAAATCCGATGCCTCAGACCCCGACGGACAGACATTGCTCTTTGAATATCCGTCAATTCTGTCGCCAACGAGCACAGGCTATGTCCGCCGTGCTGTAAAAATCGAAATGGGCGCGAGAGCCGATAACTGGCCAAGCGACATCAAGTCCGTGACGCCATATGTCGCGGAGCTGTTCCCGGAGTCATTCAAGGAAGGGATTTGCCGAATCAAAGTTTTGTCCGCCGAACGAACGTTTTGGGAAAAGGCAACAATCCTCCATGCGGAATTTCATCGCCCGCCTAACAAAGCGATGCCTGCCCGATTCTCGCGGTAGCAGAAACGCATTAGCCAGTTGTCGCCAAATTGAGGCCCCTCGTTCTATTCTTCTTCCTCTTCATCATCGCACCACAACAGCGTGATCGTGCGGTCGTAATAATCCAGATAGATGCTGTCCTCCTTGATGTCTTTGCTGGAATTAATTATTGTCAAATCCCTCCAACCACGCGTACGCCGGCGTTTGAACCATCCGGCCGCTATCGCCGCGAATTGGATCAGCAACGTCTCAAGATAGTCGATGAGCTCAGGATCTTTCGCCAGCAGTTACGTCGAAACGGTTCGGCTTCTTGATCCGACGTGTCACAACTTCCGGACCTTATCTGTCCGCAATCCACAAAACAGCGTGACAAAGTACCCCTCTTTTCCTACGAAATATTTTGACGCCAGTCCCACGAAACAATGTGGCGCGTTTACAAAAACGCCTTGGGCTATGCCCGCGCATGGGCCGATTTCCCCGAGGCAGCCAACCGGTTTTCAGTACACCGTCACCGAGCACCCGAGTATGGTCAGTGAGTACAAGAGACCCGCCATGGCCGCCGCCTTGAATCGATTGGCCGACTCGGTGAGCCACGTGATCTGGTCACGCAGAAGATAAGGCATGCCGACCCAGAAAAGCCCTAAGGTCAGCCAAACGTAGGCGAGAATCACCACAAACAGCCTCGCGATCTCCGGACGCAGGAATGCGGCAGATAACATTGGTTCAGCCGCCAGCAGCGCCATGATGCCCAGAGCGCGAACCGATAAAAATTCGTCGACGAAAAAGATCGTGAGAATGAAAACGATGGGAACTCCTGCCTGGAGCCAGGTTCGAAACTGAGAGAATTCACCTAGATCCATATTGGTCACCAGCCAGAAAGTCCAGATCGCGTCAACGGCGAGAAAGCAATAACCGAGAAGCTTGGAACGAGGAAATTTCCTCAGCCACTGCCTTGTCTCTTCCGAACGCATCAGAGCGGTCAGGTGAGTAATGAGCAGCAACACACCTACGATCAGGCCGACCGTGTGAAGACTCAAATCATAAACGCGCGGCGGATAGTCCATGGGAGCTGTTCATTTCACCAAAATGTCTGCTCGCGCAAGTTCGAAACAGCAGCTGCCTCTCCTCAATTGAGGATCGCCGGATCACCGTACAAAGTATACCCGGACGACCGCGTTATCCGAACTTTCATCAATTGACCGATGTGCCTTGGCGCACCTTCGAATACGACAATCTTGTTGCCACGCGTTCGGCCCATCAGCCGGTTCGGATTTGTTTTGCTCGGCCCTTCGCACAAAATCTCGACTTCCTGCCCGACGAAAACTTCCGCGCGACGCCTTGCCCAGGTGTTGACCAGTTCCAGCAGGTCGCGATTTCGCGCCTCCTTCACCGCGTCCGGCACTTGTCCGTCCAAGTCAGAAGCAGGTGTGTCTTTTCGTTTGGAATACTTGAAGATGAACGCGTTGTCGAATCCTATGCAGTCGACCAGCTCACGCGTCCTGGCATAGTCTTCGTCGGTCTCTCCGGGGAAGCCGACGATGATGTCGGTCGTGATCGCTATGTTCGGTGATACGAGCCGAATTCGATCGACGAGTTTCGCGTATTCCTCCGCGGTATAGGTGCGGTGCATTGCCTTCAGAATCCGGTTGGACCCGGATTGCAGCGGCAAATGAACATGCTCGACCAACTTCGGCAGCCGGCCAAACGCCTCGATCGAATCCTGCCGGAACCCGATCGGGTGCGGAGAAGTAAACCGTATGCGCTCAAGACCCTCGACTTCGTGAACAGCTTCCAGCAACTGAACAAAAGGGCTCTTGCCGTCAATTTTCGCAAATTCGTGGCGCCCGTACAGGTTGACGATCTGACCCAGCAAAGTGACTTCCTTTACGCCGCGCGCGGCCAAAGAGCGCACCTCATCGACAATCTCCTGGACAGGTCTGCTCCGCTCATGACCACGTGTGGATGGAACGATGCAAAAAGTGCAGCGCATGTTGCAGCCCTGCATGATCGATACGAAGGCAGTGACCTGCCCCGCAGCAAGCAGGTGATCACGAATGGCTCTCTGCGAATCTCGTTCATCGCCGATGTCAACGATGGAGAACCGGACATCGTCCAACGGACGTGCCATCTTGCGTTCCAGCGCTTGATCAACATATTCGGCAACCCGGTGAAATTTTTGCGTCCCGACGACGATGTCAAGATGAGGAACATCCTTCAGAAGGGACCAGCCTCGACTTTGCGCCATGCATCCTAGAAAACCGTATACAACCGGACGGTTTCGAAGTTGAGTTCCCAGCATTCCCATCTTGCCTAGAGCCTTTTGTTCGGCGAGATCGCGGACACTGCAGGTATTGAGGAGAATGACTTCGGCTTCGTCCTCGCGCGGAGTAAGCGTGTGACCATGTTCGAGAAGCATCCGGGCTACCTGCTCGGAATCGCGCTCGTTCATCTGACATCCGTAAGTTTTAAGGAAGACTTTAGCCATCTGAAGTTTCGGGGCAGGACAGTAGTAGGAAATCGGGTCAAATACAACGGATTCGAGATCGGGTCAGTGGTCAGTGCCAGTAAGAGGGCTAAAGATTTAGCTGGACGGACGCATTTCAATAACAGAATTATTTTTTGCTATGACTATTAAATCATATCAAAATCTCATTGCGTGGCAGAAGGCCATTGACCTGTGCGAAGCCATTTACAAAGCGTCATCCGCTTTCCCTCCTCAGGAGCTCTACGGACTCACGAGTCAAATACGTCGTGCGGCGGTCTCCGTACCGAGCAATATTGCTGAGGGCGCAGGACGAATCACGAATGGCGAATTTTTGCAATCTGTTGGACACGCCCGTGGATCCCTGCTCGAAGTCGAAACGCAAGTTATCATCGCCCAGCGTTTCAGTTACATCGAATCCACCGAGAGTGACCTCCTTTTGCAGACATTTTTAGGCGAGTGTTAATTAATTTGCCTGCGATGCAAGCCGAACTGGCTTTGGCAAGATTGCCGCCGCCACAAATAGTCTAATTAAATAAGGCGGTATTGGAGGGTTCACTTGTCTGTTTATGC
>DASZHC010000209.1:0-15977 GCA_035938215.1 Chthoniobacterales bacterium
GGGGTGACGAAGATCCGGGTTCGGTCGGCTTCGAAAAAACATTGCAACGTGCATGAATTACTGGCATGATCAATACGTTTTTAAGACAGGGTTAATCGTCTTCTCTCCTTCACGACGAGGAGAGTCGTCACTATCCTCAGCGAAGAGTCTGGACGACAACATTCAGCCTGAAGGTCAGTTCGACTCCAGCCACAGGGTTTCCTGCGTTCGCTTGCATTCGTAGACGTCGCTGTTCGCAGCGGTTCCTGGAAAGCCAGCGAGTGGGTGTAACTCCAGCCCGATCTCAATAAAAGGAAACAGATATGGAAACAACAACTGAAAGTGAGATGCCGGCCGGCGCCGGTAAATCTTCATTGAATCCCGATGCCCTCAATCACCTTCTTGGGCAGATGGTCAACGATCTTGGGGCGGCCGTAAATGGAGCGCTCATTGTACTTGGCGACGGGCTCGGAATTTACACAGCGCTTGCCGATATTGGCAAGGCGACCTCCCAGAAACTCGCCGAGAAGACCAATCTCAATGAGCGACAGCTTCGCGAATGGCTTAGTGCTCAGGCTGCTTCGGGATACATCAGCTATGACGCTGCGAGCGACACCTTTTTTCTCACTCCTGAACAGGCGGCGGTGTTTGCTGATCCGGACAGTCCGGCGGCGATGGTAGGTGGTTTCTACGGTGTCTCGGCTGTCTACCACGATGAGCCGCTTGTGGCAGAGAGTTTCCGGACCGGAGCAAGCCTTCCCTGGGGAAGGCATCATAATTGTCTTTTTTGCGGAACGGAGAGGTTTTTCAGGCCCGGTTATCAGGCCAACATAAGCGAAAACTGGATACCCGCTCTCGACGGCGTCCAGCAGAAGTTGAGTGCTGGAACTCGTGTCGCGGACATCGGATGTGGTCACGGCATCTCCACCCTCATCATGGCGAAAGCGTTCCCCAACTCCGAATTTTATGGATTTGATCTGCACCCCGCTTCCATCGATGCAGCGAATCGCCACGCTAAGGAGCAGCAGACTGCGAACGTCCAGTTCAGTATTGCCGCAGCGAAAGATTTCCCGGGCAGCGACTACGGATTTGTGACTGTGTTCGACGCTCTGCACGACATGGGTGATCCGGTTGGCGCAGCGTCACATGTCAAACAAGCCCTTCAGCCCGATGGCACATTCATGATTGTAGAGCCCCTCGCCGGAGATTCGCTTGCTGAGAATATCAATCCCGTTGGCAGAGTCTACTATGGGTTCTCGACGATGATATGCACCCCTGGTTCGCTGAGTCAGGAAGTTGGCCTTGCGCTCGGAGCGCAGGCCGGTGAGCGACGCTTGAGAGATGTTCTCTCGAAGGGCGGGTTTACGCGGTTTCGCCGTGCTGTGGAAACGCCGTTCAATATGATCCTGGAAGCGCGCCCATAAGAGATCTGTCGGGCGTCCACCTATGAGATGGAACTTGGATGTCAGTGAGCTTCTCGCAGCCTCGACTTTTCTGTCGAACTGCTCAACGCCGGTGAAATCCGGCCTGGCTTAGTCGCTCACCACTGGCTCGTGCGCGGCACCAATACTGGCCCCGGAGCAGACGGTAGCGAACCCACAGGACAGACCATGACGCTTCAGGGGGCTTCCATCATTCAGCTTGAAGGGGAAAAGATTCGCTCGGATAAATGCTATTTCGACCGCAAGGCGCTCGATAAGCAGTTTCAGCCGAACTGACGTTTCTGAACCGAGGGAATGGGGTAGGGCCCAAAACTGGCGTCCGGAGCATTCCCAGTTTTAAGCTGGCCCCTGAAGTTCACGGCTGGGAAGGGGGGCTTCTGCGTGAGGGGCGCAAAATAAGATTTCAGCCGGCCGGCGGCCGGTCACGGCCATTTCTCCTTCTTTGAGAGTCACCGGTATTGCGGCCATCGGATAAATCCGGCAATATATGACGGTTTGCTTGACGGAAAATTGCTGGATCATGAAAGCGCTCGCTATTCTTATGTTCGTTGCATCGAGTTGCCTCCTGAAGGCCGGAGCTGAAGAAGGGGCACAACAGGTCCAGCCTGTGCCTGAGACGCCAAAGAGCGAGATAGACGAACCCGCTTTGCCCGCGCCTGAGCGGAATCCGGTGAATTCAAACCCAAGCTTGCTGCCCGAGTCCAACGAACTCCCCGAACACGTACCCGCCGAACACACAACGAACGGCAAGACGGCGATGACCGCGAAAAAAGATAACATCGAGGAGAACAGCCACCTCGAAGCGATACGGTCGCAAGCCATGAACGATCCCCATGCTGCCTACCTGTTGAAGCGCGCGATGCATTCCTCAAGATCCGCGACGAGGCGCAGTTACATGCGCGCTTATTATGTCAATGTCGCGGAGCGCATGCGCAAGCTTGATCCAAAGCTTAAATCCGCGATCGGCGCATACGAGCAGGCGAAAATTCGGGAACTTGGCGGAGGAGAGGTTTCGAAGCATATGTCTTCCCATAGAACGGCACATCGCAGCCCTTCCCGGAAACCACGTTACGCCAGCCACCACCCACGTTCGCATCATCACTATTACCCGCGCACGATGGCAATCGAAAACCCTTACGGACCCTACTATGTCCCGTATTATGGTCCCCCGGTTGTTTTCTATCCCTGGTAGCATCCGACTTTACTCGTTTATAAGTTTGCCCTCGTACGCCGAGTCATCCTCCCTCTTCGAAGAAGGCAAGTTCTCCCCGTATTGGTAGACTTTCTCCTGAAAATCGCCGAGTAAGACTTACGACTCTCTGAATGCGAATCTTGTTGGCGACAATCGGCTTTCTGGGGATTTGCATTCTGTTGAATTAGTTGTAAAAGGAAGGAAAAGATGCAGAAGTATTCCTACAGCAATGATCGCAGAGTGCTTGTGGCAGGCTTTGGTAGCGCCTTGGTATTGATCAGCCTTTTTTTGCTACTTATGAGCTGGCTGTCGGAACAAGTGCATCTCGCCGAGTTTTGTCTCGGCAGGTTCAGCCGGTAGTACGCTGATCGCGGCTGCGACGGAGCGCAGCCCTCCAGACTCGAGCTGACTAAGTCGCTTACGCAAATGGCTAGTCCGCGTGTAGTTGTGATTGTGATCGCTGGCTAGATCAAGCCCGAGTCCGTTAATTCATTCTTAATATATGCGTAGTAGATTGGTGCCGCTATTAGTCCGGCGATCCCGAAGGCCACTTCCAACACTATCATTGCCAGCAGAAGCTCCCATGCGCGCGCACGGATGCGTCCGCCTACGATTCTCGCGTTCAGGAAGTATTCAAGTTTATGAATTACGACTAGAAACACCAGCGCAGCCAGCGCCGTGTAGAGCGAGATCGACAGGGCGACAACGCAAACAGCGGTATTGGAGATCAGGTTGCCCACTACGGGAAGGAGACCCGCGAGAAATGTGATCGCGATGAGAGTCTTCGTCAGTGGCAGATGAACTCCGAACAGAGGAAGAATCGCGACGAGGAATATGGCCGTAAAAACGGTATTCAATGCGGAGATTCTAACTTGAGCAAAAATGATCTGGCGAAACGCGTTGGCAAATCGGTCGATACGGGCTGCAAGTCCGGCCGCAAGGGGGCGCATCTGGCGAATGTGCGGTCCTTCACGCAAGGAAACCAAAGCCCCGATCACCATGCCCACCAGGCCACGAACAAACATGTGGGTCGCTTCATTTCCGACGTGCTGTACCTCTTTGGAATGCTCGCCAAGCCAGTCGGCCGCAAACGATTTCAAGTCATCTGTGGTGACGGGTAGACTTTCAGCGATCCAGAGCGGCAGCTTCGTGCGCGCATCGAGAATGATGTGCTGCAGCTTCTCGACCAGAAGATCCAAATTCCCAGTGTCGCTTCTGAAGAACGCAAGAAGTCCAAAAATCACGAGGACAATGAGAAAAATTGTAAGTATCGCTAACGTGGCAAGTGCGATTAGTCGAGCAGCTTTGCTCACGAGCCTTTTCTCGATGGGACGCGCAAGAACATGGACCAGTTCATAAACCAGGAGACCCGCCAGGAGAGCGGATAAAAGGTGGAGACGCAGAACCAGGAACATCGCCACTGCAATGAGAATCCACGAAGTCATTGCAACCGAAGTCAACGAATGGGTTGAAGATCTGTTAAGTCCGATGCCGTCCGTTTTCATGATTGGATAAACTCAGGAAAGAAAATTACGATTGAATCATCTCAATGCGAAGCTTTCGCACGATAAGTCTTATGGGCGTCGTATCGGACACGCATGGTCTCTTGCGCGATTCCGTAAGAACTGCCTTGCGAGGCGTTGAGCTGATAATTCACGCAGGTGATATTGGTCCCCGGAGCCTGCTTCAGGAATTGGAATCGATAGCTCCGGTTGTCGCAGTTTCTGGAAACGTGGATTCCGACCTTCCTGGTCTCTCTTCGACTGAAACGATTTCCGTTAATGATCACTTGATTTACATTTTACATGATTTGGCAACACTGGACCTCGTCCCTGAAAGGGCCGGCATCTCGATGGTGATTTCCGGCCATTCGCACAAGGCGCGAATAGACAGAAAGAGCGGTGTGTTCTACATCAATCCCGGCAGCATCGGCCCACGCAGATTTCGACTGCCTATTACCTATGTCACCGTAGCTCTTGGGGAGGATGAACCGGTGCTTAAAGTGATCGAACTCCACCAATGAACTAATTCATATTTTTGTTGACGCAACAGGAGGATGAACATGACCGTTTCTTCGAGTAAGGACCAATTTAATGCCAATGCAGGCAAGTACGCGGTAAGCGACGTTCATCGAGCGGGTCCAAGCTTGCCCGTGCTCCTGGCGCTCGCCGCTCCGGCATCTGATGATTATGCTCTGGATGTGGCCACCGGAACGGGACACACGGCGCTGGCCGTGGCGCGCTATGTCAAAAAGGGGATTGGGCTCGATATCGCGTCCAAGATGCTCGACCAGGCGAGAGCGCTGGCAATCGAGCAGGGAATTTCGAATTGCGAATTCGTGGAAGGTTCGGCGGAAGCGATTCCGTTTGCCTCCGGTCGATTCTCGCTTGTTACAGCGCGACACGCGCCGCATCATTTCCACCGCGCGGATCTTTTCCTGTCCGAGGTCCGACGCGTAATGACTAATAAAGGCCGATTCGTCATGGCTGACCAGATCACGCCTTCCATTGAGATGTTGAATTGGGTTAACAGATGGGAGAGCACGCGTGATCCATCTCATTTTTGCCAGCGCACCGTTGAGCAATGGAAATTGGAAGCGGCGAAAGCCGGGTTCAGGTGGATAGATCATCGAATCATTCCCTATCGGCTGGAGTTCGCGTGGTGGGTGAAACAGGCAGGTTGTAGTGACCTTACGATCGGCGCGCTTGCGGAACACGCTGCGAAAGCGAGTGCATTCGTGCGGGAATCCTTTGGGCTGGAATTTGATGAATCTGGCAGGGTAGTAAGTTTCCAGGAACCGATGGTTGTGGTCCGGCTCGAATAAAGAGCGCCGAATCAAGGACGAGTTCGAGGTCGAGGACGAGTTTTAAGATTTTGGCGCGGCAACTCAGCGGGACGACGTGAACAAAGTGCCCGTGCTCAGTTACATAACGGGCTACGTTTTTTCGCGGGCTCCGCCGCGAAAAAGTGGCCTCCTTTCGGAGCAGCAGAAGTCAGGCATCAAGGAAATCGCAAGCGTTTTGCCGTCACGCCAGAAAATGTGGTTAGCCCGAAAATCTCACGAGCCAAAGCGCTCGTGAGATTTTCGCGCTATAGAGCCGCTCAGGAGGCGCCTCCGAGGAAAATTGGATTTGAACAGACTGAAACAGGGTGTTGGGCTGCTTCCCAGGTTTGTGAGCGATTCGGGTTTAGCTCCCAATATGCCTGAGTCATTGAGCGATCGGGATGCAGAGCTGTTGAGCGGCAGCTACGATTGCGCAGACACGTAGAGGCCGACACGCCTGACTCCGCTGGCAGCACGAGCTTACACTTTAACCAGGGGAGGCTGACAAGGAGGGAGGCAAGAATTGCCGCGGCATAAACCAGGATCGGAGAGAGATGGCCAAGTCCGCCGGCGACAATGGTATAAAAGATCAGCACGCCGTAGGCGCCCTCCAAGATGCCACGGAGGACCGCTCGAGCTGCATCGCTCCCCTGTTGATGGTGGACAAAGGCGCAGAGAGGCCACGCCAGAACTGGGATTGGCGAAAGTAAGCCGCTCCACTGAGAAATTCGTGGGCGAATCGATCGACAGAGCTTGGATTAGCGAGATCCAGCTGACCCACTTCCACGTTCTTCATTTTGGCAACACCATGAGCTTCCGGGGATCGCTACCGACCTCATCCTTTTGCATCTGCAAGTTGGACCAATCAAGCCGTCCTCCACAAATACTAAAGAAGAATTCCTTTATGCCGATCACTAGAACTTGGAGAGCGACGCTTCTTTGGCGCTATTGAGTCAGGAAAGCTCTTTGAAGGGTATCGCTTCGGCGAACAGCCGGGGAACAGCAAGACCGTTCGGGCTTCTCCGCCTGATGCGTCGACTGCGTCGCTCTCGAGGTTTTCCTGGTCGGTGGCCCAAGTGTGCCGCGTCCAGCAGGCATGGTGGTTCGAATCTCATCCGAATGGGTAAGAAGGAGATTGTAGGCAATCACGCGAAGCGATGTTAGCGCTGAATTGTAAGCAGAAAGTATTCAGATGTTTTTGAGGAGACTGATAATGATCGACTTGGTGAAATTGCCTTTGCGACAGACAGAATCCGAATTTTCAGCAGTTGAACAGGAGGCACTGCAATCTGCGTCGGACACCGCGATAGTCGACGTCAGGGGATGGCTGAAGTTTGGCGAAGGGCATTTTCCAGGGAGTTGGAACATCGGTTTGGAAAGCGCGGATTTCGTTGCGAGTGCACGCATTTTTGTCCAAAGGAAGAGCCGAATTCTCCTGGTCTCAGAAGATTATGGGCAGGCGCATCGAGCGCGGTTGAAACTGCTACGTGCCGGCTTTCGACACATTGAGGGCTTCATCGAGGCTCACGAGCTGACTGCCTTCCATCGGATTACTCAACTGGCGGCTGCTGACCTCAGATCCACTCTTTCCCGAGGTGGAAAGCCTGCGCTGCTTGACGTCCGATCCTCGAAGGAATACTGGTCAACGAGTATCCCCGAATCCACCAACATTCCGCTGGAGATATTGCCCGTCCGATTCTCGGAATTGTCAACATCGAGGCCGTTGGTGGTCGTCTGTCAAGATGGCTACCGAAGCGCTGTTGCTTCCAGTTGGCTTCAATCGAAGGGCTTCGAAAGTGTGCATCATCTGATAGGAGGCATGAACGCTTACGGCAATGTCTCTTTGACGGAATACCTGCCCGCGCAATCGCTTTCTGCAGCCTGAGTGTCATGGCTTGTCAGGCACGGTTGCATCCATCGCACCCGCGGCTCCGACGGAGCCTAGCTAGCCTAGCTAGCCTAGCCCTCTAAGGTCTCGATCGAAATTTCCATGACCGTTATTGACTTGGAGATGCGGTCCCTCGCAGCCGCAATCGACGAAGGTATATTTTTCACCGCGGTGCAGAGGGACCGCACCCTCCAGGGGAATTCAGCTAGCTTCGAACCGGAAATTTCGCATCAGTTTCCGAGAAGCCGTCTGAGTTGCGTTTGTCGCGAATATTTGCCGAATGCGCGTCGTCTGTCATTCTGAAGGAGAAAGGAAAGGAGGTCTGATCGTATGTTCATTGCTCTTTCACCGCTGGTATCGCTTATCGCGGGAATTCTGATCCTGATTTTCCCGCGCCTGTTAAACTTCATTGTCGCGATCCATCTGATTATCGTCGGGGGACTCGGCTTGATGCACCACTAGTGCACTGGAATCCTTGAAAAGCAAAACTGGTTGCAGATGAATCAAGTTTTTTTCCGCATCCGCGATCGCCGGGCGATAATCGTAACGCTGGCCTTACTTGTTTTGTCCTGCTTAGGAACCACTGGTTTGTCGGAGAGCGTCTCGCCGCTCGGACTCTGGGAGAACGAGGATGCTACATTTCAGATTTTTAAGAGCAACGGCAAGTTGAGCGCAAGAATTGTGGCTTTAAAGGTGCCGAAAACGCCCGAAGGCAAAGAGAAGACAGACATTTACAACCCGGATCCTGCCAAGCGAAGCATGCCGATCATTGGTTTGGTTTTCATGTCCGGGTTCGTAGAAAAAAGCGATACACGCTGGGACGAAGGCACAATCTACGATCCCAGGAGCGGCAATACCTATTCATGCTTTATGGAACTAGAAAGCCCGGAGAAAATCAAAGTGCGCGGTTTCATCGGCGTTTCGTTGCTTGGCCGAACGGAGTATTGGAGCCGGGTAAAGTAGGGGTGCAGCTGGCAAGAGGGCACAACGTTAGCCCGGCCTGCGAACGAACACGGGAACCTTACGGCGCCGAAAGTTAAAAAGTAAACCTCGGATATCAAAGCCCGTCGTTGCTTAATTAAATTAGGATGCCGTCCTCGAAATACGGCGCCGCCCGGCAATCGGTTAACCTACTGAAGACGCGTCGACGAGCCACAGGCGATCGTATGGCGCCAGATGAACCAACCTGTCCCAGGCGTTCGCAGTGCGTTTGGTGATCAAGTCGTAAGGCGAAAATATGTGGTAGGTATCAAATAAATGCGGAGTGAGAGTTTGAGGGAACTCACTGAAATTGTAAACGCACATAAGATTGCCGGATGGATGTGGACGAAGATGTGTGAATATATGCGGATGGCCGCTGTCGATCACGATCGCCGGTACTTGGGCATGCAGCTGAAGCGTCCGCTTACGGACACGAATCAGTTCCTGCACGCCGCGGAAAATTCGACTTTCGATGGAACCGGTATCATTGCGGCGCTCGGCTTTTTTCCAGTCCATTTTTGGCCTGTGAAGCCAGCGATTGTCGGAAGCGTGATCAGGATCCTCTGAAAAACTGTAGTCGTTCAAGTAACCAAGCTCGTCACCCATATAGAGCAACGGAATGCCATCGTACCCGAAAACAAGCGCATGGCCGAGCAGGATCCGCTCAATCGCCAGGGAGATCGCTTTTTCGTCTTTATTTGCCAGTCCGATTTCAAGACCGGCAAGACTCGCGGTAGTGCCGGATATGCGGCGATCGCCGGTTTGCGGATTCTCCTGAAAAACGCCTCCTCGTGCGAACGAAAAGGGAAAATTGCCGGAGTAGAATTCGGAGAGAAATTTACGATGGGCAAAACCATCCCACCCGAGGGATGCGGCATCTTCGTCGCTGATAGCCCATCCGATGTCATCGTGGCAGCGAATGTAACTTGCCCAGGCGGTGTTTGAAGGTTTCGTCGGAAAGCGGGACAGAGCTCGCGTCATCAGGCGCGCATCGCGTGAAGCAAGTGACGACCAGAATTGCACCATCAGCGAATTGTGATATGCGAGGTCACTGACCTTCCCATAATAGCGTCCTGTGCCCAGGTAGTGCATCAACTGATGGGGACCAACGATCGCTTCGGCTTTAAAGATGACGCCTGGTGCTGTGATTCGCGCAGCCGCGCGCAAAGCTCGCGTGATGCTATGCACTTCAGGTTGATTCTGACAATCCGTTCCCATCCGTTTCCAGATAAACGCTATCGCGTCAAGCCGGAACACTTCCACCCCTTTGTTAGCAAGAAAGAGAATGATGTCCGTGAATTCGAGAAAGATCTCGGGATTCTGCCAATTCAGGTCCCATTGATATTTATTGAACGTTGTCCAAACCCAACGGCCCATCTCCGGTATGAAAGTGAAGTTGCCGGGAGCAGTGACCGGAAATACCTCGGGCAAGGTGCGTTCGTATTGGTCGGGCAAGTTCCGATCCCGGAACGTAATAAAATAGTCTATATAACGTTGTTCGCCGTTACGTGCGCGAAACGTCCAATCGTGATCATCCGCGACATGATTGATCACGAGGTCTGCTACCAGTCTAATCCCTTTTGCGCGAAGTTTAGAAGTGAGCGATTCGAGTGCATCGATATCTCCGAAGCGGGGTTCAACCTGGCGATAATTCGCTACTGCGTAGCCCCCGTCGTTCTCTCCCGCTCGAGGCTTGAGGAAAGGCATGAGATGAAGGTAGGTAACTCCGAGTTCGCTCAAATAATCGATGTGCGATTCAATACCTTGCAATCCGCCGGCAAACCGGTCTGCGTAGACGATATAGCCAATCATGCTTTCGTGTTGAAACCAGTCAGGCCAGATCATGGATTCGGCCTGACGCTGCTTGAGATTTTCCGGGCACGCGATGTATTGACCCGCCATCAGCAGCACCAGGCGCTCGAGGAAGTCCCCGAAGTCATCGCGATGCCCGTAGACAGCATGAACTCCGTCGTAAAGATCCTGAAAATGCCGCTGCAGCCGGAGCGAAAACAGATCGCGCTGGTGGGCTGGCAGAAATTTGGACAAAAGATCGAGCACCTTCGGCTCGATCCATGCGAGATGGGCGTCGGCCTCCGAAGAAAGGGGGTAAAATGTGGCCATGAATCCGTGCAGTTTAGGCAATTCTTTGAGGTCCAGTCACCATAGAAATGCTTCCAAGGGCCGTTCTCGCGACTGGTAGGATCGCATCTCCGAGGCGGCCGTTATTTTAGGGAGGGACGGCCTCCGTGCCGTGTCCGACTACTCATTTCTGATCCCCGTAACGATTGAGATATGCTCGTCGTTCGCGCCTTGAAAATCAGCCAACTGACCGACGGCGGTATGCCTCCTACTTATGACTCGATGCACTATTTCACCAATGCGATCGCCAGAGCTTCATCGATCGTCTCGACCGGATTGAAATGGAGGCGCTCCTTGGCCTCTGCAGGAATATCCTCGAGATCTTTTTCATTTCCTTTTGGAATAAGTACCTCGGTTATCCCGGCTCGGAGTGCGGCGAGGCTTTTCTCCTTCAGACCTCCTATGGGCAGAACAACACCGCGCAATGTAATTTCTCCAGTCATCGCCACGTCGTTCCTGACAGGTCGATTGCTAAACAGACTGGCAATCGCTGTGGCCATAGCAACTCCTGCACTCGGACCATCCTTCGGAACCGCGCCGCTTGGCACGTGAATGTGGACATCGTTCTGCACAAATTGCTCGGGATCGATTTCGAGCTCCCGGGCTCGTGCACGTACCAGGCTGTAAGCCGCCTGCATCGATTCACGCATCACATCGCCAACCTGTCCCGTTAACAAAAAACCACCCTTACCAGGGTACTTGGTAGCTTCAACAAAGAGCACATCTCCGCCCATTGGAGTGTAGGCTAAGCCCGTGACTACACCAACTAAGCCGTGCGGCAGACGCTGTTCGCCAACGTGCCGTGCGGAAGCGCCAAGAATCCCGCGAACCAGATTCGGCGAAACATTCACCTCGGCCTTGACTCCCCTTGCAATTTCTGCAGCAATGCTACGGCACACGGACGCGATTTTGCGTTCCAGATCGCGAACTCCAGCTTCGTACGTATATTCCGCGATAATAGTCTTGATGGCGTCCTCGTCGAAACGGCACTGCTCGGAACTCAATCCGTGTTCTTCAATTTGTCTGGGAACAAGATATTTTTGGGCAATTCTGAGCTTTTCGGTTTCCGTGTAACCCGGCAAAGCGATGGTTTCCATTCGATCGCGGAGCGGCGAAGGAATTCCTTCAACATAATTTGCAGTGCCGATGAAAATGACCTGGCTCAAGTCGAACGGGACATCGAGATAGCGATCAACAAATGAATCGTTTTGCCTGGGATCCAAAACTTCAAGAAGACCGCTTGCAGGATCTCCGCGAAAGTCCGCGCCGATCTTGTCAACCTCATCGAGCATAAGCACCGGATTGCGAACCCCAAGCCGTCGAATTTCCTGGATGATTCGACCGGGCATAGCCCCAATATAAGTTCTTCGGTGTCCGCGAATTTCGGCTTCATCCCGAATTCCACCAAGCGATAAGCGGGCAAATTTGCGTCCTAAAGCCTCGGCAATCGATTTGCCCAGACTCGTTTTGCCGACGCCGGGAGGCCCGAGAAAGCATAAGATCGGACTTCTGCCAGTTGGATGCAGTTTCCGAACCGCCAGGAATTCAACGATCCGGCGCTTAATTTTCTCTAATCCATAGTGATCGCGATCAAGTACAAACTGTGCGCGTGCCAGATCGGTGTTGTCCTCGGTGGTCTTGTTCCACGGAAGGTCCGCGAGCATCTCGACGTAGGAGACGATGACCGAGTATTCCGGACTTGCGCTGGGAATATGGCTAAGGCGCTTAAGTTCTTTTTCTGCCGTGGCCAGAACGTTTTCGTTCGCACCCGAATCCTGGAGTTTCTTGCGTAGTTGTTCCGCCTGCGCCTCGCCGTCGGCTTCCTCTTCCCCCAATTCCCGCTGGATTGCCCGAAGCTGCTCCCTGAGGTAGGCTCTCCGCTGCGTATCCGAAAAGCGACCCTCGACATCTTTTCTCAGCTTTTGCTGCAGTTCGGCGATCTCGAGCTGGCGCTGAAGAGCCTCCTGCACCATGCGCATGCGAGTCAGCAAATCAGGCTCCTCAAGAATTGCTTGTTTTGCCGGAAGGTCGATGCCGAGGTTGCCGGCCATCAGATCTGTGAGTTGCTCTGGTTGGTCAAGGTTGACCAGCGCCGCCCGGGCCTGGTCCGGAATATCCGGGGATAGTTCAAGTAACCTTAGGGCGGATGAACGCAGATTGTTGAAGGAAGCTTGCAGCTCGGCCGTATCACCCTCGGGTATTACGGTTCTAAACGTTCGGACAGAGGCGCGAAGGTAAGGCTCTGTTTGTATGAACGATTCGATTGCAATTCTTCGCAGGGCTTGAACGATCAAAACCGCGGTTCCGTCCGGTTGACGAATCAGCTTCAAAACTTGCGTCGATACACCCACAGAAAAAAGGTCCGAAGGCCCGGGATGATCCATTTGTTCATCTCGTTGCGCCACGAGCCCTAATTGCTTGGTTTCCGGCAACTCGGAATCGACGAGCTTCAACGCTGACGGTCGACCGATCGTCAGCGGGACAACCATTCCTGGAAACAGAACAATTCCGCGGATAGGAAGAATCGCCAGGGATGTTGGGATGCCGCCGGCGTCAGCCTCTCTGCCTGCCCCTGTGTCCACCGTTTCTCGGTGTGCTTCCGGTGAAATAGGGTTGCGGTTTTCTGGGGCTTTACTTGAACTTGAATCAGGGAAGCTTTGCCCGTCTTGCTTTTCGGAGCTCATGACACTATCCGGAGAGTAATTCACGAAAATGATGCGGCCATTCAATAGCGCGTGATTTTTTGCGGGCTAGGCGTGAGCTTTTCGTGGAAGGAAAATCCACAGAAGACCGTTGTCCCACTCTGTCGAGATCCTTTTGGGATCAAACGCCGGCGGAATTTCAACCTCGCGTTCGAATTCCCCATGGTCGATTTCCATGGCGATCACCCTTACCGGCTTACGAGAGGAGGCGTACGCCATCTCATTTTGCTGGAGCGGTTCAGGCGCCGCGCGATAACCGCGCACCCAAAGGCGGTCCGATGCGATCGCAAGCTCGATCTGGTCAGGATCGACACCGGCAAGTTCTACGCATATCCGAAAGCAGGTAGCGCATCGGAAGACATTGATTTCCGGGCGCCACGTATAACCCTTCTCCCGAAAATTGGAGAAGTGAACTCTTGTAATCTGGTTGGCCACCTCCCCTAGCTGAGCAGCGAGATACCTCAGCCGAATCGTACGAATCTTTTGATTCACAATCAACAATGGATGCGCTCGGCTCGCGAGGCAACCGCGAACAATTAACATTGGAGCTGAATAGTTATGAGGTCGCTTGCCGTTTTTTTACTTGGAATGATCGCTGGCGTAGTTGGAATGTTATTCCTTCCGGAGTTGACTCCGCGCCGGGAACAATTGAATACCGAGCTAAAGAAGCAAATCGACGTTCTCGAAACGCAGGTTCGTGAACTCGGAAATCAGGTCAAAAACATCAATCTCCCGAAGCTCGGTGACGAAGGTTCCCAGCGGGCCTCGCCTTCGCCTTCTGCTTCGGGTCATTAGAAGTAAACCCGGTAGGGCCAGATCTCCGAGGCCGCCGCATGGGAGGGACGGCCTCCGTGCCGTCCGACTAATCATTTCTGGTCCCCATAACAAGGAGAAAAATGGGACAGCACAGAGGTCGTCCCTCCCTAACGTCGTGGGATCGGCCCTACTCGATCTGTTCCCGTGGTGGAACCAGCCTGCTCGGAGATGCGACGCTACTGCAACTTCTAAAAATGAGGAATGGACGTTCGCTGCTTCAGCTCGGAACGCTACCAGTCGCCACACTTTGTGCGCGGACGCGCCGACGTGGGGGCCGGTGCAAAGTTCCTGCGCTCGCGGGTGCGGGCCTATGTAAAGTTCCTCCACCCGAGCGCGCAGGTAGGTCTCTTCTCGGAGAAGATCCGGTGGTCTCTCGAGGAAGCCGCGCCAAAATTTTGATCGGTTTTGTCTGGCAGATGCTCCAGTAGCAATGAATCCGGCTCTCAAATTGCCTTGGTTTTTCCGCGTAAATTCGGCGAACCATCTGGTATGCCTCCGTCTGAAGCTTGCGCCTCCGGCGATCAAGAGATTCAATTAAAACGCGCCTTATGTCGGCTGCTACCTGAGTTTCCGAAGCATCGTAGGGTTCATTCAAGAGGCGACCGCGCAAAACAGCCAGATCATGATCGTCACCGAGTTTATCGGTCGATTGATCGATTTCTTCGAGCAATGTTTCCAGCAATTCCGGCCATATCGGCCGAAACAGGCGCAGCTGATATCCCAGCGCCTTCGTATTCTTCCGTAAAGCATGCCATGTCTCGTCGCCGGCGTTTTCCTTGCCTAGACTTTCCAGCTGGCCGATGATCTCCATTCCCTGCCGATAGGTTCGCCGCAGGCCACGCCCAACAAACGCTTCCCACTCATTTTGTCGTTCAAACGAAAATCCATCGAACCAATGCGCCGCGCTACGGGCTGCTCCATGCAGATGCTCCTTCAGCTGTTTCAGAGTATCCTCGGGAAGCTCCTCGACGGCTTCCTGCTCGATCCTGCTTCGGACTTGATGAACAAAGTCCAACCTAACTTCCTGCTGGACCGCGGAAATCTTCGAACCGGTTCGAGTTTTGCCCTTAACGAACTTTTTCAGCGCTTCAACCAGAGCCTGCGAATCGCGAACCGCCGCGAGAGATCGACCGGTGTCGCGGAATAAGAGGTTTTCGTTGCGCCTGGTTTCGTCAGGAATTGAGCCGCGGGCGAGTCTCAGGAGGGCTCGCAAAGATTTGAGGTCTTTACGAGCCGCGTGAATTGATTCCGCGCTCGGATGCGGTTTCTCCGCCAAGGATTCTACGACCCGTTCAATGCGCTCCCGTGCGATGCGCGGGATTTCGCTCGCAAAAGACCTTTCGATCTCAAACTTGAATGCCATAGATGGCGACCCGGTTGCCCCTACGAATGAACTATCACAAAGATCATGCAAAGTGAAACGAAGCAAGCAGGAGGGACAATTAAAACTGAGCGGCACCGTTTGCCCTTCTGACGAAGCGTTTGGCGCGGTGGCTCGCAGATCCGTCCTGACCGGGCCGATCCCATGATGTTTTAGTGTACCGTTTCCTAAATCCCTTGGGCTTCGTTGCGTTGAAAAATGGGCCGCCGGCAAGGCGCGAGGAGGGCGCATCCCGCACCATTTTACGCTCCCGCAGATCTGGTTCTCTGCCGCCGGTATCAAAATGGTGCGGGATGGGCGCTTCGCTCGCGCCTTGAAAAACAGCCAACTGACCTGCGGCGAAACCAAAGGGATTTAGGAGACGGTGCACTAGGGAGTGAGGTGAAGCCCAGAACGGAAGCCGACCCGGAAAGGGAGAGCGGCAACTCCGCGACCTGGCCTGCGGCGAGCACAGTGAGCGTAGGACAGGGGTGCATGGGGTGGGTGGAGATTGAATGGTCAGAAGTTGGAGCGACATGAATCAGGGATCACGATCCGGGGAAGGAGCGGCGTTCATGGTCTGTGGAAGGCCCGAAGAACCGCGCCCGGAAGGTGACAGAGCCTTCGTAGTAGCGTTGAAGCGGGGTAATGCCC